>DASSQW010000360.1:0-8105 GCA_035702165.1 Candidatus Nanopelagicales bacterium
CCCCGGTCGCCCGCGACCGGGCGGCATCCCGAGGCTAGCGCCGGCGCGAGCAAGGACCCGGGCGGCGCGCTGGTGCCGCTACGCGTTCGCCGTACGGCGCCAGCGGATCCCGGCCTCGATGAAGTCGTCGATCTCGCCGTCGAGCACCGCGGCGGTGTTGCCCGTCTCGACCTCGGTCCGCAGGTCCTTGACCATCTGGTACGGGTGCAGGACGTAGGACCGCATCTGGTTGCCCCACGAGCCCGACGAGTCGCCCTTGAGGGCGTTCATCTTCGCCTGCTCCTCCTGGCGCGCGCGCTCGAGCAGCTTGGACTGCAGCACGATCATCGCGCTGGCGCGGTTCTGGATCTGCGAGCGCTCGTTCTGGCAGGAGACGACGATGCCCGTCGGCAGGTGCGTGAGGCGGACGGCGGAGTCGGTGGTGTTCACTCCCTGGCCGCCGGGGCCGCTCGAGCGGTAGACGTCGACGCGCAGCTCGTCGTCGGGGATCTCGATGTGGTCGGTCTGCTCGACGATGGGCAGCACCTCGACGCCGGCGAAGGAGGTCTGCCGGCGTCCCTGGTTGTCGAACGGCGAGATGCGCACGAGACGGTGCGTGCCCTGCTCGACCGAGAGCGTGCCGTAGGCGTAGGGCACCTTCACCGAGAACGTCGCCGACTTGATGCCCGCCTCCTCGGCGTAGGAGGTGTCCATCACCTCGAACGGGTAGCCGTGGCGCTCGCAGTAGCGGGTGTACATGCGCAGGAGCATCTCGGCGAAGTCGGCGGCGTCGACCCCGCCGGCCTCGGCGCGGATCGTGACGATCGCCTCGCGCTGGTCGTACTCGCCCGAGAGCAGGGTGCGCACCTCGAGCTCGCTGATCGACCGCCCCAGCATCTCGATCTCGTTGATCGCCTCGGTGCGGGTGTCGTCGTCGTCCATCTCGTCGGCGAGGTCGAGCATCACGGCGACGTCGTCGATGCGCTGGCGCAGGCCGGTGACCCGGGCGATCTCGCCCTGCACGAAGGACAGCCGCGAGGTGACCTGCTGGGCCTTGGCCTGGTCGTCCCAGAGATCGGGTGCGCTCGCCTCCGTCTCGAGCGCCGCCACCTCCTCGCGCATCGCGGGGACGTCGAGCACCTTCTCGATGCTCGTCAGCGTCGCGTCGTGCTCGGCGAGAGCCTCGCGGGGATCCTGGATGGCCACGGGAGAGAGGGTAGTCGGCGACCGGGCGACCCCGGACCGGCCGGGTGTCTCAGCACGTGGCCCGGGCGGCAGCGGCGGACGGCGTCCCCCTAACCTGTCGGGCATGTCGAAGGTCTTGACCCAGCTCCCCGCAGGCGAGCGGGTGGGCATCGCGTTCTCCGGCGGGCTCGACACCTCGGTGGCAGTCGCCTGGATGCGCGAGCACGGCGCCGTCCCCTGCACCTACACCGCCGACCTCGGTCAGTACGACGAGCCCGACATCGAGTCGGTCCCTGGCCGCGCCCTGCAGTACGGCGCGGAGCTCGCGCGCCTGGTCGACTGCAAGGAGGCGCTGGTCGAGGAGGGACTGCAGGCCCTCATGTGCGGCGCGTTCCACATCCGCACCGGCGGCCGGTCGTACTTCAACACCACGCCGCTCGGGCGCGCGGTCACCGGCACGCTGCTCGTGCGCGCGATGCGCGAGGACGACGTCGACATCTGGGGCGACGGCTCGACCTTCAAGGGCAACGACATCGAGCGCTTCTACCGCTACGGCCTGCTGGCCAACCCGAGCCTGCGCATCTACAAGCCCTGGCTCGACGCCGACTTCGTCTCCGAGCTCGGCGGCCGGCACGAGATGTCGGCCTGGCTCGCCCAGCGCGCACTCCCCTACCGCGACAGCCAGGAGAAGGCCTACTCCACCGACGCCAACATCTGGGGCGCCACCCACGAGGCCAAGACCCTCGAGCACCTCGACGAGTCGATCGAGGTCGTCCAGCCGATCATGGGCGTGCGGTTCTGGGACCCGTCGGTGGCGATCGAGACCGAGGACGTCGCGATCCGGTTCGAGCAGGGCCGCCCGGTCGCCATCGACGGCCGCACGTTCGCCACCCAGGTCGACCTCGTGCACGAGGCGAACACCATCGGCGGTCGTCACGGCCTGGGCATGAGCGACCAGATCGAGAACCGCATCATCGAGGCCAAGAGCCGCGGCATCTACGAGGCCCCGGGCATGGCGCTGCTGTTCGCGGCGTACGAGCGGCTGCTCAACGCGATCCACAACGAGGACACGATCGCGAACTACCACGCGGAGGGCCGCCGCCTCGGTCGGCTGCTCTACGAGGGCCGCTGGCTCGACCCGCAGTCGCTCATGCTCCGCGAGAGCCTGCAGCGCTGGGTCGCGGGCGCGGTGACGGGCGAGGTCGTGCTGCGGCTTCGACGCGGCGAGGACTACTCGATCGTGCGCACCTCGGGCCCGAACCTCAGCTACCACCCCGACCGGCTCTCCATGGAGCGCACCGAGGACGCCGCGTTCGGTCCCCTCGACCGCATCGGCCAGCTGACCATGCGCAACCTCGACATCGCCGACACCCGCGCCAAGCTCGAGCTCTACGCCGGGCAGGGACAGCTCGTCGGGCACGCCGAGCTCGTCGGACGCATCGAGGCCGGCGAGGCGCCCGCGATCGCCGAGCGCCCGGACAACCCGGAGGAGGACGCCGAGGTCGAGTCCCTCGACCGCGCCTCCTTCGAGTTCGGCGCCGACTGACCTTCCGTCCCGGAGACCTCCGACGACCCGTCGACAGCTGTCGGGGCGATACCTCGACTCCATCGCACGCTCTGGTCGTTCCTGGCCGCTCCTCGCGCGAGAGGCGCCCGCTCTCCGAACGGGCAACGCCGGGGGCGGTCATGGCACCCTCCCTCCGTCGTTGCGGAGGGGGACGGGTGTCGTACGGGGAGCAGCCGAGCAAGGAGTCGCTGCGCGAGGTCAAGCGCGAGTTCAAGGAGCGGCGCAAGGCGGAGCAGCAACAGGCCAAGGACGCTCAGGCCTACTGGGACCAGCAGTCCGGCAGGGCCTCGAAGCGCGGCGGTCGCACGGCGGCGATCGTCGGCGTGACCGCAGCCGCGCTCGTGGTCGCGGCCGGCGGCGCCGCGGCCGTCGTCAAGGTGGGGCCGTTCGCAGGCACGGACGCAGCTGCTCGGGCCGGCGCGTCCGGGGCGCCGACGTCGTCGACTCCCGCCGCGCCCACCGCGTCGCCCACCAGCGCAGCGCCGTCCGCCACCCCGAGCGCGACCGCGGCGCTGCCGTTCGCCGGCAGCCCGGCCGCATCCTGGAAGCCGGGGTTCGCCGGCCTCGTCGCGCCAACGGCAGCGAGGGTCGGCATCTACCGCACCGCGCAGGTCAAGGCCGCCTACGCGATGACGGTGAAGTACCTGTCGAAGGCTCTGCTCGACCCGGGCGTCACCTTCAAGGGCGAGATGTCGCAGGTGCTCACGACCCTCGGCCCGGGCTTCCCCGCCTACGCCAAGCAGCAGCACTCGACCTGGGTGAGGACCAAGGGCAAGAAGGGTTTCGGCTACGTCGACCTCGCCAACCGCTTCCACCCCGGCGACTGGGTCGTGCTGGCTCCGGGCCGCTCGAAGGGCCGCGTCGGCAGGGCGACGCTCAAGGGGCAGTTCGTGCGCGTGCCCTTCGTGTTCACGACGGCGTACTGGGTGCGTCCGGCCAAGGGCGGCGCGCCTCGGGCGATCGCGGTGCGCCGCTCGGGCTACTTGCAGTTCGAGGGATACGGGCCGCACAACGTATGGCTGCGCCAGTGGTACTCGCACTACATCAGCTCGGCCTCCGTGTGCGGCTCGGACTGGAAGCAGCCCGACTACCTCGAGGCGTGGGTGGACCGTGCGGCAGTGAAGGGCACGGCCGGCGGCTCCGACCCGTCGTTCGACATGACAGATCCGGACGCCGTCGAGCCGGGCTCCTGCTTCACCAACACCAGCGGGTTCTGATCAGCCGGCGGTCGTGATGGCGCTCGCCTCGGCGACGACGGTGATGCCGCGGCCGGTGAGCAGTGCGAGGAACGGCGGGCTCGCGACTGCAGTGGCGCGCACCGTCACCCTGCTGCCCGAGACCACCACCGACGCCACGCGCAGCGAGCGCAGCGTGGTCGGGACCGCACGGACGTAGCCGCGGACTGCGGAGCGCGCGGCGCGCGGGTCGAGCGCCAGGTCGCCGTGCGCGCCGCCGGCGTACACCGCGGGCAGATCGACGGCCTGCGCGCCGGCGAGCGCGGCACCGTCGACGGTCGCCTGCAGGGCACGGCGCTGCAGCCACAGCACGCTCACGTCGGTGACGACGGTGACCAGCGTCAGCACGATGGCGACCACGCCGATCACCAGCGGCAGCACCGATCCGCGGTCGTCGGTGCGGAGCCTCACGGCGCGCTCCGGTAGCGGTCGACGGGCATCGACTCCTGCCCCGCAACGGTCACCCCGGGACCACCGAGCAGAGGAAGCGGTACGGCGACCCGCACGGTGACGTCGACGCGCGATCCGGGGACGAGGCAGCCACCGACGCAGCGGACGACCGGCGTCGTGGTCGGGAGCCCGGCGTCGGCGAGCACGAGGCGTGTCGCTGCGCGGGCTCGGACCAGACCCTCGGCGGGCGTGCCCGCGGTGACGTAGGCCCGCGCCGCCTCACGGGCGGCGGCCGTGGCGGCGAACGACGCCGACTGCACCGCCATCACCGACAGCACGCCGTACAGCAGCGGCACGAGCAGTCCGACTCCGAGCAGCAGCACCTCGAGCACCGCAGTGCCGCTTTCGTCGTGTGCCGCCATCGTGCGGCGCCGGCGCATCACGGTTCGGCCATCGCATGGCCCGAGACCACGAGCACCGACGGTCCGAGCAGCCCGACGAGCGGGAGCCGCGCGCGGATCTCGACCTCGACCGCGGCGAGCCCGCCGCTGCGGACCGGCCGCACCGACACCGACTCGACGACACCGTCGGCGAGGGAATCGGCCAGCGACTGCTCGACACGTCGGAGAGCGAGGTCGGGGCTCCCGCTCGACACCGCCGCGACACGTGCGCCCTCGGCGGCCGCCGACTGCAGCGTCGAGCGGACGTGCAGCGCGAGACCCACCTGCACGACGGCCAGCAGCAGCAGGACGAGCAACGGCACGACGACCGCGAACTCGACCACCGCCGAGCCGTCGTCGTCGTAGGACCGGTGCGCGGGCGCGAGCACGGTCAGGGCTTGGTGACCGACGTGATCGCGCGCTGCAGCACCGAGGTGAGCTGGCCGTCGGCGACGAGCCACAGCGCGGTCACGAGACCTGCGGTCATGACGGCGACGAGCACCCATCCGGGGACGTCGCCCCGGTCATCGTGCAGGCGGGTGGGCAACTCGTGGACGAGCGTCCGGAGACGGGTGAGCACAGCAGTTCTCCAATGTTGAGAAGGGATTGGCGGGTCAAGGGGTGAGCGACGACAACGACGAGACAGCGGGGTACAGCGCCACGAGCACGACCGTCGGAAGCACCAGGAAGACCACCGGGACGAGCATGAGGACCTCCTTGCGACCTGCGGTCTCGAGCAGCCCGCGATGGAGGTCCGCGCGCGCGTCGCCGGCCTGCGCGCGGAGGACGTCGGCGAGCGGCGTGCCGCGCTGCACGGCGATCGCGACTCCGTCGACGAACCGGCGCACCGCCGGCACGTCGACCCGCTCGGCCATCGCGTCCAGCGCGTCCGTGAAGGGGACGCCGGAGCCGGTGTCGTCGCACGCACGACGGCACTCGATCGCGAGCGGTCCATGGGCGATGCGCGCGACGCGATCGAGCGCAGCCACAGGCGACTCCCCCGCCGCGACGGCGAGCGCGAGCAGGTCCGCGACGGCGGGCAGACCCATCCGGATCGCGTCACGCCTCCGGGCGACGGCTCGGGTGAGGCTCCGGTCGCAGAGGATCGCGCCCGCGGCGCCCGAGATGGCCACGAGGAGCAGTGCGGGCGCTGCGGCGCCCAGCCGCCCGCGGGCAGCGAGCAGAGCGAGCACCGACGCGGAGCCGCCGACGCCGACCAGGCCCCACACCAGCTGCTGGAGGCGGAACGCCGTGGTGGTCGCGTCCGACCGGCCGGCCGCGTCGAGCCGGCGGCGCAGCGCAGCGCCGTCACCGAGGGCGCCGTCGAGCCAGGCGGCGCCCTCGCGCAGCGAGGGACCGACGAGCCGGACGAGGGTCGGCGTCCCGCTGCTGCTGCGTGCTGCCGACGGACCGTCGAGGTAGGGCGCGATGCGCTCTGCCGGCGTCGGCGAGCGCCGGGCGGCGGCGCCGGCAGCCACGAGGAGGACGCCGCACCCGGCGAGGCCGCCGACCAGCGCTCCGACCGCGCTCATGCCAGCACCCGCTCGTCGCGCGGCAGGCGGCCGATCGTCCGCATCGCGATGTAGGCAGCGGCCGAGAGGCACGCGGCGACGAGGAGCACCACGATCCCGCCCGACGAGTCGTACGCCGCGAGCGCACCGGGGCGCAGCGACAGGAACGCGAGCGTGGCCCAGGGGGCTGCCACCGCGAGCCGTGCCGCATTCACCGCCCACGACTGGCGCGCCACGAGCTCCGCGCGCGTCCTGGCGTCCTCGCGCAGCACCGACGACAGCGTCCGCAGCAGACGGCCGAGCTCGGTGCCGCCGACGTCGCGCGAGAGCCGCAGCGCCTCGACCACGCGGTCCCCCACGGGATCGGCGAGCTCGGCCTTGAGCCGGTCCAGGCAGACGTCGAAGGAGCCGGTCACCCGGTGGTCAGCGGCGAACGAGGCGAACGGTGCGCGCAACGACTCCGGGCCCCGCTCGGCCAGCGCCGCCACGGCGTCGGGCAACGACATCCCGGCGCGCACCGCCGACGCGAGGTCGTCGACGGCGTCGGGCCAGGCGGCGGTCAGCTCGGCACCGCGTCGCGCGGCGCGGCGACCTGCCGCGCCGAGGGGAAGCCACGCGGTGACGACGGCGAACGCGAGACCGACCACGGCCGATCCCGAGACGACGAGCATGAGCAGACCACCGACGGCACCGGCGCCCGCGCACGTGGCGAGGACGCGCGCGACCGGGACGTCGCGAAGACCGGCGGCGTCGAGCCGACGGCGCAGCGGCCCCGGCCCGCGCGCAGGACTCGCCTGCGCCGACGCACCGCGCGACTGCAGCGCGAGCAGGATCCCTATCCCGGCGAGCAGACCCACCAGCGCGCCCATCACACCGCTCCGAGCACTGCGCGGAGGTCGATGCCGTGCGCGGCGTAGCGCTCCGCATGCGGCGGGAACCCCTGCGCACGGACCAGCTCTCCTCCGCGCGTTGTGAACACGTCGCTCGTCTCGACCACGCCGTCCTCGATCCGGCCGGACAGCGCCACGATCTCCCGCACGCGACGGCGGCCGTCGGGCCCGGTGCTCGCGTGGACGACGAGGTCGACCGCGCTCGCGACCGTCGGGACGATGTAGGCCGCCGTGACGTTCTCGCCCGCGAGCATCGGCAGCACGCAGAGCTTGGTGATCGCGTCGCGTGCCGAGTTCGCGTGCACCGACGTCATGCCGGGCATGCCGGAGTTCAGCGCCACCAGGAGGTCGAGCGCCTCGGCCTGCCGGACCTCGCCCACGACGAGCCGGTGGGGGCGCATACGCAGCGCCTCGATCACGAGGCGGCGGAGGGAGATCTCGCCCGTGCCCTCGAGACCGACCTGACGGGTCTGCATGGCCACCCAGTCCGGGCGGTCGAGACGCACCTCGAAGACCTCCTCGCACGTGACAACGCGCTCGTGCGCGGGCACGGCGTTGAGCAGGCAGCTCAGCAGCGTGGTCTTAACGACACAACGGTACTTACCTGCTTGGTTGGTCGCTCCATTGGTCGGTGCAGCCGCCTGCTCCGTATCGGCGCGGGGTCATGTCGTGAGCCGTGACCCGTGGCCTGACAAACACTCGACAGGTCCCAACTTGCTCGTCCGACGTCAAAGGGGCCGATCAGATTCGCGGAACCTGTAGATAGCAAACGCCGATCTGGCTGAGAGACTCCACCACGCCCGATGACTGGAGACGAAGGGAGACGAGAATGACCACAGGGTCTCAGCAACAGCCGACACCAGAGCAGGAGATGCTCAACTGGGGACGGCTGCTTATGGACGGTCTTC
>DASSQW010000361.1:0-4909 GCA_035702165.1 Candidatus Nanopelagicales bacterium
GCCGCGCAGGTCCGCGAGGCGCACCCCGGCGACGCGCAGGTTCTCGAACTCGTTGTACTTGCCGACGGCGGCGAACGCGATGCAGTCGTAGATCTCGGAGATCTTGTGCAGCGCGCGCGACCGGTTCTCCGCGACGAACAGCAGGCCGCCGGCGTACTGCAGCACGACGACGCTGCGGCCGCGCGCGATGCCCTTGCGGGCGTAGTCGGCCTTGTCCTTGATGACCTGCTCGGGCGAGACGTAGAACGGCATGCTCATCGGGCGCTCCTCAGGCCGTCACGTTCGCGCGCGGGCCGTCGGGACGCGACTGGCGCGCCGCTACGACGGCTCGGACGAGCGGGTCGAGCTCGGTGTCGTCGAGGCGGCGGTAGCCGTCGGCGTCGACGACCACGATGACGGGCAGGATGCCGCGCGCGAGGTCGGGGCCGCCGGTGGCGGAGTCGTCGTCGGCCGCGTCGTAGAGCGCCTCGACCGCGACCGTGACGGCGTCGGCCTCGCTGAGGCTCTCGCGCCACAGCTTCTTGAGCGATCCGCGGGCGAACAGCGAGCCCGAGCCGACGCCGTGGTGGCGGTGCTCCTCGTAGCGGCCGCCCGTGACGTCGTAGCTGAAGATGCGGCCCATCTCGGCGTCGTGGTCGTAGCCCGCGAAGAGCGGCACGACCGCAAGCCCCTGCATCGCCATGCCGAGGTTGTTGCGCAGCAGGGCGGCCAGCCGGTTGGCCTTGCCGTCGAGGCTGAGCTGCGCGCCCTCGATCTTCTCGTAGTGCTCGAGCTCGACCTGGAAGAGCTTCACGAGCTCGACGGCGAGACCTGCCGTCCCCGCGATGCCGACGCAGCTGGACTCGTCGGCCGGGAACACCTTCTCGATGTCGCGCTGCGCGATGATGTTGCCCATCGTGGCGCGGCGGTCGCCCGCCATGATCACGCCGCCGTCGTAGGTGAGCGACACGATCGTCGTGCCGTGGGGCACCTCGACGGTCATGCCCGCCGGCAGCGAGCGGCCCGCGGGCAGCAGCGACGGGTCGTGCTCCGCGAGGAACTCCGCGAACGACGACGATCCCGTGCGCAGGAACGCGGGCGACAGGGAGGACCCCTGCCCTCCGGACGTGGACGTGCTCACCGTGCTGCCTCCTGCCGGCGCGGGCGCCGCTGGTTGTCGTCGGACGCGCGAGGACTGTCCGTGCCTCGCGGCGCGGCGCTCACTCGCCGCCCTTCTGGACGAACCCGCGGACGAACTCCTCCGCGTTGCTCTCCAGCGCCTCGTCGATGTCGTCGAGGATCGCGTCGATGTCGGCGTCGAGGGCCTCCTTGCGCTCCGCGAGGTCGCTCGACGCCTCGACGGTCTCCTCGACCTGGTCCTCGGTCGAGCGGGACCGGTGCTGCTGCTCCCCCGGCTCACGAGTCGGCATGGCGGGCTCCCCTCGGTGGGACGTGCGCTGCGGCCGCGGCGGCCACATCACGACCCTACCCACGCGACCCTCCTCGCGCGCCCCGCCGTCGGCCAGCGGCGTCCACGCGTGTCCGGCCGCAGCCGTCGGTGCGTGATCACCGGACCTTCTAGCGCCCGCTCATCACGCGTCGATGGTGGTCGTCAGGAGTTGAGGGCTGCCAGCAGGTCCGCGGCGGTGGGGCTCGCGTCGAGGAGCGCACCGACGTGCGCGCGGGTGCCGCGCAACGGCTCGAGGGTGGGCACACGCTGCAGGGCGTCGTGCCCCGGGACGTCGAAGATCACCGAGTCCCACGACGCCGCAGCGACGCTCTCGGGGTAGCGGCGCAGGCACTCGCCGCGGAACCACGCGCGCGTGTCCGTCGGCGGGGTGGTGACGGCGGCGTCGACCTCGGCGTCGGTGGTGAGGCGCAGCAGCGCGCCACGCGCCTGGAGGCGCTGCGCGAGGCCCTTGCCCTGGCGCACGTCGCTGTACTGGAGATCGACGAGCCCGAGACGCGGGTGCTCCCAGTCGAGGCCGTCCCGCTCGCGGTAGCCCTCGAGCAGCGCGAGCTTCGCGACCCAGTCGAGCTCCCGCGACAGCGACATCGGGTCGGTCTCCAGGCGTGCGAGCACGGACTCCCAGCGGTCGAGGACGTCTGCGGTGAGCGCGTCGACCTCCCCGCGGCGCTCGACGTGCTTGCGCGCCTGCTCGAGGAACTCCAGCTGCATCTGCACGGCCGTGAGGCGACGACCCGACACCAGGGTGACCAGGTGCCGCAACGAGGGGTCGTGCGAGACGGCGTGCATCTCGCGGACCGGCGCGTCCATGACGAGGTCGAGGTCGAGCGCGCCGTCCTCGAGCATCGACAGCACGAGGGACGTCGTCCCCATCTTCAGGTACGTCGAGATCTCGGAGAGGTTCGCGTCGCCGACGATGACGTGCAGACGCCGGTACTTCTCGGGATCGGCGTGCGGCTCGTCGCGGGTGTTGATGATCGGGCGCTTGAGGGTCGTCTCGAGCCCGACCTCGACCTCGAAGTAGTCGGCGCGCTGCGAGAGCTGGAAGCCGTGCTTGCGGCCCTCCTGCCCGATGCCGACACGTCCTGAGCCCGTGACGACCTGGCGCGACACGAAGAACGGGGTCAGATGCTTCACGATGTCGACGAACGGCGTCGTACGTCGCATCAGGTAGTTCTCGTGGGTGCCGTACGACGCGCCCTTGTTGTCGGTGTTGTTCTTGTAGAGGTTCACCGGCTGGGCGCCCGGGATGCCGAGGACGAGTTCCACGGCTCGCGCCATGATCCGCTCCCCGGCCTTGTCCCACACGACGGCGTCGCGCGGGTTGGTGACCTCGGGGCTGGAGTACTCGGGGTGCGCGTGGTCGACGTACAGGCGCGCGCCGTTGGTGAGGATCAGGTTGGCCAGACCGAGGTCCTCGTCGGTGAGCTGGCTCGGGTCGGCATCCGCCCGGGTGAGGTCGAACCCGCGCGCGTCGCGCAGCGGGGTCTCCTCGTCGTAGTCCCAGCGCGGCTTCTGCCGCGATGCCGGGAGCACGGCGCCGGCGTAGGCGTTGACGACCTGCGAGCTCGTGAGCATCGAGTTGACGTGCGGGTGCCCGGGCACAGAGATGCCGTACTCCGTCTCGATCCCCATGACGCGGTGCACGGTCATGCCACGAGCCTACGTCCCTGCCGAGCCGCGGTCGCGCGCCCGCGCCGTGCGGCATCGCTCGGGGGCTGTGCGCGGTCGGACGTTGACAGCCGGTGGCCGGCTGCCCAGCCTGGGCCGATGACCTCCGCCACGCCTTCGGTCGCCGACAAGCGCGCCGCGTTCCACCACCTGCACGAGAGCGGCTGCTTCGTCATCCCGAACCCGTGGGACGTCGGCAGCGCGCGGATGCTGCAGGGCATGGGCTTCCCGGCGCTCGCGACGACGAGCTCGGGCCTCGCGTGGTCGCTCGGCCGCCCCGACAACGGCATCACGCTCGACCTCGCGCTCACCCACCTCGCCGAGCTCGTCGCGGCGACCGACGTCCCGGTGAACGCGGACTTCGAGGACGGGTTCGCGGTGGCTCCGGACGAGGTCGCGACGAACGTGCATGCGGCCGTGGAGACGGGGGTCGCCGGCCTCTCGATCGAGGACTCGACCCGCGAGGGGGACGACCCGCTCTACGCGTTGGACCACGCCGTCGAGCGGGTCCGGGCTGCCCGCCGCGCCATCGATGCGGCGGGCGGCGACACCCTGCTGGTCGCGCGCGCTGAGGGGCTGCTCTACGGCCGCACCGATCTCGACGAGATCGTCGCCCGGCTGACGGCGTACGCCGACGCGGGGGCGGACTGCCTCTACGCGCCCGGCCTGCGCGCGCCCGCCGACATCGAGCGGATCGTCGACGCCGTGGCGCCGAAGCCGCTGAACCTGCTGATGGCGTGGCCCGACGGTCTGAGGGTGAGCGACTACGCCGCGCTCGGCGTCCGGCGCATCAGCGTCGGCGGCGCGCTCGCGCGCGCCGCGTGGCTCGGCTTCCTCGACGCCGCCCGCGGCCTCGCGGACGAGGGCAGCTTCGAGGCATTCGGACGCACCGCACCGGGCAGCGACCTCGACGCGTTCTTCACCAGCGACCGCGGACCCGCCTAGGAACCGCGGATCGGCTGCGGTGCCCGCAGCCACGACCTACGTTCGCGCCATGGACGCGACGGGGTTCGAGGCGCAGGTACCCGGCGGCACCCTGGTCGGCCGGGTCAGCGGCGCGGGCGAGCCCGTGCTGCTCCTGCACGGCGGGCCAGGGCTCGGCTGCGACTACCTCGAGGACCTCGTCACCGAGCTCGCGGACGGCTATCTGGTCGCCCGCTACCAGCAGCGCGGCCTGGCTCCCAGCACGGCCGGCGAGCCCTACGACGTCGCCACGCAGGCACGCGACGTCACGCTCGTGCTCGACTCGCTCGGCTGGGACCGCGCGGTCATCATCGGGCACTCGTGGGGCGGCCACCTGCTCCTGCATGTCCTCGCCGACCACGCCGACCGGGTCGTGGCAGCGGTCGTGGCCGATCCGCTCGGCGGCGTCGGCGACGGCGGCGAGGCCGAGTTCGCGGCGGAGATGTCGGCCCGAACGCCGGCCGAGGACGTCGCGCGGATGGAGGAGCTCGACGCCCGGGCCATGGCCGGGGAGGGCTCGGTCGAGGACGCCCTCGAGTCGCTGCGTCTGGTCTGGCCGGCGTACTACGCCGACCCCGCCTCCGCCCCTCCGATGCCGCCGACGCCGATGTCGGTCGAGGCGTACGCCCGCACGTGGGCCTCCCTGCAGGAGCTGATGCCCGCCCTGGCCGACCGGCTGACGGGATGCGCGGTGCCGACCGTGTTCGTGCACGGCGGCGGGAGCCCGATGCCGCTCACGGCGTCGACGGACACGGCGGAGGCGATCGGCGCAGCGGCCGACGTGGTGGTCGTCCCCGGCACCGGGCACTTCATCTGGTACGAGTCGCC
>DASSQW010000362.1:0-6806 GCA_035702165.1 Candidatus Nanopelagicales bacterium
ATGGTGAGCGACACGAGCAAGGCGCTCGCCACGGTCGTGAGGGCTGCGACGGGTGCGGCGAGCGCGTGCAGCCCCAGCGGGTAGAACACATGGAGTGCGCCCGGGTCCGCGAGGTCGAACACCGCGACGCGATCCGGATCCACGCTCCCGGAGCCGAGGATTCGCGCCACGAACACCCCGTGGCTGCTGCCGTCGACATTGGGCGCCTCAGCCGACCATCCGGGCGTCGAGATCGAGATCCCCACGACCCAGGTGGACGCGGCCACGGTGATCGCAGCGGCCACGCTGACCACTGACCGCGACCACGAGAACAGAGGCGCGAGGTCGCCGCGACGCGCGAGGACCACGAGCAGGACGAGGGACACCACCAGCGGCACGATCCATGCGGCGTGCCAGGCCCCCGGCACGCCGAGCGCGGACAGCCAGGACGCCGGCGCGAAGCCCAGGGCGACCGACACGAGCGGAGCGACCGCAAGCCGGTCCAGCCTGCTCCGGTCGGGTGTGAGGACGGTGCCGACGAGCAGCCCCGGCACGAAGCCGAGGAGCAGCCAGAGCAGCGCGGCGACGGCGAACGCGAGCGCCGAGGGCTCACCCATCGCGCCCACGCCCCGCCTCCTCGCTCCCGTCGCCCGCCGGACGAGTCTGCCGTGCGCGCGCGTCGTACCGGATCAGCCGTACGTCGCCTTCCGCATCGTGCCGTGCGACCCTGGTGGCATGGCGCGACCACGTCGGCTCGACGCGGAGGAGGTCGCCCGGCAGCTCGAGGCGCTCCCGGGCTGGACCGGCGACGTCGACCTGCTCACGCGGTCGATGTCCTTCCCCGGCTTCCCGGATGCGATCCGCGCGGTGACCGAGATCGCCGAGGTGGCCGAGGAGATGGACCACCACCCCGACATCGACATCCGGTGGCGCACGCTGCGCATCTCGCTGTCGACGCACGACGCTGGCGGCGTGACACAGCTCGACATCGAGCAGGCGCACCGCATCGATGAGATCGCGGCGCAGCTGGGGGCGATGTGAGCACGCTGTTCGCCATGACGCTGCCTGGTCTCGTGATCCTGCTCGTGATCGCGGGTGTCCTCGAGGTGGCGATGTCGCGCCGGCGCCGACGCTCGGGCGAGCGTCCCAGGACCGTCGTGGGCTCCGCGGCCGTCGACGTCCTGGGCATGGCGTTCGCGCCGAGCACGCGCCACAAGAAGGAGCACGACGAGTTCATGGAGCTCAAGCGCGACGAGGAGGGCGACGCCGCGCCGCCGCGGAGCACCGTGGACCTCGACACCGGCGTCGCGCACCTCGTCCTGCCGCCACGCCACGGCAGCGACGACGGCACGGACTGAGGTCCCGCACAGCGGACGGGTCCCGTCCGGCGGGTGCGTCGTCGAGCACAGGAGACCTATTCGGCCGCCTCCGTGCGGGCTCCCCCGCTAGGTTGCGCGCAGGCCCGGCACCCCCGGCCGGACCGAGAACCCGTGGTGAAGAAAGGGACGACGATGGACGACACCGTGCGCCGGCACAAGTACCTGCTCGACGAGGACGAGACGCCGACCACCTGGTACAACATCGTCCCCGACCTGCCCTCGCCGCCGCCCCCGGCGCTGCACCCCGGCACGCTCGAGCCCGCCGGCCCCGACGACTTCGCGCCGCTGTTCCCGATGGACCTGATCCTGCAGGAGGTCTCGCAGGACCGGTACGTCGACATCCCCGGCGGCGTCCTCGACGTCTACCACCAGTGGCGGACCACGCCGCTGTTCCGCGCGCACAACTTCGAGAAGGCGCTCGGCACACCGGCCCGCATCTACTACAAGTACGAGGGCACCTCGCCGGCCGGCTCGCACAAGCCGAACACCGCGGTGCCTCAGGCGTACTACAACAAGAAGGCCGGCGTCCGGAAGCTCACGACGGAGACCGGCGCCGGTCAGTGGGGCACCGCGCTCGCGTTCGCATGCGCCCTCTACGACCTCGAGTGCGAGGTGTGGCAGGTCGGCTCCTCCTACGACAGCAAGCCGTTCCGCCGCCTGATGATCGAGGCGTTCGGCGCCAAGATCCACCGCTCCCCGTCGCAGCTGACCGAGGCCGGCCGCGCGCTCGCCGGCGACCCCGCGAACATGAGCGGCTCCCTCGGCATCGCGATCTCGGAGGCCGTCGAGGCGGCGGTCGTGGGCGGAGACACCGTGCGGTACTCGCTCGGCTCCGTGCTCAACCACGTCCTCATGCACCAGACGGTCATCGGCGAGGAAGCCATCCTGCAGATGGCGAAGGCGGGCGACAGCCCGACGCACATCGTCGGCTGCACCGGCGGCGGGTCGAACTTCGCCGGGCTCACCTTCCCGTTCCTCCGCGAGAAGATGGCGAGCGGCAGCGGACCGCGCATCATCGCCGTCGAGCCCTCGTCGTGCCCGACCCTCACGCACGGCGTCTACGCCTACGACTTCGGCGACACCGCCGGCATGACGCCGCTGATGAAGATGCACACGCTCGGGCACCAGTTCATCCCGGACCCGATCCACGCAGGCGGTCTGCGCTACCACGGCATGGCGCCGCTGGTGTCGCACGTGAAGGAGCTCGGTCTGATCGAGGCCGAGGCTGTGCCGCAGACGGAGTGCTTCGCGGCAGCGGTGCAGTTCGCCCGCACCGAGGGCATCGTCCCCGCCCCGGAGTCGTCGCACGCGATCGCGTCGGCCGTGCGCCTGGCCGAGGAGGCGAAGGAGACCGGCACCGAGCCGGTCATCCTCATCGCGCTGTCGGGCCACGGTCACTTCGACCTCGCGGCGTACGACGACTACCTCAACGGGCGCATGGTCGACGAGGAGACCAGCGACGCGCGCTTCGCCGCCGGTCTCGCGACGCTACCGACCGTCCCCGCCTGATCGACGCACGACGACGGCCCGTTCCTCGAGGAGCGGGCCGTCCTCGTGTCAGGACATGTGCTGGAGCAGGTCGTAGACGACGAACGCGGGCCACAGGAACGCCTCGACGATCGCCCAGAGGTGCATCCAGAACCCGTCCGCGTTCTGCCAGTACCAGACCAGCGCACCGAAGAAGCCGAGCCCGTAGACCGCGCCCGCACCTCCGGACCCGGCCCTGCTCACCGTCGAAGATCCGTTGCCCATGTCGATCCCTCCGGCACAGACGCTACGCCGCTGCGACGCGGGAGTCCGGCCTCAGCGGCCGCCGCGCCGCCTCAGCTCGTGCCACTGCTCGACGACGGCGTCGACGTCGACCTTGCGCGCCACGATCGGGCTCGACGGGCCGGTCCGCGGACGCATCCAGTCCGCCTTGACCCGCTCGTTGAAGTCCTCGAGCACGGTGCGCACCGCGTCCTCGGTCGGGAGGTCGAGCAGCGACTCCGGGAAGCCGTCGGCCTCGCGGCGCAGCGAGACGGTGAGATCCGGTGAGATCTGCTCGCGCTCGACGAGCTGCTTGAGCCACCAGTCCGGATCTCCGGAGTTGCGCATGCGCAGCGGCTTGCCGGCACCGGGCAGGTCGTCGAACTCGCCGCGCTCGGTCGCCTCACGGATCGCGCGGTCGAGCGCCGTCTCGTAGCGCTCGGTCATGGCTGCCTCGGCACCCGGGCCATGAGCCCGACCTCGTTGCCCTCGGAGTCGGTGACGAACGCGAGCCACTCGTCGCCCGGGACGTCGAACGTGCCGCCGTCGTCGGGGAACACCACGTGCGGCTCTGTACTGATGACGGCACCCCGCGCGCACAGCCCCTGCACGGCCTCGCGCACGTCGTCGACCTGGAGGTACAGCAGCGCCGACGGCGCCCCCGTGTCGAGGAGCAGCCGCGTGCCGTCGAGGTCGAAGAACGCCAGACCCGGAGGGTCGAACACCGCGACCGGCTCCGAGCCGAGCAGATCGGTGTAGAAGGCGACCGCGCGGCCGAGATCCTCCGCGCGCTGAGCGACCTGACGCAGCCTCATGACGTCGAGGCTAGCCAGGGTCATGGGCTCCGGCTACGCCGAGGCGCCGCCGGTCTTGTAGCGCTTGACCTCGTCGGACGACAGCTTCGCGATCACGGCCGCGCGCGTGGCGGGGTCGAGACCGTCGAGCTCGCTCTGGATGGTCAGGACCGCCTCGTCGGCGACCTTCTTCTTCTCCATCGCGAGCTTCCAGAGGTAGTAGCCGCCCACCGCGGCGCCCGCCACGAGCGCGAGCGTGAGGATGCCCTTGGTGCGCGTGCCCATCGTGACTCTCCCGTCGTCGACTGCTCCGATCCTACGGAGCCGCGTCGCGCGGCGTACGCCGGTCCGCGGACGGGCACGCGCCTCAGGTGCTCAGCTCGCCGCGCACCGGGCTGTCGCCGCTGTGCTGGGGCGAGCCGTTCATCGGCTGCAGCGAGACGTCGATGGCGGAGTAGGTGCTGAGGTCGAGGCCGGCGGGCACGGCGAACTCGCCATGGCCGCTGGAGTCGAGCACCCCGAGTGCCACGAGGTGCGCGTTGCTCGGGTCCATCAGCCACACCTCGTAGAACGTGCCCACGTGCTGCGGCAGGCCGGTGACGACCACGGTCACCGTGCGCAGCGCGGTGGACGCCTGGCGGATCACCGCGGTGCCGCTCGCGCTCGGGTCGTCCAGCGGCTTCAGCGACGCGGTCGCCACCTGGGGAGCAGCGACGGCAGGCCCGGGCTGCTCCCCCTGCCCGAGGGCGCGCATCCCGCCCGCGCCGACGATCACACCCACCGCGGCCGCGGCGAGGAGCGCGGCCGCGCGCGACCACCTGCGGGGCTTCATCGGCATCACGACGGCGTCGGCGGGTGCACCCTCGACGGTCAGGGGGACCGCCGCGATGCGCGGCTGCTCGAGGTCGCGCACGATCCGGTCCCACACCTCGGGCGACGGGGTCACGGGCGCGTCCTCCGGACGCACCGAGCGGGCCACGGCTGCGGCCGCCCCGAGAGACTCGACCTCGTGGCGGCACTGGTCGCACGTCGCGAGGTGTGCCTCGGAGTCGGTGGTGGCGCCGGGCTCGCCGAGCGCGAGGAGGGCGAGCGTGACGTCGTCATAGTGCGGCACGGTCCACCTCCAGTCGCGCGCGCATCCGCTCCAAGGAGCGGCGGATGTGGGACTTCACGGTACCCAGCGGCAGGCCGAGGCTCTCGGCGATCTGGGCGTGGGTGAGGTCCTGGAAGAAGGCCAGCTCGACGATCTGGCGCGCCGGCTGGCCCAGGCGCGAGAGCTCGTCGGCGACCAGGACGCGGTCGGCGACGTCGTCGACCGGCTGCGGCGCTCGCGGCTCCGGGATCGTGGTGGACGTGACGGCTCGCAGCACGCGCTGGTCGCGGGCCTTCGCGGCCCAGCGGTCCGCGACGGTGTGCCGGGTGATGCCGAGCAGCCACCCGGCGAGCGTTCCCGCGCCGGCGCTGTAGCGCTCGCGACCGCGCCAGGCGGCGACGAAGACCTGCTGCGTCACGTCCTCGGCGTCCTCGCGGTTCCCCAGCGAGCGCAGCGCGATCGTGTAGACCAAGGACGACCAGCGGCCGTAGGCCTCCGCGAGGCACGCCTCATCGCCCTCGCGGAAGCCCTGTGCGACCTCCGCATCGGTGAGGTCGTCCACCTGCACTCCCCACGCCATGCGTCCAGGCTGGCAGGCCCGCTCGATACCGCAACCCGACGACGTGGCACCTCGGCCCAGAGGCGGAGCGTCCAGGACGTCCACGCTCATGCCCCGCCTCCTTGTCGCCGTCGCTGCCTACGACTGCACTTCGGTCGGAGCGCGGGCGCTGGATGCAGCGCTCCCCGACATCTCGACGAGAAGGGGGTGCATCCAGACCGACCCGGGCGACGGAAGTAGGTCTCGACAGCCCGTCCTGGAACCCGAGGAGCACCCCATGCGCTTCACCCGTTCGTTGGTCGCCGCCGCAGCCGGCGTCGCACTCGCGGCATCCGCGCTGACCGGCGTCGGCGCCGCCACCGCGGCCCCGGCCGCCACGCCCACCGTGACGACCCTCGGCACCAAGCCGCTGGCCGCCGTGGTGACGCCGTACGCCAGCACCTGGAACACGAGCTGGAACGACTACAACATCGTGACCCACGCGGTCTTCGCCGTCCTCAAGGCGAAGCCGACCTCGAAGGTCGGCGTGCTCGCCAAGGGCGATGTCGCCCTGACTGCGTTCCTGCCCACCGACCGCGCGTTCCAGATCCTCGTCAAGCAGCTGACCGGCAAGACGCTGCTGCGCGAGCGCGAGGTGTTCGGCGTCGTCGCCAAGCTGGGCATCCCGACCGTGGAGAAGGTGCTGCTCTACCACGTCGTCCCTGGGGCGACGATCACGTCGGCCATGGCGCTGAAGTCCAACGGTGCCACCCTCAGGACCGCGCTCGGCCTCACCATCCACGTCGCCGTCTACCCCGGCCCCGTGATCTCGCTGTGGGACAAGGCCTACAAGTTCCGCAACCCGCGCGTGATCCTGTCGCAGCTCGACATCAACAAGGGCAACAAGCAGATCGCGCACGGCATCGACCGCGTCCTGCTCCCGTTCCAGCCCTGACCGAAGCACCGCGAGGACCCCGTCACCGATGTGGCGGGGTCCTCGCACGTTCTGCCCCCGCACCGCTGCGCCTTCCCGGCGTACGCCGTCCAGCGCCCTAGCGTGGGGAGGTGCCCTCCCGCAGCAGGACCGCCGTCTACGCACGACGGCGCATGCGCCGGATGGCGACGAAGGACCACGACCTCACCGACGCGCAGTGGTCGGCGCTGACGCAGGCGTGGGCCGGCTGCGCCTACTGCGGCTCCCCCGTGGCCGAGGGCCTGCAGAAGGACTGCATGCTGCCGATCTCGCGCGGCGGCCGCTACACCGTCTCCAACGT
>DASSQW010000363.1:0-4953 GCA_035702165.1 Candidatus Nanopelagicales bacterium
CCTCGTCGAGGGGTCGCACGTCGTCGGGGTCACGACGAACCCGTCGATCTTCGACAAGGCGATCACCAGCGGCGCCTCCGAGTACGCCGCCCAGGTGAAGGACCTCGCGGTGCGCGGCGTCGATCTCGGCGAGGCGGTCCGCGCGCTCACGACCTACGACGTGCGCTGGGCCTGCGACGTGCTGGCACCCGTCCACGAGAGCTCCGGCGGCGTCGACGGACGCGTGAGCATCGAGGTCGACCCGCGACTCGCGCGCAACACGGCGGCGACGGTGGCGGAGGCGAAGGCGCTGCATTGGGCGGTCGACCGCCCCAACGTGCTCATCAAGATCCCGGCGACGGTCGAGGGCCTGCCCGCGATCACCGCGGTGCTCGCGGAGGGCATCAGCGTCAACGTCACGCTGATCTTCTCCGTCGACCGCTACCGGGCCGTGCTCGACGCGTGGCTCTCGGGTCTCGAGCAGGCCGCCGCGAACGGCCACGACCTCGCGACCATCGAGAGCGTCGCGTCGTTCTTCGTCAGCCGCGTCGACACGGAGGTCGACAAGCGTCTCGGCGACGGCTCGCCGCTGCGTGGCACGGCAGCGATCGCCAACGCCCGGGTCGCCTTCGAGACGTTCCAGCAGGTCCTCGCCGGCGAGCGCTGGAAGGCGTTGGCGGCCAAGGGCGCCCACGTGCAACGGCCGTTGTGGGCATCGACGGGCGTCAAGGACCCGGCCTATTCCGACACCCGCTACGTCGTCGACCTCGTCACGCAGCACGTCGTCAACACGATGCCCGAGGCCACGCTCGACGCGTGCCGCGACCACGGCGAGGTGACGGGCGACACGGTCGTCCCCGAGATCGCATCGGCCCACGCAGCGCTCGCCGCGCTGCGTGAGGCCGGCGTCGACCTCGACGACGTGGTCCGCGTCCTCGAGGAGGAGGGCGTCGAGAAGTTCGTGACGTCGTGGGAGCAGCTGCTGAGCGCGGTGCAGGACGCGCTGACCGCCGCCTCGAAGGGCTGAGCCGCCCGTGCGCACCGGCATCGTGACGCAGTCGGACAATCCGCTGCGCGATCTGCGGGACAGGCGGCTCCCCCGCATCGCCGGCCCGTGCAGCCTCGTGATCTTCGGCGTCACGGGCGACCTGTCGCGCAAGAAGCTGATGCCGGCGGTCTACGACCTCGCCAACCGCGGCCTGCTGCCGGCGGGCTTCGCTCTCGTCGGGTTCGCCCGCCGCGACTGGGCCGACCAGGACTTCGCGCAGATCGTGCACGACTCCGTGCGCGAGTACGCCCGCACCGAGTTCCGCGAGGACGTCTGGAACGAGCTGTGCAAGGGCATCCGCTTCGTCGCCGGCGACATCGGGGACGAGTCCGCGTTCGACCAGCTCTCCCAGGTCGTGATGGACCTCGACCGCGTCCGGGGGACGCGGGGCAACCATGCGTTCTACCTCTCGATCCCGCCGAAGTTCTTCGGGCCGGTCGTCCAGCAGCTCAAGCGGTCCGGGCTCTCGGTGTCCGACGAGGGCGCCTGGCGCCGCGTCGTCATCGAGAAGCCGTTCGGCCACGACCTCGAGAGCGCGCGGGAGCTCAACCAGACGATCGGCGAGGTCTTCCCGTCGGGGTCGGTGTTCCGCATCGACCACTACCTCGGCAAGGAGACGGTCCAGAACCTGCTGGCTCTGCGCTTCGCCAACACGATGTTCGAGCCGATCTGGAACGCGAACTACGTCGACCACGTGCAGATCACGATGGCCGAGGACATCGGCATCGGCGGGCGCGCCGGCTACTACGACGGCATCGGAGCAGCGCGCGACGTCATCCAGAACCACCTGCTGCAGCTGCTCGCGCTCACGGCGATGGAGGAGCCGCTCTCGTTCTCGGCCAACGACGTACGCATCGAGAAGGAGAAGGTCCTCACCGCGATCGTGCTGCCGAAGGACCTCGACAAGCACACCGCGCGCGGGCAGTACGCCGCCGGCTGGCAGGGCGGCGCCCCGGTCGTGGGCTTCCTCGAGGAGGAGGGCATCTCCCGCGCCTCGACCACCGAGACCTTCGCCGCGATCAAGCTCGAGATCGACACCCGCCGCTGGGCCGGCGTGCCGTTCTACCTGCGCACCGGCAAGCGGCTCGGTCGTCGCGTCACCGAGCTCGCGGTCGTGTTCAAGCGCGCGCCGCACCTCCCGTTCAGCTCCACCGACACCGAGGAGCTCGGCCAGAACGCCTTCGTCGTGCGCATCCAGCCCGACGAGGGCGTGACGATGCGGTTCGGGTCGAAGGTGCCCGGCACACAGATGGAGGTGCGCGACGTCAACATGGACTTCGCGTACGGCGACTCCTTCACCGAGAGCAGCCCGGAGGCCTACGAGCGGCTCATCCTCGACGTCCTGCTCGGCGACCCCCCGCTGTTCCCGAGGCACGAGGAGGTCGAGCTCGGCTGGAAGGTGCTCGACCCGGTCCTCGAGCACTGGGCGCTGCGCGGGCGCCCGGAGCAGTACGAGTCCGGCACGTGGGGCCCGGCCGGCTCGCACGAGATGCTCGCCCGCGACGGGCGCGCCTGGAGGCGACCATGAGCGTGCGGCTCGACGACACCACGGCTGCTGCCGTCAGCAACGCGATCTCGGCGGAGCGCTTCCGGCAGGGCTCGAGCGCGGTGGGTCGCGTCCTCACCCTCGTGATCGTCGCCGACGAGGCCACGCAGGCCGATGCCATGCGCGCGGCGGCCGAGGCGGGTCGCGAGCACCCGAGCCGCATCCTCGTGGCGATCCCCCGTCCCGGGCGCGGACCGGCACGGCTCGACGCCGAGGTGAGCGTAGGCGGCACCGACGGCCTCGGCGAGGTCGTCGAGCTGCGGCTGCGCGGCCCGCTGGCCCACCACGTCGCCTCGGTCGTGCTGCCTCTCCTCGTGCCCGACGCGCCGGTCGTGGTCTGGTGGCCGGGCGCCGCGCCCGAGGTCCCCTCGGACGACCCGGTCGGCCGGCTCGGCCAGCGGCGCATCACCGACTCCGCGGAGTCGGGCCGTCCGATGAAGGCTCTCGAGGCCAACCGCCGCGGCTACCGCGCCGGCGACACCGACCTCGCGTGGACGCGCATCACCCCGTGGCGCGCGCTCATCGCGTCCTCGCTCGACCAGCCGTTCGGCGCCGTCACCGGCGCGGCGGTCTCGGCCCAGCGCAGCAGCCCGTCGGCGCTGCTGCTCGCCGCCTGGCTGCAGCGCAACCTCGGCGTGCCCGTCCTCCTGCACACCAGCCGCGGCCCGGGCATCACCGGCGTCACGCTGACCACCGAGACCGGTGACATCACCATCAGCCGCCCCGACGGCCGCATCGCCCGGATGACCCGCCCCGGCTTCCCGCCCCGCGAGGCGGCGCTGCACCGCCGTACGACCGACGGGATCATCGCGGAGGAGCTGCGGCGCCTGGATCCCGACGAGATCTACGGCGAAACGCTCGAGGAGCTGCCGCACCTCGCCGGCTGGCCCTCGCAGGGCAACCACGGCCACGTCCGGCGCACGAAGGGTCCGTCGCACCAGGACGGGATCGACGTCGTCGACGGCGCGGATGCCGACGCCGACCGTGCCGCTCGCGCGAGGGCGACGACGCCGGCCGCCCGCAAGCCGGCGTCGAAGCGGGCCGCCGCGGCGCGCACCACCGCCACGAAGCCCGCGGCGACGAAGAAGACGCCCACGAAGAAGGCGACGACGAAGAAGGCGACGACGAAGAAGGCACCGAGCACGAGGGCCGCGAAGGCGCCCGCCCGTCGCAGCACGGGAGGACGGTCGTGAGCACGCCCGAGGTCATCGTCCACAAGGATCGCGACCTGCTCGCCGATGCGGTCGCCGCGCGGCTCGTCACTCGCATCGTCGACGCGCAGAGCGCGCGGGGCTCGGCGCACGTCTCGCTCACCGGGGGCACGGACGGCATCAAGGTGCTGGCCGTGCTGGAGGCCTCGCCGAGCCGCGACTCGATCGACTGGTCGACCGTGCACGTGTGGTGGGGCGACGACCGCTACGTCGCGTCCGACGACCCCGACCGCAACGAGAAGCAGGCCCGCGAGGCTCTGCTCGACCACGTCCCGCTCGTGCCTGCGCACGTGCACCCGATGCCCTCGACCGACTCTGGCCTCTCCGCCGACGAGGCTGCCGCGGTGTACGCCGAGGAGCTGCGGCGCCACGCGCGCCCGGAGGACCACGCGCAGGTGCCCTCGTTCGACGTGACCCTGCTCGGGATGGGCCCTGACGGCCACATCAACAGCCTCTTCCCGCAGCTGCCGGCGGTGCACGAGACGCAGCGCTGGGTCGTGGGGGTGCACGGTTCCCCCAAGCCGCCTCCGGTGCGCATCACGCTGACCTTCCCGGCGGTCCAGGCCTCGCGCGAGGTCTGGCTCATCGGCGACGGAGAGGCCAAGGCTCCGGCGTTCCGGCTCGCCCTCTCCGACGCCGGGCAGGTCGCGGTCCCGGCAGCGGGCGCGCGCGGCCGCGAGCGCACGCTCGTCCTGCTCGACGAGACGGCCGCCTCCCAGCTCCCTGCCGAGCTGCGCCGCATCGCCAGCCCGTGAGCGGACGACGGTGACCGACGCTCCGCTCCAGGGCCTGCCTGCCCCTTCGATCGCGGGCCGCGACCGCGTCCTGTCCGCGTGCGTCGGTGCGCTCGCCCTGGTGGTGACCGTGCTTGCGACGTACCTGCTCGGACGTGCGGTGGTCGTGCCGCTGGTGAACCCGGTCGAGAGCCTCGGGGCTGTGGTGATGGCCGTCCTGGGTCTCGTCCTGATCGTGTCGGCGGTGGTGGCCGTGGGCGCCTGGTGGCTCCTGCGCCGCCGCGGGGTGCCACGAGCAGGCGCGATCGCGCTGGGCGGGGCCGTCGTCCTGCCGGGTGCCGCGTTCCTCGCGACCGGAGGGGAGACGTGGATGCTCGTCGCCGCACCTCTGCTCGCGGGTGCCGGGTGGTACGTCGTCGCGCTGGCGAGCGCGCG
>DASSQW010000364.1:0-15259 GCA_035702165.1 Candidatus Nanopelagicales bacterium
CCTCTCGTCGCAGGCGGTCGCCGGGGCGCGCCGCGCCCGCTACCAGGGTCGCTCGCTCGCTCTCGTCGACGACGCCCGGCTGAGCTCGTGGTTCGCGCGCCGCGACGACGGCAGCTACGACGTCGTGCCGCAGATCCGCGACATGGTCGACGTGCGCCTGCACAACCTCGTGGGCGAGGCGCCCCCGTTCGAACCCGGCGAGGTCGATCTCGTCGTGTGCCGCAACGTCACGATCTACTTCGCGCGAGAGACGATGCGCGAGCTCGTCGGCCGCTTCTACGGCGTGATGGCGGCGGGGGGCTACCTGCTCGTCGGGCACGCGGAGACGCTGTGGCAGGTCACCGACGCCTTCACCCTCGTGACCCTCGGCGACGCGTTCGCCTACCGCAAGGACGTCGCCGTCACCAGCGAGCCGGTGGCCGAGCAGCCCGCGGTCGAGCCCGAGCCGCCGCGGCGCGTCGTACGCCGGGCGCCGGACCTGGCCGGCAGCTATCCCGACGCGCACCCCAAGGCCAGGCCGCCGGCCGACTCGGTGCCCGACCCCGACCACGCCAACGATCTGCTCCGCCTGGCGCGTGAGGCGCTCGAGCAGACCCGGTACGCCGAGGCCGCACGCCTGGCGTCGGCCGCCGCGCACGCGAGCCCGTTCGAGGTCGACGCCTACCTCGTCGAGGGCCGCGCCCGCGCGACCGTCGGCGACGACGAGGGCTCGCTCGTGGCGCTGCGCAAGGCGGTCTACCTCGCGCCGCAGGGCGGTCACGCCCGCTTCCTGCTCGCCGGCGCGCTGGCCCGCTGCGGCGAGCACGCGGCCGCCGCCCGCGAGTACCGCGCGGCCGCGCAGACCCTCCCCGAGACCCCGCTCGCCGACCTCGACGACCTGCTCGACGGGTGCGACGTCGCCGAGCTGGTCAGCCTCTGCCAGCGGCTCGCCGCCGAGAACGACCGGCGGGGCCAGACGTCATGACCTCGCTGTTCACCGCGGCACCCGCGCGACCGGTCGCACCGGCGCCCGCACCGCTCGCCCCCGTCCCCTCGGCACGGGAGGCCGACGCCGACGTTCCCGCGGGCTTCCCGGTCACGACCGAGGAGCCCGATGGCTACGTCGTGTTCGCCGTCGGCGCGACGTCGTACGCCGTCCCGGTCGAGGAGGTCGGCTCGGTGCTGCGGCCCGACCACCTCGAGCTGCTGGCCTCGCCCGAGCGCCCGCGCTACGGCCGCGGGGTGGCGCTCGTCGACGTGCGCGGTCGCGCGATACCGGTGGTCGACCTGCGCGCCGACACCGGCCGGCCCGGCGAGGTGCTGCTCCCGCTCTACCGCCACCACGTCGGCCTCGTCGTCGACCGCGTGGTCGCCGTCCGGGCCGCCCGGGAGCTCGAGCCCGAGCCCGACGGCCTGCCCGACGTGCTGCCGGAGTGGGCGCGCGGCGTCCTGCGCCCGATCGACGGCGGTCCGCACCTGCTCCTCGTCGCCATGCCCGACGCCGCGGCCCTCATCCCACGGACGTGACCGGATCCGCACCAGGCGGAGCGGTGGGTACCGGCGTATCGCCCGCAGACGACCAGTGACGGCGGCGCGACCGGTCAGCGGGAGCGTTCGGCCAGCACGATGCCGACCAGGACGACGACGCCGCCGACGATCTGCACCGGCAGCAGCACCTCGCCCAGCACGACCCAGGCGATGACGCCCGCGATCACGGGTTCGCTCATGCCGACGACCGAGGCCTGCGAGGCGCTGATGTGGCGCATCGACGCCATGGCGAGCGCGAACGGGACGACGGTGCCGAGCACGACCAGGTAGGCGACGTAGATCCATGACGGCAGCTCGGGACCGACACCGGCGAACTGCGCGGTGAAGCTGAGGTACTCCCAGGGATAGCTCCACCACGGCGCTACGACGACCCAGAACAGCGACGCCGCGATGAAGCCGAACATCACCAGCGAGACCGGGTCCCGGTGGGCGACCAGCTTCTCGCCGGACAGGAAGTAGAACGCGAGGGCCACCGCCGCGACGATGCCTGCGAGCAGGCCGAGGGCGTCGAGGGTGAGCCCGGCCCACACCTGCGCCACCATCGCGAGACCGATCATCGCGAGCGCGAGGGCGGCGAAGACCCGGTTGCTCACGGGCTGCCTGCGCACGAACTTCACGTAGAGCGCGACCATGATCGGCGCGGTGAACTCGATGAGCAGCGCGATGCTGATCGGCATCCGCTGCAGCGCGACGAGGTAGAGCGTCTGCGTCGCCGCGATGCCCAGGATCCCGTAGGCGAGCAGCGGAACGATCTCCTCGCGACGCAGCCGCAGCGCCGACCGGTTGCGGATCCCGACCCACACCAGCAGCACGAGCGCTGCGAGCGTCACGCGGATCTCGGACAGCCGGTACCACGGGATGCCGTGCTCGAGGATGATCTTCGCGACGACGCCGTTGAGCGACCACAGCGTGGCGGCGGTCAGGTAGAAGGCGTAGCCGATCAACGGTCGGCGGTCGAGCTGCTGGACGCCGACGGGTCCCTCGAGGGTCGTCACGTGGTCGTCGAGCCCGCCACTGCACCCGCGGCCCGGTACACGTCGACCGTCTTCGCGGCCACGACGTCCCATCCGAAGTGCGCCACCGCGCGCTCGCGCCCGGCGACACCCATCGCCGCTGCGCGCTGCGGATCGTCGACGAGCGAGTTCACCGCAGCGGCGAAGTCGCGCTCGAAGCGCTCGGTGTCGTCGGCGTCGTAGTGCACGAGGAGACCGGTCTCCCCCTCGGCCACGACCTCCGGGATGCCGCCGACGTCGGACGCGACCACCGCGGTGCCGCACGCCATCGCCTCGAGGTTCACGATGCCCAGCGGCTCGTAGACCGACGGGCAGAGGAACGCCAGTGCGTGGCTGTAGAGCTCCATCACCACGGGTCGCGGCGCGTGCTCCTTGATCCAGACCACCGGTCGCACCTGCTCGAGCTCGGCCACGGCCTTCGCCGTCTCCGCGCCGATCGACTCCTCGTCGGGCGACGACGCGCAGAACACGAGGGTCACCGACGGGTCGATGTCGCGCGCCGCGGCGAGCAGGTGCCGGATGCCCTTCTGCCGGGTGATCCGGCCGACGAACACGACGAAGGGCTTGTCGGGGTCGACGCCGTACTCCGCGAGCCGATCGGCGTTCTCGACCGGGTGCCAGCGGTGCGGGTCGATGCCGTTGCGCACGACGTGCACGCGGTCGGGATCGACGAACGGGTAGCAGTCGAGGACGTCGCGGCGCATCCCGTCGGACACCGCGATGATCGCCGCCGCCTCGCGGTACGCCGACGACTCGATCCACGACGAGACGCGGTATCCGCCGCCGAGCTGCTCGGCCTTCCACGGCCGGCGCGGCTCGAGCGAGTGCGCGGTGATCACGTGCGGGACGCCGTACAGCTCTCCGGCGACGTGCCCTGCGTGGTTGGCGTACCAGGTGTGCGAGTGGACGACGTCGAGGTGGTCGAGCGTGCGGACCATGTCGAGGTCGACGGCGAGGATCTGCAGCACCGAAGGCGCCTTGGCGAAGTCCGCCGGCACCTGGTGCCCGCGCGCGCCGTCACGCGTCGGACCGAAGGCGTGGACGCGGACGTCGGCCAGCGGTCGCAGCTCGCGGACGAGCTCGTCGACGTGGACGCCGGCCCCGCCGTAGACGTCCGGCGGCCATTCCCGGGTGAGGATCCCTACGCGCAACACAGACGTCAGCGTAGGGGTACGGATAGTGTGAGGTCGTGGCCAACCGCGACGTGCTCGGCATCGTCCTCGCCGGCGGCGAGGGCAAGCGTCTGATGCCTCTGACCGCAGACCGCGCCAAGCCCGCCGTCCCGTTCGGCGGCGCCTACCGCCTCGTCGACTTCGTGCTCTCGAACCTGGTCAACGCCGGCTACCTGCGGATCTGCGTGCTCACGCAGTACAAGAGCCACTCGCTGGACCGCCACATCACCACGACCTGGCGGATGTCGACCCTCCTCGGGAACTACATCACCCCGGTGCCGGCGCAGCAGCGCCTCGGCCCGCGCTGGTACACCGGCAGCGCCGACGCCATCTTCCAGAGCCTCAACCTCGTCTACGACGAGAGCCCGACGTACGTCGTCGTCTTCGGCGCCGACCACGTCTACCGCATGGACCCCGAGCAGATGGTGCGCCAGCACATCGAGTCCGGGGCGGGCGTCACCGTCGCGGGCATCCGGGTGCCGAAGGAGCAGGCCTACCAGTTCGGCGTCATCGAGACCGCGGCCGACGGACGCACGATCGAGCGCTTCGTCGAGAAGCCGAGCGACCCGCCGACCATCCCGGGCGACCCCGACCACGTCTACGCCTCGATGGGCAACTACGTCTTCACCACCGATGTCCTGGTCGAGGCGCTGCGCATCGACGCCGGCGACGACGGCTCGGTGCACGACATGGGCGGCAACATCATCCCGATGATGACCGCGCAGGGGATCGCGCAGGTCTACGACTTCGCCGACAACGAGGTCCCGGGCACCACCGACCGCGACCGCGGCTACTGGCGCGACGTCGGGACGCTCGACGCCTACCACGACGCCCACATGGACCTGGTGTCCGTGCACCCGATCTTCAACCTCTACAACCGCCAGTGGCCGATCCTGTCGCACCTTCCGCCGCTGCCCCCGGCCAAGTTCGTCGAGGGCGGCAACTCCCACGAGTCGATGGTGGGTGCCGGCTCGATCATCGCCGGGGCGCACGTGCGCAACTCGGTCCTCTCCTACGACGTGAACATCCGCGAAGGTGCGTACGTCGAGGGCTCGGTGATCATGCCGGGCGTCAAGATCGGCCGCGGCGCCGTCGTACGACGGGCGATCCTCGACAAGAACGTGCAGGTTCCCGACGGTGCGCAGATCGGCGTCGACATCGGCGTCGACCGCGAGCGCTACACCGTCAGCGACAGCGGAATCGTCGTGGTCGGGAAGGGCCAGAAGGTCGAGCTCGGCTGAGCTCAGCCGACCGTGCCCGCGTGCAGCAGCGCATGGTCGCGCGCCTCGGCGCGAGCCGTGGCGCGGTTGCGCCGCCCGGCGCTGCGCCAGCCGCAGGAGCACTCGGCATGCATGAAGCGGCCGTCGACGACGCGCACCTCGTGCGTGGTCAGACCGGCAGGATCCGCGGGCACGCGCGGCGGCGCCGGGACGGCGCTGCCGACCGGTTCGCTCGCGGTGGTGGACACGTCAGCCACAGTAGCCGCCGCCTCGCGGGAGCGGCAGTCGAACCAACGGATGGGACGACGCCGCAGGTCAGCGGGCCGGGAAGCGCTCGGGTCAGCCGCCGAGGCCGTCGAGCAGGCTGCCCAGGTCGAGCGAGGCCGCCGGCGCCGTGACGGCGACCGGGACGCCGAAGTCGGCGAGGCCCAGGGTGACGCGCACGCCGCTGTCCCCGCTCCCGACGGTCGCCTGCAGCTGCACGAGCCGGCCCTCGTCGTCGACCCAGAGGTCGACCGGCACCGCGGCCGCGCCGGTGACTGCGCCGAGGTCCAGGCCGCCGAGGTCGGGCAGGTCCTTGAGGAACGACGACGCGTCCAGCGTCGCGTGGTACTTCGTGGTCGGGACGCCGCCGACCTCCTGTCGAGCCACCTTCTGCACCGTGCCGACCTCGCGGAGCGCCGCGAGCAGGTCGTCGACCCCGGCCGAGGTCGCGAGGCGCGCCAGCGGGTTGTCGGTGTCGGCGCCGCCGGAGCCGAGGTCGGCCTTGACCCAGACCGCGGGCAGCAGGTCGATCCCGCGCACCTGCAGGTACGTGCTGCCGTCGACGACGATCTCGTGGACCGAGGCCGAGCCCGACCCCGAGCCGAGACCGCCGCTGGGCACCGATGCGGTGAGGTCGGCCTTCGAGCCGTCGAGCGCCAGGCGGCCGTCGATCGTGAGGGCCATCGGGTCCGAACCGAGGGTGCGGACGTCGAGCGCGACGTGGGCGCTGCCCGCCTGCTCGGTCGCGAGTGCGGCGGTCACGACGTCGTCGCGCGGCGTGCCGCGCGACATCGTGGCGGTCGACACGCTCGCGCAGCCGGTGAGCAGGAGCAGCGAGCCGGCGGCGATCGCGACGGTCGTGCGGCGCATGGGAACCCCCGTTCCACGCCGCCCGGGCGGCGGCCGCTCCATCCTCACACGCGCACGCCGGAAGTCCGAACGGCCGTGACCGCCCCGTCACCGGGCCGCGACCTCGTCGCGTCACGACGTCCCGACCGGACCGGTGTGGTCGAGCGCCACGGAACCGGGTTACCGTGGCCGGGGTCCAGGGTGGTCGAGCGGGAGCGGGGCGACGTCGTGGCCGACGTGCAGATCGTCGAGGTCGCCGCGCGCGACGGGCTGCAGAACGATCCCGCCACGCTGACCACGGAGCACAAGGTCGAGCTCGTCTCCCGGGCGTTCGCGGCGGGCCTGCGCCGTGCGGAGGTCGCGTCGTTCGTGAACCCCGCCCGGGTGCCCCAGATGGCCGACGCCGAGGCCGTCGTCGCCGCCGTCTCGGCGCTGCCCGGGCGCGAGGGCCGCTCGCTGATCGGGCTGGTGCTCAACGCTCGCGGGTTCGAGCGGGCGAGGGCCACCGCGGTCGACGAGGTGAACCTCGTGGTGGCGGCGTCGGATGCGTTCGCCGTCCGCAACCAGGGGATGCCGGTCGCCGAGGCGGTGCGCACCGTCGCCGAGGTCGTTCCGCTGGCGCGTGCCGCCGGCGTCGTACCGACCGTGACGGTGTCGACCGCCTTCGGCTGCCCGTTCGAGGGCGAGGTGCCCGTGGGCCGGCTCGTCGACGTCGTGACCGAGCTCGCGGCGACCGGCGTCGAGGAGATCGCGATCGCCGACACCATCGGCGTCGCTGTGCCCGCCGACGTCCGGGAGCGGGTCCGACGGGTCCGCGAGGCGACCGGTGCAGTGCGGCTGCGGGCGCACTTCCACAACACGCGCAACACCGGCTACGCCAACGCCCTGATGGCGTACGAGGAGGGCGTGGGCGTCCTCGACTCGAGCCTCGGCGGCATCGGCGGCTGCCCGTTCGCGCCGAAGGCCACGGGCAACATCGCGACCGAGGACCTCGTCTACCTGCTCGAGCGCTCCGGCGTCAGCACCGGCGTCGACCTCGACGCCCTCATCGCCACCAGCGAGTGGCTCGGCGACCGGCTCGGCCGGCCCACCCCGTCGCTGGTCGCCAAGGCCGGCGGCTTCCCGCGCACCGATCGCGGCTGACGCCGGTGAGAAGCATGACGGGGATCCGCCCAGCCGTGCTGGCCGCGATCGCCGTCGCCGCGATGTCGGCCTGCTCGACCGCCGCGCGGCCCGGGTCGTCGACGTCGAGCCTGTCGCCGATGGAGAAGGAGCTCGGCTGCGACCTCCGGGGCTACGTCGAGGACCCCGGCAGCACCGGCGCCGACCCGGCCGCCGCGGTGCAGTCGCTCGTCGACGCGGCGCGCTCGCACGGCGTCGACCTCGAGGCCCGGCCCTGGTCGCCGTCGGCCGTCGAGGGCGGCTACACGGTCTTCCTGCTCTTCCGCGACGGAGCCGGTTACGGCACGGTCGAGGTCGCGCGGAGCGGCTCCTCGGTCTGGACGGCCCACTCCTCCCAGCTCTGCTGACGCGTCCGGCAGACTCGGGGGATGCGCCTGGCCGATGTCCCGCACCCCGGCACCGCCGTCTGCTCGCTCGCCCTGGAGACGGTGCGCGAGTTCTCCTCGCCCGCGCTGGTGAACCACTGCCGCCGGTCCTACGTCTGGGCTGCGGCGTACGCCGTGGAGCACGGCATCGCCGTCGATGCGGAGCTGCTCTACGTCGCGGCGATGCTGCACGACATCGGGCTGGTCGAGGCGTTCGACAACCACGAGGTGCCGTTCGAGATCGCCGGCGGGCACGTGGCCTGGGTGTTCGCGGCAGGCGCCGGCTGGCCGCGGGACCGACGTCGTCGTACGGCCGAGATCATCGACCGGCACATGTGGCCCTCGGTCGACGTCGCGGAGGACCCGGAGGGCCACCTGCTGGAGATCGCGACCGGTCTCGACATCTCGGGATCGCACCCCGAGTGGTGGGACGCCGCGCTCCGCGCCGAGACCGTCGCCGAGATCCCGCGCCTCGACCTCGCCGAGCAGTTCACGAGCTGCTTCCAGGCCGAGGCGGCGAGGAAGCCGGACAGCGCCGCAGCCCGGGCGATGGCCGACGGCATCGCCGGCAGGATCGCCACGAACCCCCTCGACCACTGACCACCAGCTCGTGCCCACGTTCTGGCCCTTCCCCAGCGCGAAGAGCCGCGGGAAACGGCCAGAAGGTGGGCAGAAGCTGGGGGGTCAGCCGAAGCGGCCGCTGATGTAGTCCTCGGTGGCCTGCTCGCTGGGGGTGCTGAAGATGAGCGGGGTCGGGGCGATCTCGACGAGCTTGCCGGGCATGCCGACGCCGGCGAGGTTGAAGAAAGCGGTCGTGTCCGAGACGCGGGCGGCCTGCTGCATGTTGTGGGTGACGATCACGATCGTGTAGTGCTCCTTGAGGTCCTCCATCAGGTCCTCGATCGCGAGCGTCGAGATCGGGTCGAGCGCCGAGCACGGCTCGTCCATGAGCAGCACCTGCGGCTCGACGGCGATCGCGCGCGCGATGCAGAGGCGCTGCTGCTGGCCGCCGGAGAGCCCCGCGCCGGGACGATGCAGGCGGTCCTTGACCTCGTCCCACAGGTTCGCGCCGCGCAGCGAGCGCTCGACGATCTCCGCGAGCTCGGCCTTCTTGCGCTTGCGGCCGTCGAGCTTGAGCCCCGCCACGACGTTGTCCTGGATCGACATGGTGGGGAACGGGTTCGGGCGCTGGAAGACCATGCCGATCGTGCGTCGCACGTTCACCGGGTCGACGTCGCCGCCGTAGATGTCCTCGCCGTCGAGGAGGACCTTGCCCTCGACGCGGGCGCCCGGGATCACCTCGTGCATCCGGTTGATCGTGCGGAGCATCGTGGACTTGCCGCAGCCGGACGGACCGATGAACGCGGTGACCGACCGCGGCTCGACCGACAGGGTCACGCCTTCGACGGCCTTGAAGGACCCGTAGAAGATGTCGACGTCGGTGACGTCGATGCGCTTGGCCATGAGGAGATTCTTCCCTGCTCGGTCAGGCCCGCTTCACACCGGTGAAGCGGGCGATGATCTTGGCGCCCAGGTAGAGCGCCATGACGATGACGATGAGGACGAGAGCCGCGCCCCAGGCGCGGTCGACCGCGCTGACGGTGCCGGTCGTGAACTGGTCCCAGATATAGGTCGGCAGCGCTGCCTGCGGGCCCTTGAACGGGTTCCAGTTGATGGAGTTGGAGTAGAACGTCGTGAGCAGCAGTGGCGCGGTCTCGCCGGCCACGCGGGCGATGGCGAGCATGGCGCCGGTGATGATGCCCGACATCGCGGTCGGCAGGACGATCTTGAGGATGGTCCGCCACTTGGGGATGCCCAGGGCGTACGACGCCTCGCGCAGCTCGCGCGGCACGATGCGCAGCATCTCCTCGGTCGACCGGACCACCACCGGGAGCATGAGGATCATGAGGGCGATCGAGGCGGCGAAGCCCGATCGCTCCATGCCGAGCGTCAGCACGAAGGCCGTGTAGACGAACAGGCCGACGACCACCGAGGGCACACCCGTCATCACGTCGACGAAGAAACTCACGAGGTGGGCCAGCCGGCGGCTCCTCGCGTCCGGCGCGTACTCGACGAGGTAGATCGCCGTGAGGATGCCGAGCGGTACGCCGATGAGCGCCGCGATGCCCACCTGCTCGAGCGTCCCGACGATCGCGTGGTAGACGCCGCCGTCGAACGAGTTCGGGTCGACGTTGCGCATGGACGTCAGCAGGAACTGGGACGACATGATCTGCATGCCCTTGACCACGACCGTGGCGAGCACGGCGACCAGGGGCACCAGGGCGATGATGAACGTCGTGTACACGGCCGTCGTCGCGAGGCGGTCCACGGCGTGGCGCCGGCCCTCGACGGCGAAGCTCCAGACGGTCTGGATCGTCGCGAACAGGAGGGCGGCCACGACGGCCGTGCCCGCGACGCCGTCGACCGGCGTCACGACATTGAGCAGCAGGGCGACGGCTACGGCGGCGACGCCGGCCGCGGCAGGAGCCCAGCGAGGCAGCTTGCCGCCGGACAGTGCTGCGTGCAGGAGCTGGTCGGACTCGTGGCGCTCGGCGGCGGTGAGCTCGCCATCGGTGCGCGGCGTCTGGTCGCTCATCAGTGCGCCCCGGAGAACTCGGCGCGGCGGGCGATGATCAGCCGTGCGGCCATGTTGACCGCGAGGGTGATGACGAAGAGCACGAGGCCGCTGGCGATCAGGGCGGAGATGCCGATCGTGCCCGCCTCGTTCCACTTCAGCGCGATGTTCGCGGCGAACGTGATGCCGCCGGGCTCGGTGATGTGGATGTTGATCGAATAGATGGCGCTCAGCATGAGCGCGACGGCGATGGTCTCGCCGAGCGCCCGGCCCAGCCCGAGCATGGAGGCGGAGATCATGCCGGGGCGGGCGAAGGGGAAGATCGCCTGCCGCACCATCTCCCAGCGCGTGGCGCCGAGCGCCAGCGAGGCCTCGATGTGCGCCCGGGGTACCTGCAGGAAGACCTCCCGGCTGATCGCGGAGATCGTCGGCAGCACCATGATCGCGAGCACGATGCCTGCGTTGAGGATGGAGCGGGTGTAGACGCCGAGGTCGTTCTGGAACAGGGGGATGAATCCGAGATAGGTCGACAGCCACTGGTTGAAGCCCTGCAGCTGCGGCGTGAGGAACTGGATCCCCCACATGCCGAAGATGATGGACGGCACGGCGGCGAGCAGGTCGGTGACGAAGCCGAGCGTGCTGGCCAGCGGGCGCGAGGCGTAGTGCGCGATGAACAGCGCGATGCCGATGCCGACCGGGACGGCGAGGACCATCGCGATCACCGATGTCATGAGCGTGCCGAAGAGCAGGGCGGCGATGCCGAAGTAGGAGGGCTTCGCGTCGGGCGCCCACTCCTGCGTCGTGAAGAAGTTGGCGGTGTTGGCCTGGAGGCTCGGGATGGCCTTCCACACGAGGAAGGCCGCGATGGCGGCCATCGTCGCGAGGATGAAGATGCCGGCGCCGCGGGACAGCCCCCGGAAGACCCTGTCGCCCGCGCGGACCGAGTCGCCCCGGATGCTGGACGTGGCGGCCGCCTGCGGGCTGGACGGCTCGAGCGTCGTGCTCATCGGCGATCCCCGTCGGTGTCGTCAGGACGGCTCCAGGGGGCGGCCGGCGAGGCGGCCGCCCCCTGGAACATTAGTCGTGGGTCGTGCGGTCGTCAGGCGGAGATCGACGAGACGGCGGTGCGCACCTTGGTCAGCAGGTCGCCGGTGATCGGCACGTAGCCGGTCGAGCCGAGCTTGCCCTGGGCCTCGTCGCTCGCCGTGTAGGTGAGGAACGACTTCGTCAGCGTCGCGAGCGAGGAGTCGAGGCCCTTCTCGCAGGTGATCTCGTAGGTCACGAGCACGATCGGGTAGCCCTTGGTGGTGCTGTAGTCGATCTTGAGGGCCAGATCGTTCCCGGTGCCGGTCACGGTCGCGGAGGAGATCGTCGTCGCGGCGTTCGCCGAGGTCGGCTCGACTGCGCCGCCGCCGTTGTCCACCCAGGCGGAGGTCAGGCTCTGGGACTGGGCGAACGACAGCTCGACGTAGCCGATGGAGTTCGGGGTCGACTTCACCGAGGAGGCGACGCCGTCCGAGCCCTTGGCGCCCTGGCCGCTCGTGATGGCGGCCGGCCAGTCCTTGGCGTGGTCGTAGGTCCAGTCGCTCTTCGCCTGGGCGGCGAGGTACTTGGTCCAGTTGTCGGTCGTGCCCGAGGAGTCGCTGCGGTGGAACGCGACGATGGTCGCGTCCGGCAGCGAGACACCGGAGTTCGCCGCAGCGATGGCCGGGTCGTTCCACTTGGTGACCTTGCCCGAGTAGATCTGCGCGAGCAGGGCCGGGGTCAGCGTGAGCTTGTCGACGCCGGAGAGGTTGTACGCCGCCACGATGGCGCCGCCGACCATCGGGATGTCGATCGCCGGGCCGGAGGCGCACCGAGCGTCGGCGTCGGTCTTGTCCTGGTCCTTGAGCGCGGAGTCCGAGCCCGCGAACGCGGTCTGCTTGTTGATGAAGTCCTTGATGCCGGCGCCGGAGCCGTTGGCCTGGTAGTCGATCGTCGCGCCCGAGCACGCGACCTGGTAGGCGTTGATCCACGCGGCCATCGCGTTCTTCTGCGCGGACGAGCCCGAGGCCTTGATCGAGCCGCTCTCGCACGCGATGGAGCTGCTGCCCGACGCCGTGCTGCTGCCGCCGCCGTTGTCCGAGCCGCAGGCGGTGAGCGCGAGCGCGCCGGCGAGAGCGACGGCTGCGAGCGGCGCGGCCTTGGAGATGTTCACCCTGGTCCTCCAGGAGGTCGTTGTCTGGTCCGTACGCCGCCGACGCTAGGAACCGGTTCTGACCGGCTCGGGGGTGCTCGGTGAACGGGAGGTGAACGACCGGCGTACAGATAGGGCGTCGGCCACCGGCCCGGTGACGGCCCTCAGGCGGGCAGGCGCTCGACCCCGACGACCGAGCCGTCGGCGTTGCGGTGCACGACGACCGCCGCGCCCGGCTTGAGGCGCGGGTCGAGCGCGTCGAGGTCGCGGTCGAGACCCAGGCAGGAGGCGATCTCGGCGAGCATCACCGGGAGCACGGGGCGGTGCGTGCACCACACCGCCGGACCGCCGGCCGCGAGCAGTCGGCGCACGGTCGCGCGGGTCTCGCGCGGGTCGTCGGCGCAGCCCTCCTCGGAGAGCGCGTGATCGATCGCTACCTCGATGCCGAGGCTCACTGCGGAGGGCTCCACGGTGGCGCGGCAGCGACGGGCGTCGGACGAGACCACCGATCGCGGCGCGTACGCCGCGAGCAGGTCGACCAGAGCGAGCGCCTGGTCCATGCCGTGGTCGTCGAGCGGGCGCGCCTGGTCGAGGTCGGAGAGCGGGTCGCCCGAGTCGCGCCAGGCCGCGCGCTTCATCGCCTCGGCGTGGCGCAGGACGATCGTGGCGGTCGTCGCGGGAACGGCGACGGCGCGGTCGACGAGGTCGCGGTCGTCGTCGTAGGTCAGCAGGTGCCGTGCGACAGCCGGTGCGACCCAACGGATGTCGTCGATCTCGTGGTCGGGCTCGCGCGGGGACTCCGACAGCACCGTCGCGCGCCACCACCGGACCCGCTTCGGGACGCCGGCGACCTCGTAGGTGCGCTGGCCCAGCGACGGACCGAGGGCGCAGCGCACGCCGGTCTCCTCGAACGCCTCGCGCACGGCTGCGACCTCGTGGCGCTCGCCGGGCTCGAGCTTCCCCTTGGGCAGCGACCAGTCCGAGCGGTGCGGGCGGTGCACGACCGCGACCTCCGGGCCCTCCGCACCGTCGCGGACCAGGACCGCACCGGCGGCCTCGATGCGCGAGCTCACGACCGCACGCTACGGCGCAGCCGCCGGTGCTCGTCGCGAGAGTCGTTCCAGATGCGATGGGCGCGGCGGTGCAGCTCGCGCTCGCGGTCGTAGGTGCCGGCGACGAAGACGCCGCACACGAACGCCTCGCCGGCCGAGAGCGGCACGGCGGCGTCGTCGACCCGGTCGAGCACCAGCCCGCGCTGGATCACGGCGTCCTGGGAGTCGCCCAGCGGCTCGGTGAGGGTCGACCAGAGCTTCGCGAGCTCCTCACCCGGCTTCCCGATCGCGGGAGCCCCGACCTCGGCGGCGTACCGGGCGCGCTTGGCAGCGATGCGCGCGGTGTGCCACAGGTGCGAGTCGTCGTCGGTGCGCAGCGTCTCGAGCTTCGTGGCCGCGCGCTCGTCGGCGCGCAGCACGAGCGGTGCGAGGACCTTCGAGGCGCGCCTGCTCGCGGCGTCGACGAACCGAGGGGCACGGGCGAGCTCGACCAACGACCCGCGGAGGGCAGCGGCACGCTCCGAGCGCGACTCCTCCACCGCCGTCCGCACCGCCTGCGCGAGCCTGCGGTCGACCCAGGGCAGCAGCGCCTCCGCCGTGGCCTCGTCCTCGTCGCGCAGCCGCTCGGCGAAGACCTCGAGATCCCGTGCGGGGGAGAGGGTTCCGGCGTACCACGCCAGCTCCGGGCGCAGCCGCGCCGAGACGTCGTCGCGCAGGAGATGGCCGTAGACCCGCAGCCCGCTCCGCAGCCTGCGCGCCGCGACACGCGCACCGTGCACGGCGTCCTCGTCACCGGCCTCCACGTCCGCGTCGGCGGCCATGAGCGCGGCCGACTGCCGGCGCAGATGCGCGAGCACGGCGACCCCCGCCGTGGAGTCGCGACCGACGGGGACCGCCGGAGGCAGCACGCTGTCCGGATCGACCACGGTCCGGCCTAGCGCCTCGACCGACGAGCGATGAGCGTCTCCTGCACGTCCGCGAGCGGCGCACCGTCGGGACCGCGGTTGACGCGCGTCCAGGAGCCGTCGGCTCCGAGGTGCCAGGAGCTGGTGCCCTCGTCGAACGCGAAGTCGATGAGGCCGGAGAGGTGCTCGGCGTGCGCCCGCGACCCGAGCCGCACGAGCACCTCGATGCGGCGGTCGAGGTTGCGGTGCATGAGGTCGGCGGACCCGATCCACACCTCGGGGTTGCCCGCGTTGTCGAACTCGTAGACGCGCGAGTGCTCGAGGAAGCGGCCCAGCACCGAGCGGACGCGGATCGTCTCCGAGAGTCCCGGTACGCCGGGCCGCACGGCGCAGATGCCGCGCACCCAGATGTCGACGGGCACGCCCGCCTGCGACGCCCGGTAGAGCGCGTCGAGGGTGACCTCGTCGACGATCGAGTTGCACTTGATGCGCACCCGCGCGGGCAGGCCCGCCCTCTTGTTCTCGATCTCCTGCTCGATGCGCTCGACGAGCCCGGAGCGCAGCGAGTGCGGAGCGACGAGCAGGCGGCGGTACTCGGTCTCCATCGAGTAGCCCGACAGCACGTTGAAGAGGCGGGCGACGTCCTCGCCGACCTCCTCGTCGGTGGTGAGCAGACCGACGTCCTCGTACAGCCGGGCGGTCTTCGGGTGGTAGTTGCCCGTGCCGATGTGCAGGTAGCGGCGCAGCCGGTCGCCGTCGTCGCGGACCACCATGGAGAGCTTGCAGTGCGTCTTGAGGCCGACCAGTCCGTAGACGACGTGGCAGCCGGCCTGCTCGAGCTTGCGGGCCCAGTCGATGTTGGCCTGCTCGTCGAAGCGCGCCTTGATCTCGACGATCGCGAGCACCTGCTTGCCGGCCTCGGCCGCCGCCACGAGGGCGTCGATGATCGGCGAGTCGCC
>DASSQW010000365.1:0-8681 GCA_035702165.1 Candidatus Nanopelagicales bacterium
CTCCGGTCGCCGCGTCGATGAGGCGGGAGCCCGGCTCCAGCTGCGGCGACGCGAACGACGCGGTCACGGCGGTCTGCCCGAAGTTCAGCGCGGTGAGCTCGAGGGCACCGCTGGGCAGCAGGTGGACGAGCCCGAGCACCGACGACGCACCGCTCGTGGCGAGGTCGACGAGCTGCCCGGTCGCGATGCCGAGCGCATCTCGCACACGCAGGATCGTGGCGAGGTGGGACAGGAACGACGCCGGGTCGGCGAGCTGCTCGGGGATGCTGCCGTAGAGCGCACGCGCGCGCGGCAGGCCCGCGGTGGACACCTGCGCGTCGGGCGCGACGCCCATGAGGTCGTGCGCGCCCCGGTTGATCCAGCGGGTGTCGGCATCGCCCATGAGGTGCTCGACGTCGTGTGCGGGCACGGTGAGCACGCCGCGCACGTCCCAGCCGGAGAGCGCGAAGACACCCGGCTGCCATGCGTTGTACGCCGCGAGAAGCAAGTGGGCGCGGCGTACGAGGTCGATCTCGTCGTCGGTCATCGCGTCGAGCTCACGCACCCCGAGCGAGGCCGCCGCGACCGACGCGGTGGTGCAGGCGATCCCGTTGGTGGTGAAGGGCAGGTTGTACGGCGCGTCCTCGCCGGTGAGGTGCGCGAGCAGGTCCGAGCGCACGGTGCGCGCGAGCTCCGCGCCGCTCATCGTCGCACCGCGGAAGGCGTACTCGTCGTCGCGGTGGACGTCCTCGAAGTGCACGAGCTCGTAGGTGAGCTCGTCGTGGTTCTGCAGCGCGTGCACGAGCGCGGCCGGGTCGACGCCGATGCGTCGCGCCTCGGCGATCGTGAGCCGGAGGAACTCGGTGTCGCCGGTGGCGAGCGCGTGCTGGTAGCCGGGGCGCGTGACGAAGTCGTAGGACAGGTCCGGACCCCGTTGCCCCGTCTCGTAGATCGCGTCCATCGAGAGGTTGAGCTCCTGGAAGGTGAAGCCGCCGAGCTTGCGCACCATCCCGGCGATGAGGTGGTTGCCCGCACCCGCGAGCGGGTGCCCCTCCGACCATGCGGGTCCACCGTCGGCGCTGCGCTCGATGCCGAGGAATCCGTTGGCGTCCAGGCGAAGTCCGCCGGTGCCGAGGTAGGTGAGCGAGTGCAGAGCATCGCCCACGATCATGCGCGGGCCCGCGAACGACGGGTCCAGCCAGTTCACCTGCGGCTGGCCCTCCTTGAAGTAGTGCAGGTAGACCCACCGCCGCTCGACGCCGTCGACCCCGACGACGGGCCGCGTCGCGCTCCAGTTGGTCTCCTTGACCCCGGGCGCCGCGAAGATGACGCGCTGCATCTCGCCGACGATGTAGCCGAGGTCGGCGAGCTCGCGCTCGGCCGTCGCACCGAGGTTCGCCGAGTCGTTCTCCTCGTGCACGTCGGGCAGCAGGTCCCAGTGCTCGGGTGCGATCTCGACCATGTGGTAGATGCCGGGGTAGTCGGCGTAACGCATCTCGGCGAGGCGGAAGTCGGCGCCCTTGCCGGTGTGCCCGGGGATGATGTCGTCGATGACCGTCCCGCCCACGGCGGCGGCCGACGCGGTGAGCATGCGGTAGTCGTCGGCGCTGCCGAGGGTCGGATCGATGGCGGTGCTGATGCGGTCGAAGTGGCCGTCGACCGTGGGCGTGCGCTCCCAGCCCGTGAGCCCGCCGGCGATCTTGACCGGGCCGGTGTGCATCGCACGGACACCGATCCGCGCGAGGGCGTCCCACAGCGCCGGGTCGCCGACGGTCTGCAGGAACGAGGTTCCGGGCGCGGTCAGCAGCGCCGCCGGGTACGCCGTGAACCACACCGGCGCCTGCTCGACCGCGCGGCGGGGATCGGGCAGGGCGTACGGGTTGCGCCAGAGCGACCCCTGGCCCGACACCTGCCGGGCGCGAGCGGTGGCCTGGGCGAGCATCGACGAGGCTTCGAGCCACGCGACGTACTCGGCATTGTCGGCCCGCGCCGGGCCGTGCGGCTCGGGACGGCGCGGCAGGTCGGGGATGGCGGTGGTGACCGTGCGGGCAGGGCCGCTGGGGGTGCTGGTGGTGGCCTCGGGACGGGCCTCACGGGTGTCGGGCACCCAGCCAGTCTGGCACCGGCGACGGGGTGCGCCGAACCCCTCCCCATGCGCCGTGAAAACGGTTACGCTCGCGCCTGCCGGGCAACCGCCCGGCGTCCTTTACTACGGATCGTCCGGCACGTTCCTGCCGGTGAAGGGTTGGTTCCACCATGGCTTCGGTCACCTTCGACAAGGCCACCCGGCTCTACCCGGGTGCCACCACTCCCGCCGTCGACAAGCTCGACCTCGAGATCCAGGACGGCGAGTTCCTCGTCCTGGTCGGACCCTCGGGCTGCGGGAAGTCGACCAGCCTGCGGATGCTCGCGGGCCTCGAGGACGTCAACGACGGCGCGATCCGCATCGGCGAGCGCGATGTCACGATGCTCCCGCCCAAGGACCGCGACATCGCGATGGTCTTCCAGAACTACGCGCTCTACCCGCACATGTCGGTGGCCGAGAACATGGGCTTCGCCCTGAAGATCGCAGGTACGTCGAAGGAGGAGATCACCACCCGCGTGCAGGAGGCGGCGAAGATCCTCGACCTCGAGCAGTACCTCGACCGCAAGCCCAAGGCGCTCTCCGGCGGGCAGCGCCAGCGCGTGGCGATGGGTCGCGCGATCGTTCGCAACCCGCAGGTGTTCCTCATGGACGAGCCGCTGTCCAACCTCGACGCCAAGCTGCGCGTGCAGACGCGCACGCAGATCGCGTCGCTGCAGCGCCGCCTCGGCGTCACCACGGTCTACGTCACCCACGACCAGACCGAGGCCATGACCATGGGCGACCGCGTGTGCGTCCTCAAGGACGGCATCCTCCAGCAGGTCGGGACGCCGCGGGACCTCTACGACAACCCGCACAACGTGTTCGTCGCCGGCTTCATCGGCTCGCCGGCGATGAACCTGCTCACCCTCCCGCTCACCGACGACGGCGCGATCATCGGCGGCAAGGTCGGCAACGCGCGCACCGTCCCGCTGTCGCGCGACATCGTCGCCGCGGCGCGGGAGGGCGGCAACGGCACGGTCACCATCGGCTTCCGCCCGGAGGACCTCCACCTGGCCAGCGAGGACGCCGGCTGGCCGCTCGAGGTCGACGTCGTCGAGTCGCTCGGTGCCGACGCCTACGTCTACGGCCACGTCGACGCCTCCGACGGCACGAGCAAGGACGTCGTGATCCGCGCGGACGGCCGCAAGCCCCCGATGAAGGGCGAGCACGTGTCGGTGGGCATCAACGCCGACCACACGCACGTGTTCCACCCGACCACCGGGGCCCGGCTCAGCGCCACGACCTGATCCACCCCGACGAGGGGCGGCCGTCGACGCGGCCGCCCCTCGTCGTACCAGGAGGTCCCGTGGGACTGCGCGTCACCGCCGCGGCAGGCGAGCACGACCTGCTCTTCCTGCCGTGGGATCTGCCTCTCGAGCACTGGCCCGAGTCCACCCTCGTGGCGCTCCCCCGCGGCATCTCCCGCCACATCGTGCGCTTCGTGCGCGTCGGCGGGGTCGTCTACGCCGTCAAGGAGACGGTGGAGCCGATCGCGCAGCACGAGTACGACCTGCTCTTCGAGCTCGGACGCCGCGGCATCCCGTGCGTCGACCCCGTCGGGATCGTCGCCGGGCGCACCGACGCGCACGGCGAGGAGCTCCCTGCCGCGATCATCACGCGCCACCTGCAGTTCTCCCTCCCCTACCGCGCGCTGTTCTCGACGACGCTGCGGCCCGACACCGCGAACCGGCTGCTCGACGCCCTGGCCGTCCTCATGGTGCGCCTGCACCTCGTCGGCTTCGCCTGGGGCGACTGCTCGCTGTCCAACACGCTGTTCCGCCGAGACGCGGGCGCCTTCGCGGCGTACCTCGTCGACGCGGAGACGGGCGAGATCCACGAGCCGCTCTCGCGCGGCCGGCGCGAGTACGACCTTCAGACGGCGGAGACGAACGTGGGCGGCGAGCTGCTCGACGTCGAGGCGTCGGGCCGGCTGCACCCGAGCATCGATCCGGTCGAGACGATGCAGCAGGTGCGCCGTCGGTACGAGCGGTTGTGGGACGAGGTGACCGCACCGCAGTCGCTCTCGTTCGGCGACCGGCACGGTCTCGAGGCGCGGGTGCGCCGGCTCAACGAGCTCGGCTTCGACGTCGCCGAGCTGTCGGTCGTCGGCGAGGAGGGCGGCAGCTCGATCCAGGTGACGCCGAAGGTCGTCGACGTGGGGCACCACACCCGGCGGCTGATCCGTCTGACCGGGCTCGACGTCGAGGAGAACCAGGCGCGACGCCTGCTCAACGACCTCGACACCTACCGCGTGGGCCACGGCCTGCCCACCGAGGACGAGGACGTCGCCGCGCACCGCTGGGTGGCCGAGGTCTTCGAGCCGGTCACCGGCATGGTCCCGACCGAGCTGCGCGGCAAGCTCGAGCCCGCGCAGATGTTCCACGAGGTGCTCGAGCACCGCTGGTTCATGGGCGAGCGGCTCGGCCGCGACGTGACGCTCGACGAGGCCGCCGAGGACTACGTGAGCACGGTGCTCGCGCAGAAGCCCGACGAGAAGGCGGTCCTGGGCCTGCGGCTCGGCACGCCGAGCAACACCGACGGGCTACGGTTCGACGAGACGGCCGAGCTCGACCTCAGCGAGCTGGCGGCGTTCGACCTCGACGACGAGCAGGACTGAGCGCACCCAGCGCGGAAGCGGGACGACCACGTGGACCTCAGCGCTCTGGCCGTCAGCGGCCTCGCGACCCTGGCCGAAGAAGGCCCGGACACGATGGCCGAGAACATCTCCTCGCTTCTCGTCATCGCCCTCATCTCGGCGTCGGTGCCGATCGTCGTCGGACTGCTGCGGCTCAAGATCGCCGAGGTGGTGCTGCTGCTCGGCTGCGGCGTGCTCTTCGGCCCGCAGGGGCTCGGCGCCATCGACGTCAACAACACCACGGAGACCTTCAACGAGCTGGGTCTCGGCCTGCTGTTCTTCCTCGCGGGGTTCGAGCTGGAGCCCTCCGCGGTGCGCGGACGCTCGGGCAAGCTCGCTATCAGCGGATGGCTCACGTCGCTCGCGATCGCGTTCGCCTTGACGTTCGCCCTCTGGAGAGCAGGGATCGTCAACGACCTCGCCGGCATCGCGATCGCGCTGACGAGCACCGCGCTCGGGACGTTGCTCCCGGTCATCCGCGACCGCGGCCTGCTGCACACTCCGTTCGGCACGTACTTCCAGGGCGCCGGTGCGCTCGGCGAGTTCGGCCCGATCCTGGCGATCGCTCTGCTGCTGGGCTCGCGCTCGCTCGTCGTCACGCTCATCACGCTGGCCGTCTTCGCCGGGGTCGCGGCGCTCATCTACCGGTCGCCGAGCAGGCTGATGACGCAGCGGATCTCGGAGATCATCGCCCGCGGCCACTACACGTCGTCGCAGACGGCGCTCCGGTGGACCGTCGTACTGATGCTGTTCCTGCTCGGGCTCGCGTCGGTCTTCGACCTCGACGCCGTGCTCGGCGCGTTCGTCGCCGGCGTGCTGCTGCGGCGCTTCGCGCCCCCCGGGCCCGACAACAAGCTCGCGCCGAAGATCGAGGCGCTCGGCTTCGGCTTCTTCATCCCGCTGTTCTTCGTGATGAGCGGCGCGAAGCTCGACATCGACTCGATCGTGCAGAACCCGGGCCGGCTCGTCATCTTCTTCGTGCTGCTGCTCGTCGTCCGCGGTCTCCCGCAGTTCGTGCTCTACCGGTTCGCGCTGCCGGAGACGCGCGAGCGCTGGCAGTTCACGCTGTACGTCGCCACCGCCCTGCCGATCCTCGTCGCGATCACCGGCCTCGAGGTCACCAACGGCGTCATGCTGCCCGAGAACGCGGCGGCCCTCGTCGGTGCCGGTGCGCTGTCGGTGCTGGTGTTCCCGCTGCTCGGCGACCGCCTCAACCGCCGTGAGCTCGCCGACCCCGAGATCCGCGAGGAGGCCGCCGAGGCGCGAGCCACCGACTGGTTCGAGGAGCCCTACGACACCCACGGCTGAGGCCGTAACACCCCCCTAGTTCTCCCAACATGATCACGTTTGGAGAACTACGACGACCGACTGCCGTAGGTCAGCGGTGGCGGCGGGCGTGGCTGATGGCGTAGAGGGTGACGCCGGCGGCGACGCCGGCGTTGAGCGACTCGGTGTCGTGCGTCATGGGGATGCCGACCATGAGGTCGCAGGTCTCCGACACCAGGCGCGAGAGGCCGTCGCCCTCGCTCCCGACCACGACGACGACGGGGCCGGCGGCGAGGCCGGGGTCGAGGTCGTCGAGCGTGGTGCCGCCGGCGGCCAGACCGATCACCATCGCGCCGGCGTCGGCGTAGGCCTTCAGCGCGCGGGTGAGGTTGGTGACGCGGGCGACCGGCACGCGAGCCGCGGCTCCCGCGGAGGTCTTCCACGCGGCCGCGGTCATGCCGGCCGACCGACGCTCCGGCACGACGACGCCGTGCGCGCCGAAGGCCGCCGCCGAGCGGACGATGGCTCCGAGGTTGCGCGGGTCGGTGATGCCGTCGAGCGCGACGATGAGTGCCGGCTCGCCAGCCTCGTCGGCGAGGTCGAGCAGGTCCGCCGCCTCGGCGTACTCGTACGCCGGCACCGCGAGCGCGAGACCCTGGTGCACCGCACCCTGGGTGAGGCGGTCGAGGTCGGGGCGCGACGACTCCTTGAGCGGGATGCGGGCCTCGGTCGCGAGGACCACGGCCTCCTTCACGCGGTCGTCGGTGTCGAGGAAGGTCTGCACGTGCAGGGCCGTGCCGGGAACACCGGCACGGAGCGCCTCGACGACGGCGTTGCGCCCGATGACGAGCTCGCTGCCGTCCTTCTTCGTGCGCACCGAGGTGCCGCCGCGCGCGCCCGACCCGCGGGCCGGCGCCTTCGTGGAGTCGGCCTCGGCGCGCTTGGCCTCGGCGCGGGCCTGGCGCGCCGCTGGGTGCTTGGTGCGCTCGGTCGCCTTCGGGGTCGGGCCCTTGCCCTCGAGCCCGCGGCGTCGCTGGCCGCCGGAACCGACCGTCTGACCCTTCTTCGTGCCCGTCTTGCGCATCGCGCCCTTGCGCTGGGAGTTGCCGGCCATCAGTCGTTCCCTCCCAGCGACCAGCGAGACCCGCCGGCCGTGTCGTCCACCACGATGCCCGCGTTCTTGAGCTGGTCGCGGATGGTGTCGGCCGTGGCCCAGTCCTTCGCGGCGCGCGCCGCGGCGCGGGCCTCGAGAAGGCCCGCGACGAGCGCGTCGACTGCGTCGTGCAGCCGCTCGTCGTCGCCGCCGGAGCCGGTCCAGGGCTCGGCGTACGGGTTCACGCCGAGGACGTCGAGCATCGCGACCACGGCGACGGCCGCGGTGCGGACGCCGCCGACGTCGCCGGCGTCGAGCGCTGAGTTGCCGGCGCGCACCGTGTCGTGCACCACCGCGAGAGCGCCGGGGACGCCGAGGTCGTCGTCCATCGCGGCGTCGAACGCCACCGGGCGGGCACTGCCCTCGACGTCGAACGAGGTCGCCCCCACCGCCGACGCCGCGCGCTCGAGGAACGCCTGGACGCGACGGAAGGACACCGCGTTCTCCTCGAGCGCCTCGAACGAGAACTCGATCATCGAGCGGTAGTGCGCCGAGACCAGGTAGTAGCGCAGCTCGATCGGCCGCACCCGGTGCACGACCTCCTTGACGAGCAGGGAGTTGCCGAGCGACTTGCTCATCTTCTCGCCGCTCGTGGTGACCCACGCGTTGTGCAGCCAGTACGACGCGAACGCGCGGCCGGCGGCCTTGCTCTGGGCGATCTCGTTCTCGTGGTGCGGGAAGATCAGGTCGAGGCCGCCGCCATGGATGTCGAACGCGGGTCCGAGGTACTTGCCCGCCATCGCCGAGCACTCGAGGTGCCAGCCGGGGCGGCCCCGTCCCCAGGGCGTGGGCCACGAGGGCTCGCCCTCCTTGGCCGACTTCCACAGCGCGAAGTCGCGGGGATCGCGCTTGCGCTCGTCGCCGACGGAGTCGCCCGCGGCCTGCATCTCGTCGGGCCGCTGGCCCGAGAGCGCGCCGTACTCGGGGAAGGAGCGCACGTCGAAGTAGACGTCGCCGCCCACCGCGTAGGCGTGGCCGGCCCCGATGAGCTCCTCCATGAGCTCGACCATCTCGGTCACGTGGCCCGTCGCACGGGGCTCGACGGTCGGGCGGGTGCAGCCCAGGACGTCGTAGGCCCAGGCGAACTCGCGCTCGAACTCCGCGGCGACCGACCACCAGGGCCGGCCCTCGGCCTCGCCCTTGGCGATGATCTTGTCGTCGATGTCGGTGACGTTGCGGCAGAAGACGACCTCGTAGCCCTGCGCGCGCAGCCAGCGGGCCAGCACGTCGAAGTTCACGCCCGAGCGGATGTGGCCGACGTGCGGGGCAGCCTGGACGGTGGCGCCGCAGAGGTAGAGGGACGCCCGACCCTGCTCGAGCGGGACGAAGTCGCGGACCGACCTCGTGGCGGTGTCGTGCAGGCGCAGCGTCATGGGCGCCAGCCTATCGGCGCAGCGGCAGGTCACCGACCGGCGGCGGGAGCACGTCCACGATGACTGCGCCGCGGTGGGCGCGGTCGCGCCGTCGGAGGTCGTGCTCCGCTGCAGCGACCAGCACCGAGGCGCCCGGTCGGCCCGCCCGGG
>DASSQW010000366.1:0-6608 GCA_035702165.1 Candidatus Nanopelagicales bacterium
ATCATGGCACGCGCACGACGCGCAGGAGCCGGTACGGGAGAACCCGCACCGGCTCCTGACGAACCCCTGATCTAGGAGGCGTCCGCCGAGGCGGAGACGTTCTCCAGCGTGAGGCGCAGCAGGCCGTAGTCGTAGCCGCGGCGCTTGTAGACGACCGTCGGCCGCTCGGTCGCGACGTCGTGGAACAGGAAGAAGTCGTGGCCCACGAGCTCGAGAGCGTGGAGCGCTTCTTGAACCGTCATCGGCATGCTCGGGTGGGTCTTGTCGCGAACGACGATCGGGCCGTCCTCGTAGACGACGTCGGCCTCGGTGTCGTCGGCCTCCGCAGCCTCCTCGGCAGCAGCGGCGGCAGCGCCTTCGACGCCGTCGACGACCGGGGACCCGCCGCGGCGATGCTTCGCGTGACGACGCTCGGCGGCGCGGCGCAGGCGCTCCTCGAGCCGGGTGTAGGCGACGTCGAGCGCGGCGTACTTGTCGGCGGCGGTCGCCTCGGCGCGGATGACCGGACCGCGGCCCACGCAGGTGAGCTCGACCTCGAACGCGCGGTCGGCCTGGCGCGGGTTGGACTCCTTGGAGACCTCCACGTCGATGCGGCTCAGGGCTACGCCGAAACGATCGATGCGACCGAGCTTGTCCCCGACGTGCTCTCGGAACCGCTCGGAGATGTCGACGTGACGACCACGGACGACGATGTCGACGGGTGCGTTCATGCTGGACATGACGGCGCCACCTTCCTGTAGTGCGCGACGTGCGCGCTGGTCCCCGCATCGCGGGACCGGACATGCGACACCCGTCCGGCCGACCTGGTCTTCGACCCCACATCCGCCTGCTGAGGGTCTCGCCGCGCCCGGTCGGGCTTCATGCGACTACTCCCCTTCTCCCGGACCGGCGAGCACTGGGCTCACCGACGGGGCAGGACTTACCTCTAAACCGCACCGTGATCGGACGACCAAGAGTCGCCTTACGTGGACCGCTTCGCCTGCGGCTGGCATCGGCTTGTCCCCGGGGAGCCCCGGCGACCGGAGCCCCTTCGAGGACGCAACCACGGACCCGGACGGGTGCCACGAACCCACGGTAGCCCTGCCGCGCCGGGCTCGCCCCCCGCCTGCAGCGTTCGGTGCGGGTTCTCAGCGCACCCGGTGGCCGCTCCCGGGTACGCCGCGCCGCGGGAGGTCGGGCGTGGCCGCGACGACCGCCGCGCCCCACGGGTGGATGCCCGCCGCCAGCAGCGCCCGATGGGCCTCGGCGAGGGTCGCCCCGGTGGTCACGATGTCGTCGATGAGCACCACGCCGGTGCCCGGCGGCGACGCTCGTCTCAGCAGCGTGTCGGTCGCCCGCATCGACCCGGCCAGGTTGGCCGCCCGCTCCGCCCGCCCCAGCCCCACCTGGTCGTGCCTGCGTCGCACGACCATGAGCCCCGGCACGGTGTGCAGCACGAGGCGGGGGAGCCGCTCCTCGGCACGCTCGGCCAGCTCGGTCACGTGGTCGCCGTCGCGTGCTCGGACCGAGGCCCGCGTGCTCGGGACCGGGACGAGCAGGAAACGGACCGCTCGGGGCGCGGCAGGGAACGCGGAGAGGTCGGGGACCTCGAGACCGCCCAGCGGGGGCAGCTCCGCGGGTTCGCGACGCTGCTCGAGCCGCCCCGCGAGCAGCCGGCTCAGCGCGTGGCCCAGCGAGGCTCCGAGGACGTCGCGCAGGCTCCATCGGCCGTGGTCCTTGAACGCGATGAGCGCCTCGCGCACGGGACCGTCGTACGTCGCGGAGGCGACGACCGGCAGCGCGAGCGTCCCCGGCCGGTCCACCCGGAACGCCGGTGCACGGAAGGCGTGACCGCAGCGGGCGCAGATCGGACCGGCCGGACCGCGGCAGCCCGCGCACGGGCGTACGTCGTCGAACAGGCTCATGCGCGCGACCGTGCCGACGACCGACGACGACGGGAGTTCGCCCTCCACAGCCGACGTGGCGCCGGGTCCGGCGTCCACAGATCGGGTCAGCCGGGGTAGACCGGGTCGGTCAGCCCTTCGATGCGCGTCCAGGTGCTGCCGGACTGCTGCCAGGTCGACGTGCGGTCGCCGACGAGGTCGACGCGGCCCGGACCGGGCGCGGCCGCGACGGACGTGGCCGACGCGTCAGGCGCGGTGGAGTGCCGCGAGCGCGACGTACCGACCGCGATGTCGACGACCTCGAGGGCGGTGGCGCCGGACGTGCCGAGCACCACGAGCGTCTCGGCGTCGGCCCACGCGAGGTCGAGCGCCTGGGTGACCTGGTTGTCGACGCGGATCGGCGTCGACACGGTGACGCCGTCGCCCTGGCGCTCGATGCGCGCCATCCACGGCTCGACCAGCGTGCCCCGGAGCACGAGCATGGCCAGGCGCGTCCCGTCGCGCGAGACCGAGACGGACTGGATCGCGCTGTCGCTGAAGCCTTTCGGGGCCGCGACGACCGGCACGTCGGTCGATGTCTCGCCGCGCACCGTCACCAGACCGGTCCCTCGGTCGACCACCCACACCGCGCCGGTGCGGTCCCAGCTCGGTCGCGACAGGCGTCCGCGACCGACGTAGCGCCTGTCGGCGGTGGTACCTGCGGCCAGCTTGCCGACGTAGAGCGAGCGGCCGTCGGCGGAGACACCGGCGACCTGCGTCGAGTCCAGGCTCACGGCCGGCGTCGAGAGCCGCGGCGCGATGCTCAGCGGCGCCGGGCTCGGGCCGGCGAGCGGCACGAGCCCCTTGGCGCCGACGGCGTACGCGACGGCGTTGTCCTGAAGCACGTCGGGATCCAGGATCGACCACGAGTCGATCGGCTGCGGCGAGGCGACGCCCGGCACCGGCAGCGGCTGGCCTTTGACGGTGATGCGCACCGACGCGACATCGGGCACCTGGCGCAGCGTCCACACCAGCTGGCCGGACAGCTTCTGGCGCTGCTGGTCGTCGGCGTTGAGCACCTCGCGCGACAGCGCCACCTCGGCCACGCCGTCGGTGACGGGCACCGACCCGAGCGCGAGGCGGGTGCCCTGCGGGAAGGCGGTGCTCACCGCCGGCGCGAGCCACGGGGTCGGTCCCGCGAGGAGCTGGCGCACGAGTTGGGTGGCCTGTCCCGACGCCGACGCCGGCACCGTGACCGGGTCGGGCACGAGGTTCGCGTAGTCGCGCGTGAAGAAGTAGATGTCGAAGCTGCGGTAGGAGCGGGTGATGTCGCCCGGCCCGAGCACGAGGCCCTGCGGCAGCTGGTTGATCCGCCACTGCTGGTCGGGCGTCTGCACGAGCGTGTAGGTCCAGGTGGTACGCCGCGGCGGCGCGACGACGGAGTACTGGCCCTCGCTCGAGATCGTCGAGGACAGGACGCCGTCCTGCGTGACGACGGCGCCCTTCGTGCTCGTCGCGAGACCGGAGTCGTCGTAGACGGCGACGCCGGCGTCGGGCTTCCACGCGGCCGCGGCGTCGGGTGTGAGGTAGGACCGCGCGATCTCGAACTCGGGGTCGGCGCTCGCCGTCGCCTCCTGGAAGCCGCGCACGATCTCCTCGGGCGTCATGCCGTCGATGGGCGCGCGCGGCAGCACGCGCACGATCTGGTCGCCCGCGGCGGCAGCGACGACAGGGCCCTGCTGGATCGGTCCCGACGTCGGGATCGTGGCGCACGCCGAGAGCAGCGCAGCGGCGGTCGCGGCGAGCGCGACGAGACGGGTCGGCGTCACTTCGCCGCCTCCTCGCGCCGCGGGCCGGCGTACGGCGAGGCGAGCGAGGCCTGCACGCGCGGGCCGGCGTCGGTCGGCTCGAGCGGCAGCGGCGACTCGCTCATCGAGCCGTGGACGGTGCGCGGCAAGGTGAGGCGGAAGCTCGCGCCGTCGCCCGGGGCACCCCAGGCCTGCAGCCACCCGCCGTGCAGACGGGCGTCCTCGAGCGCGATCGAGAGGCCGAGGCCCGTACCGCCGATGGTGCGGGCGCGCGCGGGGTCGGCGCGCCAGAACCTGTTGAACACCAAGGACGACTCGCCGGGGCGCAGGCCGACGCCGTGGTCGCGCACGGTGACCGCGACCGCCTCCTCGTTGCCCCCGATGGTGATGTCGACCGGACGGCCCTCGCCGTGCTCGATCGCGTTCATGACGAGGTTGCGCAGCACGCGGTCGATGCGGCGCGCGTCGACCTCCGCGATGCACGGCCCGTCGGGCGCCGCCACGACGACCTCGGTCTGCTTGCGCTCCGCGAGCGGCGCGGCCGACTCGACCACGCGCTCGACCATGGCTCGCAGGTCGACAGGGTCGGGATCGAGCACCGCGGCGCCCGCGTCGAAGCGGCTGATCTCGAGGAGGTCGGCCAGCAGCGACTCGAACCGGTCGAGCTGATTCTGGAGCAGCTCCGCGCTGCGCGCGGTCGCCGCGTCGAACTCGTCGCGCCCCTCGTAGAGCATGTCGGCAGCCATGCGCACGGTGGTCAAGGGTGTGCGCAGCTCGTGCGACACGTCGGAGACGAAGCGCTGCTGCACCCGCGAGAGCGCCTCGAGCCGGGTGATCTGCTCCTGCAGGTTGCCGGCCATCGCGTTGAACGATGTCGCGAGCTTGGCCAGGTCGTCCTCGCCCCGCACGCGCATCCGCTCGGTGAGCAGTCCGTCGGAGAACCGCTGCGCGGTGCGCGCGGCCTGGCGCACCGGCGACACGACCTGGCGCGTGACGACGTACGCGATCACTCCGAGCGTGATGACGAGCACGATGCCGACCAGCAGCACCGTGCGGCGCACGAGGTCGAGGGTGGTCTGCTCCTGAGTCAGCGGGAAGAGGAAGTAGAGCTCCATCGGCGGGTTGCCGGCGCTCGGCAGCGTGATCGGCGACCCGACGACGAGACCGGGCATGGTCGTGCCGTCGGTGAAGCGGATCTCGGTGTAGGTCCAGGACTGCCGCTGGTCGGTCGCGACGGCGGTGCGCAGCTCGGTCGGCACGCTGGACTCGGCGACGTCGGACGTCGCCCGCTCGGGGGTGTCGCCGCGCTTGGGCGGCGACGCGAGCAGCACGACCTCGTAGAGACGCGGGCTGCCGCCGGCGCGCAGGGCCAGGCCCGACATGAGGTTGTCGACGATGACCGACGCCGAGCGGGTCTGCGGTCCGGTGTACGCCGCGTCGAGCTGGCGCTGGGCGTCGGCGGCGCCGGACGCCGCCTCGGCCACCGACGCGCGCTCCTTGGCGTCGAGCAGGCCGGAGGTGATGCGGCCGACGAGCAGCCAGCCGACGAGGCCCGCGACGAGCAGCGACAGCGCGAGCGTGGTCGCCACCACGCGCAGCGACACCGAGGAGCGCCACGCGTGCAGGGGGCTGCGCACGATCGCGGACAGATCCAGGTCGGGCGCCGGCGGCACAGCCGCACCCCGACCGGGGCGCGGGTCCGACGGAGAGCTCATGGGGTCACGTCACCCGGTTCACGGAGGGCCGGCCTTGTAGCCGACGCCGCGCACGGTCACGACGATCTGCGGGCGCTCGGGGTCGTGCTCGATCTTCGAGCGCAGGCGCTGCACGTGGACGTTGACCAGGCGGGTGTCCGCGGCGTGCCGGTAGCCCCAGACCTCCTGCAGCAGGATCTCGCGGGTGAACACCTGCCACGGCTTGCGCGCGAGCGCGGCGAGCAGGTCGAACTCGAGCGGCGTGAGCGGGATCGGCTCGCCGTCGCGCTTGACCGAGTGGCCTGCGACGTCGATCTGCAGGTCGCCGATCGTGAGGGTCTCCGGGCTCGGCTGGTCGGTGCGGCGCAGGCGGGTGCGCACCCGCGCGACGAGCTCCTTGGGCTTGAACGGCTTCACGACGTAGTCGTCGGCGCCGCTCTCCAGGCCCAGGACGACGTCGACGGTGTCGGTCTTCGCCGTGAGCATGACGATGGGTACGCCGGACTCCGCGCGGATCGAGCGGCAGACGTCGATGCCGTCACGGCCCGGGAGCATGAGATCGAGCAGGACGAGGTCGGGCTTGCTCTCGCGGAACGCCGCGAGCGCCTTCGCGCCGTCGGCGCAGAACACCGGCTCGAAGCCCTCGGTGCGCAGCACGATGCCGAGCATCTCGGCCAGCGCGGTGTCGTCGTCGACGACCAGGACGCGTCCCTTCACACCGCTCATGGTGGCATCCACCCTGCGTTCGCGGAGCGGGACGCCCCAGCTCGTGGTCGTCATGTCGGTCTCCTCGTCCCCCGCAGGCCTGGTCGACCGTCAGACGCGCGGGCGCGTCCGCGCGTTCCCGTGCGCCCGGCCGGGTGGGTCGCGGGCGTCACCACGTCGCTGCGTGGCACGATCGGAGCCGCCGCCGACCTGGAGCGGCCCGGAGACCCGGGGGTGCACGGCCATGAGCTCGGACAGCGACCGGCCTGAGGGCTACGACGGCGAGGCGCCCGGCTGGCCGCGCCCCGACGCACCCGCTCCCGACGCACCCGCCGCCGACGCACCGGCCGCCGACGCCGCGCCCGACGACGCCCCAGCCTCCGCCGACACGACCTGGGCCGCCCGACCGACCGAGCCGGTGCCGCCCGCCCCGACCGCTCCTCTCCCGCCCGCCCCGACCGCACCTCTCCCGCCCGCCCCGACCGTCGTGCCGGACGCGCCCACCACCTCGCTGGGCGCCCAGCCCACCGGCGTCGACC
>DASSQW010000367.1:0-11845 GCA_035702165.1 Candidatus Nanopelagicales bacterium
TTTTGCGGAGCGTTACGAGACCGCTACATGGCGTTGGAGCGAACCGCCGCAGTGGTCAGCGCAGCGTCACCCACCTTCGCCGGAGCGTGGCGAAGTACGCCGTTCGATACCTCTCTGCACGACGGACCGTGGGGAGACGATCACGTCGCGCTCTACACTCCTCCGAACGGGTGAAATCACCGAGGGGCGACTGCGGAGCGTGAACTCGCCGTACCGCTCGTGCACACAAGCCGCGAACGGGTGGACACCGTGCAGGCTCCCGTCGTCACGCTCCGCGACAACCCTCTCCACGGGGCCGTGCTGCCTGGCTAGTGAGGGGTGCCTCTGTCACGATGGTGCCGTGGCCGACAACGTGATCGCCAGCGTGCGCGTCGACTGCGCGCGCTGCGGCTCGGTCGAACTTCCGGTCCACGACGTGCGGCTGGTGGGCGCGGTGTCCACCGAGCCCGCCCGCGCCGAGTTCGTCTGCCCGCGCTGCGCGACCCCGGGCTCGGTCGTCCTCGACGAGCGCGCCGTCCGGTTGCTGCTCGCCGCAGACGTCACGCTGCTCGGTCCCGGCGTGACGACCGACGCCGACCGCCAGACCACCTAGCACGGACCTCGGTCGCGCCGCAGCGCGACGTCCAGCCCCTCGCGCCATCGATCCGCACGACGTGATCCTCACCGGCTGAGCCGCTCCTGCGCGGCGTCGCGCAGCGCGCGCCAGAGCAGCGCACGGTCGTCGCCGGGACCGTCGCTCTCCTCGGGGTGCCACTGCACGCCGATCGCCCACGCCGTCGGGTGCTCGACAGCCTCGACGATCCCGTCGTCGGCAACCGCCGCGCGACGAAGCCCGGGCGCGACGGCGTCCACCGCCTGGTGATGGCCGTTGCGGACGTGCCAGTCCCGCTCGTGCAGGATCTCGAGCAACCGGGTGCCCTCGTCGATGCGCACGTGCTCGTCGAGGAACAGCCCGCTGTCGTGGTCGCCGTGGTGCAGGTGCGAGGGGTCGAGGTCGGGCACGAGGGTGCCGCCATAGGCGACGTTGAGCAGCTGTACGCCCCGGCACACCGCGAGCAGCGGTACGTCGCCGTCCACCGCGCCCCGGATCGCGTCGATGGTGAAGCGGTCGGCGGCGACGTCGACGCCGTACTCGTGCGGGACCGGACCAGGGACGCCGTAGAGCTCGGAGTCGACGTCGCCACCGCCGAGGATCAGGACCGCATCGGTGTCGAGGACGTCGTCGACCTCGGGCAGCGGGGCGGACGTGTCGACCAGTCGCCAGTCGAAGCCCAGCGACGCGACCTCCTCGAGCGCCACCTTCGTCAGCGCGCGCACGAGCCCGGCGACGTGGTCGTTGAGGTCGGGGAAGTTCAACGACACCAGGACGACCAGCCGCGGACCGGTCCGCGGGCCGTCGTGCTCGGGCATGACCTCCTGCACCTGCACGACCGGGACGCTGCTCACGAGCGCCGACCGTACAACCACGTCGGCCCCGCTCACCGGACCCGCGGCTTCCGGGCCTGCTCCCTGCCCGTGGGGTGAGCCGGTCAGGACGAGGTGCGGCCGTAGAAGAGCATCGAGGTGAGGTCGGAGAGGCGCATGTCGGGACGCTCGCCGTAGGTGAGCACCGAGTTGATGCGCGGCGTGGGGCCGACGACCTTCGTGACGCGGTGCAGCGCGTGGTGCCCGCGGAAGATCGCCAGGGCGCCGGGCGAGCTCTCGAGGCGCACGAGCAGCGACGGGTCCTCGTCGATGGCGGCGCGGACGACGTCGTACCGCTCGTCGACCTCGTCGCGCGTCCCGGGGACGTAGTCGAAGTCGCCGCCCTCCTCGGACTGCTGGTACATGACCGTGACCGAGAACTCGCTGTTGTCGAAGTGCCAGCCGAGCTCCTCGCCGGTGCGGAAGGTGGTGACCTGCAGCGCGTCGAGCGGGTCGGCGCTGCGGTAGAGGGCGTCCTTGCTCAGCACCGCTGCGATGAACGCGGTGAGGTCGTCGTGCTCGTAGAGCCGGCGCAGCGGCGCGTCGGCCGGCAGCTGGTCGTAGGCGATGCCGTGCTTGGCCGACCGGACCTCTCGGCGCAGCGGGTGGTCCTCGGCCACGGTCTCGTCAGGCACCGTGAAGTAGACGGTGTGCGTCGTCTCCGAGCCGTGCGCGGAGTCGGCGTTGGACGCGGCGACCTCGATCATCGCGGCGACGGCGTCGGGACGGACGAAGCCGGGCAGCGAGCACACGCCGTTCGCCGCGAGGTCGGCGCGGCAGCGCGCGAGGAAGGCCTGGCCCTCGGTCGAGCCGAGATCGTGGATCGGGTAGCGCTCGAGGTCGACGACATCGGCGTACGGCGCCACGGAGGCGATCGGGGCGAGGGTCACGGTTCCTCCTGGAGTGCTGCGGTACCTCGAGGGTGCCCCGGTGGGTCCATCAGCACAACAGCACCTCGCGCGGTTTTCCATCAGCACTGCTTATGCTCTGGCTATGGCCTCGCCGTGGGACGCGATCGAGCTGCGGCACCTGCGCACGCTCGCCGCGGTCGGACGCACCGGATCGTTCAGCCGGGCCGCCGAGGACCTCGGCTACACCCAGCCCGCCGTCAGCCAGCAGGTCGCGCGGCTCGAGTCGCTCACCGGCACGCGTCTCGTCGAGCGGCCTGGCGGGCCGCGCGCCGTGTCGCTGACGCCGGCGGGCGAGCTGCTCGTGGCGCGCGCGGAGACCCTCGCCGGCGAGCTGGCCAGGGCCCGCGCCGACCTCGAGGCCCTCGCCGCGGGCGAGTCCGGCGTGCTGCGGGTCGGCTGCTTCTCCAGCGTCGGCGTGCGGCTGCTGCCGGCAGCACTGCGGGAGCTGTCGGCGCAGCGGCCAGGGATGTCGGTGCGGCTGGTCGAGGCCGAGGACGACGGCGACCTGCTCGACCTGCTCGAGGCCGGACGGCTCGACGTCGCCTTCGTGGTGCACCCGGTGCCGCCGGGCGACTGGCGCACGATCGAGCTCGTCGAGGACCCGTACGTCGTCGTCGTGCACGACGGGCACCCGCTGGCGTCGCGGCGCAGGCCGATCGAGCCGCACGAGCTCGACGGCGTACCGCTGGTGACCTACGGCGAGATGCGGTCGGTGCACGCGGTCGAGAACCGGCTCGGCAGACCGGGTCTCGGCGACCAGGTGGTGCTGCGCTCGCACGACAACGGCACGATCCTCGCGCTCGCGGCCGAGGGCATCGGCGCGGCGGTCGTGTCGTGGCTGTCGGTGGACGAGCACCGACCCGGAATCCTCGTGCTGCCGCTGCGCGGCGTGGCGCCGCGCGTGGTCGGGCTCGCCTGGCACGCCGATCGTGCGACGCTCCCGGCGGCCGAGGCGTTCGTGGCGCTCGTGCGCGAGGCCGCCGTGGCCGAGCAGGCGAGGGCCTCGGCTCTCCTCGACGTCGTGGGCTGAGCGAGCGCCGGACCGCGCTCAGCACGTCTCAGCCGGGGGCGCTGCCCTTGTCAGCAACTGCACAGGTTCGGCGTCGAGGCTGCCGTCATGAGCACCACCGAGACCCGGCCGGCAGCCCGCGTCGCCCCCGCCGCGGGTCCCCGACGCCGCGCACCGTTCCCGGCCAGTCCTGACTCGCGCGTCTTCGTCGGCGACGTCCTCGTCTGGATCGCGGGCCTCGGTCTCGGTGTCGTCGTCGCGATCGAGCTGCTCACCCGCACCAGCCTGTCGGGACCCGGTGCGCTGCTCACCGAGGCCGGGCGCTGGAGCGCGCTCGTCGGCACGTACGCATCGCTGCTGCTCCTCGCGCTCGTCGCGCGCGTGCCGATCCTCGAGCGATCGGTCGGCATGGACCGGCTGATGTCGTGGCACCGCAAGCTCGGGCCGGTCGCGCTGCTGCTCATCGCCGCGCACGTCGTGCTCGTCACCGCCGGGTACGCCGCGTCGACCGCGGTCTCCTACCTCGCGCAGACCTGGGACTTCATGAGGGTCTATCCGTGGATGCTCCCCGCGCTCGCGGGCTTCGTGCTCATGATCGTGGGCGGGATGACGTCGTGGCGCGTCGCAAGGCGTCGCATGAAGTACGAGACGTGGTGGGTGACGCACCTCTACTTCTATCTCGCGATCGCGCTCGCCTACCTGCACCAGGTCATGTACGGACAGCAGTTCGTGGACCACGCGTGGGCGCGCTGGATCTGGGTCGGCATGTACGCCGTGACGGCGGGGCTGCTGGTCGTCTACCGGTTCGGCGCCCCGGTGTGGCAGTCGCTGCGCATGGGCCTGCGGGTCCACGCGGTCGAACGCGAGAGCGCCGACACCGTGTCGGTGTGGATCCGCGGGAAGGATGTCGACCGGTTCGCGCTGCGCGGCGGCCAGTTCTTCGGTTTCCGCTTCCTCACGCGCGACGGCTGGTGGCAGTCGCACCCCTACTCCGTCTCCGCCGGCTCCTCCCGAGAGTTCATCCGCGTCACCATCAAGGACCTCGGTGACCACAGCCGCAGCACCGCGCAGCTCGCGCGCGGCACGCGCGTGGTGCTCGAGGGCCCCTACGGCGTGTTCACGGCGGACGACCGGCGTACCGACCACGTGGTGCTCGTCGCCGGCGGCGTCGGCATCACTCCGGTGCGCGCGATCCTCGACGACCTCCCGCCCGACGTCGAGATCGACCTGCTCTACCGCGCCCCTCGCGCCGACACCCTGGTGCTGCGCGACGAGCTCGAGGCGATCGCCCGGGTCCGGGGCCGCTCGATGCGCCTGCGCTACCTCGTCGGCCCGCGCCGCGACTACCCCCTGAACGCGAGGACCCTGCAGCACCTGGTTCCCGAGATCGCCTCCGCCGACGTCTACGCCTGCGGGCCGGCGGACCTCGTCGCGGCCGTGCACGAGTCGGCCGAGGTGCTCGGCATCCCCGAGGACCGCATCCACGACGAGGCGTTCTCGTTCCACTCCCCCGACCACTACGCGTTCGAGAGGACGACGTCATGAAGCGCGCAGCCCTGGTGGGCGCCGGCACCCTCGCGGGTGTCGCCGCGATCCTCGCCCTCAACCCCGAGGCCCGGACCACCGCGTCGGCCGCCACCTCACCCACCACCTCGTCGTCGGGCACCGACGCCGGCTCGTCGAACTCGAGCAGCTCCTCGTCGTCGGGCTCGACCTCGGGCGGCGCCTCCTCGTCCGGCTCCTCCTCGCCCGGAACGTCGACGTCCGGCTCGACGTCGACGGGCACGAGCACCGCGGCCGGCACCGACGGGACCTACACCGGCGACACGGTCGACGTGGGCCACGGTTACGGCACGATCCAGCTGCAGGTCACCGTCAGCGGCGGCAAGGTCACCGACATCACGGCGCTCGCGGTGCCGCAGAACGATCCGCGCAGCTCGCAGATCAGCTCCTACGCCGTCCCCCAGCTGGTCTCGCAGGCGATCGCGGCGCAGAGCTCGAGCATCTCCGGCATCAGCGGCGCGACCTTCACCAGCAACGGGTTCGCCCAGTCCCTCACGAGCGCGCTGACCCAGGCCGGCCTGTCCTGACGGTCAGCGGGTCGGTCCCCGACCCACGACGAGGCCGGCGGCACCGACCCACCAGACGTAGCGGGCCGCGGAGCCGAGCACGCACGAGGCTGAAGCGTCACCCACGCGCCGGACGTTGGCGATCGGACGACGTCCGACGGCCGGGCCCGCCCGGCAGACGGGACTCAGAGGGAGAACTCGGCGAGGTCGCCGACGTCGGGCTCGCCGGCGGCGTGCGCGAAGGCCGTCATCGCCTCGAGGACCAGGCGCCGCTGCGCCGGGGTGAGGCGCGCGAGCACCTCGCGGATCTCGTCGCGACGACGCGCGGTGACGCGGTCGACGAGGCGTCGACCGGCGGCGGTGAGCGACACGAGGGTCTCGCGCCGGTTCTCGGGGTTCTCCGCCCGCCGGACCCAGCCGCCGGACACGAGCCGGTCCGCGTTGCGCGTGAACGTCGAGGGGTGCACGCCGAGCGCGTCCGCGAGGTCGCGGTTGCGCACCGGGGCTCCGGCCGTGGAGAGGATGACGAGCACGCGGAACTGCGGCACGGTCACGCGGTCGAGCTCGGGAGCGATGGAGCGCGCCACCACCGCGAGCAGAGCCCGGGACGCCGTGAGCACGGCCGCGGCGGAGGTGTCGAGTTCGGGCACGTGGTCATGATGCCAGCCGCACGGGCGCTTGCGACTTCATCCGTGGTGGCTTACATTCGTTGTATCACTACATCAGTGAGGTGGAAGACGTGGTGCTGACGACCCAGACCCCCGCGCGGGTTCGCACCGACGTCCGCGACCGTCCCTGGTTCACGGCACTCGTCGTGGGCGCCCTGATCGTCGGCTTCGGCGTCCTCGTGGTGCGGGTCGTGCACCGCGACGTCGTGCAGGGCTGGACGCTCCTCGCGACCTGCTCCGCTCCCGCGGGCGCAGTGCCCGCAGCAGTGTCGACGTCGCTCGACGCCTCTGTCTGCGACACCGATCCGCGAACCTCGGGCGACGCACGAGGCTGGCCGGTCGTCGCTGCCGTGCTGCCCGGGTCCGCCGGCGACGCCCCTGCGGTGACCCGCGTGCGCACCGACTCCTCGGGGCGGACCGTGACCCTCGAGTACCGCGCGGGCGGCGCGCCCGTCGAGGGCGAGGTCGTGGCGTTCGTCGAGCTGCCGCCGGGCGACGTACCGCCAACGCCCGTCACCGTCACCGGCGTACCTGTCCGCTGACGAGGTGCGACGGGTCTGCCGCTCCTAGTTGTCGCCGGACTTCCATGGCTCGCGCCAGCCCGGGTCGCCCTCGAGGAGCTCGTCGACCCCGGGCGGGCCCCACGAGCCGACGACGTACGGTGCCACCGGCGGCGGGTTGTCGATGAGCGGTTGCACCACGCGCCAGGTCTCCTCGACGAGGTCCTGCCGGGCGAAGTGCGTGCGATCGCCGACCATCGCGGCGTGCAGCAGCACCTCGTACGCCGTCGGGCTGTCGCCGCCGACCGCCGCGAAGTCGAGGTCGAGGCCGACCAGCCGCGGCCGCGGCTCCTGGTCGAGGTGCGCCTGGATGCGCAGGCTCGTGCCCGGGTCCGGGCCGATGCGCAGCACGAGCTCGTCGGGATCGGGGCGCGGCGCCTCGCGCGGGACGAAGCCGAGCCACGGGATCTCCTTGAAGATCACCCGCACCTCCGTGGCCGTCACCGGGAGGCCCTTGCCCGCGCGGATCGTGAACGGCACGCCCGACCAGCGCCAGTTGTCGATGAACAGCTCGAGCGCCACGAACGTCTCGGTCTTCGAGTCCTGGGCGACGCCGTCGACGTCTGTGTACCCGAGGTACTGCCCGCGCACGCAGCGCGCGGGGTCGGCGGGGCCCATCGCTCGGAAGACGTCGCGCTTGCGGTCGCTGACGCTGTCGATGTCGCGGCCGTGCGGCGGCTCCATCGCGACGAGGCTGAGCACCTGCAGCAGGTGGTTCTGCACGACGTCGCGCAGCGCGCCCACAGGATCGTAGAAGTGACCCCGTCCGTCGACCCCGAAGTCTTCGGCCATCGTGATCTGCACGGACTGCACGTAGTTGCGGTTCCACACCGGCTCGATGATCGAGTTGGCGAAGCGCAGGTAGATGATGTCGTCGACCGAGAGCTTCCCGAGGAAGTGGTCGATCCGGAAGATCTGCGGCTCCTGCAGGTACTCCGCCATCTCGGCGTTGAGCGCCTTGGCGGACTCGAGATCGTGGCCGAACGGCTTCTCGACCACGACACGCGCGTTCTCGGTGAGCCCTGCGCGCGACAGGCCGCCGACCACTGTCGCGAACAGCGACGGCGGGATCTCGAGGTAGAACGTCGGCGCATGGACGTCGGTCATCGCCGCGGCGAGCCGCTGGTAGGTGTCGTCGGCGGAGAAGTCGCCGTGCAGGTAGAGCAGTCGGTCGGAGAAGCGCGAGAGCACGCCCTCGTCGATCGCCTCGCCCTTGGCCTGCAGCGACGAGCGCACGCGGTCCATGAGCTGCTCGTGCGTCCAGTCGTCGAAGGCGACGCCGATGACGGGGCAGTCGAGCAGACCGCGCTTCTCGAGGCGGTACAGCGACTGGTAGGTCATCACCCGGGCGAGGTCGCCGGTGATGCCGAAGATCACGAGGCCGTCGGAGATCGCCGACTCGTCGCGGTGGATGTGGGGCATCTCGGCGGGCTTCTCGTCGGTGCTCATACCGCTCCTCGTCGTCGGTCCGTCCCGCAGATCATCCCGCACGGAGGACGTCGTACGTCGAGGGACCGGGAGGCTAGAAGGTGGCAGGTGCCGGCGACCGGGTCCAGTGCAGCCGCACGACGACGGTCGAGACGGCGATGCTGACCACGACGGCCGTCAGCAGCGCGGCGTAGACCTCGCCGCTGAGCAGGCCGGCGGTGACGAGCAGCGACGCGAGCACGAAGCTCAGCTCCCCGACCTGGCCGATACCCACCGCGAGCTGCAGCGGCCGCCCGACCCCGGCGAGCCGCGCCGCAACCGCCGCGACGGCCACCTTGCCGACGACGAGGGCGATGAGCATCAGGGCCAGCCATGGCAGGCCGTCGAGCACCGCCTGCGGGTTGATCAGCGTGCCGACGGACACGAAGAAGAGCACGGCGAAGACGTCGCGGAAGGGCACGAGCTGGCGCCGCGCGATGACCGACTCGGGCGACTCCGCCACGGCGAGCCCGGCGATGAACGCCGCGAGCGCCGCAGGCACGCCGAACACGACGGCGCCAAGGCCCGCGAGGCCGAGGCCCACGCCGATGCACACGAGCAGGAAGAGGTCGGGCTCGGTGCCCAGATGGCGCAGAGCGCGCGGAAGCAGCCACGCCGCGCCCGCCGAGACCACGAGGAAGCCCGCCAGCCCGAGGACCGCGAGCATGGGCGGCCGGCCGGAGACGCCGGCGACGGAGAGCAGCAGAGCGGCGAGCAGGACGCCGCAGATGTCCTGCAGCACGCTCCACGTGAGCATCGCCTTCTCGGTCTCCACGTCGGTGCGACGCCGTCGGCTCCGCACGATGTTCACGACGACGACGCTCGACGACAGCGCGACCGCGAGACCGAGCACGAGCGCCGTCGTCGGCACGATCCCGCACGCGGCGAACAGCCCGCCCGCCAGCAGCGTCGTCAGCACCACCTGCGCCGGCACCGCGAGGAGGAGCGCGCGCTGCTCGCGGCCGATGCTGTGCAGGTTGATCTCGATCCCGACCTCGAAGAGCAGCAGCACGACGCCGAACTCTGCGAGCAGCTCGACGTGCTCGCGAGGGGCGACGTACCCCGGGGTGAAGGGCGAGACGACGACACCCACGGCCAGGAAGCCGAGGACCGCGGGGAGCGACAGCCGCCGCGCGAGCCAGCCGGCGGCGGCCGCGGCCAGGAAGATCAGCCCGAGCTGCAGGATCTCGCCGGACACCGCCACCGCGTCACCGCTCCCGCTCGCGGCCAGGTGCATGCGTGCTCGTGAGCATGTGGTCCTCCGGTCTGCCGGCCGTCGGTCGCGGTAGGGACGACCTTATGCGCTGCCGCGGAACCGGACCCGGGCGGACCTTTCCAAGATCACGAACCCGGAGGATCCTGGTCGACGGTGACCGGACCCGTCGGGGCTGGAGCCGGCGGTGAGGGCTGGAGGCGGGCGCCGTGCGTCGGGGTGCGTCGACCAGCAGCCAGGGGCCGCTGGAGGGCGTCGGCACCATGCGGGTGCTGGCGATCGACGACATGCCGGCGAACACGCGGCTCATCGCACGCATCCTCCGCGACGCGGGCATCCACTCGGTCACCGAGCTCAACGACCCGCTGCAGGTGGACCGGATGCTGAGCGAGATCGATCCCGACCTCGTCCTCCTCGATCTCCGGATGCCCGGGATGGACGGGTACGAGGCGCTGCAGCACGTCCAGGTGCATGCAGCGGGGTCCTTCCTCCCCGTGGTCGTCATCAGCGCGGACGACTCCAACGAGAGCACGACGCGCGCGCTCGACCTCGGCGCGCACGATGTCGTGGCCAAGCCCTTCGATGCCGGCGAGCTCGTCCTCCGGGCGCGCAACCTGCTCCGGACCCGGGCGGCGTACCTCGAGCTCCGGCGCAGCCGCGCCTGGGTCCTGGCCCGCCTGGACATGTTCGACGCCGGGGTGCCGGCGGTCGACGACGACCCGGGCGCGGTCCGCGAGCTGATCTCCCGCACCATCGCCGAGGACTCCGTCCAGATCGCGCTGCAGCCGATCGTGACGATGGACGACGGCGACGCGGTGGGCTACGAGGCGCTGTCGCGGTTCCCGCCCAGCTCCCTGGCCCATCCCGGTGTCTGGTACGCGGCGGCGGAGCAGCTCGGCCTCGCCGTCGAGCTGGAGATGCACGCCGTGCACAAGGCGTGCCGGCTGCTGTCCGGACTCCCGTCGGGACCACCCTCGCCCTCAACGTCTCGCCGACCACGATGCTCGCCGGCGCGCTGTCGGACCTCGGTGAGGAGGTGGACTGGTCGCGGTTGGTCTTCGAGCTGACCGAGCACGTCCCGGTGGAGGACTACGAGGTCCTGCACCTGGCCCTGCAAGACCTCCGTGGCCGCGGGGCCCGCATCGCCGTGGACGACGCGGGCGCAGGGTTCGCCAGCCTCCGCCACATCGTCAACCTCGGTCCCGACATCATCAAGGTAGACATCGGCATCGTCCGCGGGATCGACGTCGACCCGAGCCGCTCCGCCGTCGCGGAGATGATCGCGCGGTTCGCGGAGCGCGTGGGCGTCGACGTCATCGCGGAGGGCGTGGAGACGCCCGCCGAGCGCGACGCGCTGCTCGGCCTGGGGCTCCGGCTCGGGCAGGGGTACCTGTTCGGACGGCCGACGGTAGCGACCTGACCGGTCAGGAGATCTCGGGGTCGAGCACGCTGCGCAGCGTCGCCAGCAGCTCCCGCTCCTCGACCGGCTTCACGAGCACCGGACCCGGAATGGCGGAGGTGTCGCCCGAGTCGTACCCCGACATGAAGACCACCGGGATCTCGCTGCCGGTGTCGCGCAGCCGCCGGGCCAGCTGGGATCCCTTGAGCCGCGGCATGACGATGTCGGTGAGCACGACGTCGTAGTCCTGCGACGCGGTCAGCATCGACCAGGCCTCCTCGCCGTCGACGGCTGTCGTCACGGCGTACCCGTGCCGCTCCAGCAGGCGCGCCGTCCCGACCCGGAGGGCCGACTCGTCCTCCACGAGCAGCACCCGCTCGCCCCGCCCGGCCTGTTCTGCCCCGCCGGCCTCCGGGAGGAGCGCCGTCGGTGCCTGCGCTGCCGGCAGCCGGACCGTGACCGTCGTCCCGGCTCCGAGCGCGGACTCCAGGGCGAGCTCCCCACCGTGCTGACCGGCGATGCCGTAGACCGTGGCAAGACCCAGACCGGTGCCCTGACCCGGGGGCTTGGTGGTGAAGAACGGCTCGACCGCACGTTCCACCACGTCGGGCGACATTCCGGTGCCGCTGTCCACCACCGAGAGCTCCACCGTGCCGAGGCTGCCCGGCTGCGGCGGTTCAGGACCGGGCCGTGTCGTGATGACGAGGGTCCCGCCGTCGGGCATCGCATCGCGTGCGTTGATCGCGAGGTTCAGCACGATCTGCTCCAGCTGGTGCCGATCGGCGAGCACGTGGAGGGGCTGCGGGTGCAGGAGCAGCTCGAGCTCCACCAGCTCGCCCAACGTCCGGCGCAGCATCGTGGTCACGTCGCGGACCACGGTGTTCACCTCGACCGACTCCCGCCTGCCGGCGTCCCGGCGAGCGAAGGTGAGCAGCTGTCGGGTGAGGCCCGCGCCCCGCTCGGCCGCAGCCGAGATCTCGGCGAGGTCGGCACGGACGTCGTCGGACTCGGCGTCGCGCGCCAGGAGCGACGCGTAGTTGAGGATCACGCCCAGCAGGTTGTTGAAGTCGTGGGCGATCCCTCCC
>DASSQW010000368.1:0-2841 GCA_035702165.1 Candidatus Nanopelagicales bacterium
TGCGCGTCGAGTACGGCGCGGTGCGCGCCGTCCACGACGTCGACCTGACGGTCAAGCCCGGCGGCTCCGTCGCGCTCGTCGGCCGCAACGGTGCCGGCAAGTCCACGACCCTGAAGGTGCTGGCCGGCGTGCTGCCCGCCACCGCCGGGCGCGTGCGCATCGCCGGGGTCGACGCCGCGAGCGACCCGGCAGAGGTTCGTGCCCGCGTCGGCTACTGCCCCGATGTCGGCGGTCTCATCCCGCGCGCGACGCCGTGGGAGCACCTGCAGCTCGCCGCCCGGCTTCGCGGCATGCCCGGCGGCTGGCAGGACCGGGCACGCGACCTGCTCGACCGCTTCGACCTCGCCGGCGCGTCCGACCGCATCACCTCCGGCTTCTCCCACGGCATGGGCCGTCGTCTCTCCGTGCTCCTGGCCGCCTTCCACGAGCCGGCCGTGCTGCTGCTCGACGAGCCCTTCGACGGCGTCGACCCGCTCGGCGTCGAGGCGACGCTCGAGGAGATCCGCCGCGCCCGCATGCGAGGCGCTGCCGTGCTCGTCTCCACCCACCTGCTCGGTCTCGCCGTCGAGGCGTGCGACGAGGCCGTCGTGCTGCGCTCCGGCGTGGTCGTGGCAGCCTCGCCCGCGGCCGAGCTCGCCGGGGAGGCCGGCGCCGCCCGCTACCGCGAGCTGCTGCGATGAGCGGGCGCGGCCAGGTCTCCGCGCTGCTCTCGCTGCGTTGGCAGATGATGCGCGCCCGGCCGCTGCGCACCGCGATCGCGCTGGCGGCGCTCGTCGCCGTCGGCATCGTGGTCCTCGTCGTCATCACGAGCGCGTCGGTGCCGCTCGGTCGCGTCTCGTCGGAGTCGCTCGGCGTCGAGGACGTCGTCGCCGGCGCACCCGTCGACCGCACGGGTGAGGTCGCGGCGCTGCTTCCCTCGGCGATGCTCGCGTTCGCGCTGCTGTGCCTCATCGCGCCGGTCGCGGCCGGCGGCGGCTACGAGATCATCCCCGAGGCCGAGCTGGTCGCGTACCCGATCAAGGTGTCGACCCTCGTCCGCGGCTCGCTCGTCCTCGCGCCGCTCAACATCGCGTGGTACCTCCAGGTCCTGATCCTCACCTCGGCGTCGGCGTACGCCGTCCGCGGTCCCGGCGGTCCGACGCTGCCGATCGTGGTGCTCCTCGCGTTCATGGCGGCCTGCACGTCGGTCGGGCAGGCCCTGGGCTGGGCGCTCGTCGGCGTGCGCCGGACGAGGAGCGGACGGCGTACGACGTGGGCGATGCTCGCCGTCGCCCTCGCCGTCGCGGGCTGGGTGATCGCGACCGACCGCGGTGCCTCGCTGCTCGACGCCTCGCCCACCAAGAAGATCCTCGGCGCGCAGATCAGCGCATCGCTGCTCGACGCCGGCGGGTTCCTCTGGTTCACCGGCGGCCTGCTCGTCGCGACCTTCCTCGGCTACCTGGCTGCGGTGCGCATCGCGAGCTGGGCGCTGCGCCGCCCCGGCGACCTCGGCGTCGACGGGCCGCTGGCCCGGCCGGTCGAGCGTCGTCCGGACCCCGCATCGGCGAAGCGCGCGCTGCTCGCCGTGGACCGCGCATCGGTGTGGCGCTCTCCCCCGCTGCGACGCGGCCTGCTGGTGCTGGCGATCCTGCCGATCGCGGCGGCTGCGGTCGCGAGCCTGCCGTGGTCGTCGATCGCCCTGCTGCCGCCGCTCGTGTCGTCGGGCGCCGCGCTGCTCTTCGGCGTCAACGCGCTCTCGCTCGACGGGACCGGCGCGCTCTGGATCTCGACGCTGCCGCACGACCCCGACCTCGTGCTGCGCAGCAAGGCGCGCGTGGTCCTCGAGGTGGTCAGCACCGCGGTGCTGCTCGTGCTCGTCGGCGCCGGTCTCCGCGCGAGCTCCGCGCCGGACCCGGTCGACCTGGTCTGCGTCCTGGGCGCCTCGATCAGCTGCACGGCGCTCGTGGTCGCCACCTGCATGCGCCTGTCGGTGACCCGGCCGCACCGCGCCGAGCTGCGCGGCGCGCGCGACACCCCCGCACCGCCGGGGACGATGGCGCTCTACTCGGCGCGGCTCGCCGTCGTCACGACGACGGTCGGCCTGCTGTTCTCGGTCGCGACCTTCGGAGCCCCGTGGCAGTACCCCGTGCTGCTCACCCTCGGCCTGGTCCTCTGGGCCGCGCGGTCCTGGCAGGGCACCCGGCGCCGGTGGAGCCGGCCCGAGCTGCGTGCCCGCGTCGTCGCGACCGTCGCGTCGGGCTGACGCGCATCGGCCGGACGACTGCTTGCCCGTCACCCGGTCGGCTCACCGACAGCGACGGGCGCTGGCCGCGGACGGTCACGCAGCGTCAGCCGTTCGGACGGTTCGCCGCTCCGAACGTCTCGACACGGCTCTCAAGCATTCCCTTTGAGTGACCGACGACTACCGTAAGTGTCGGACCCACGTCGCCACGCTGGGTCCGCCGGGGGCCGATCGGCACCCGGTCGGGAACGGACCGCCACGGCGGTCAGAGCTGCAGAGGTCCACGATGGGTCGTCGCACACTCCTGCTGATCGCCGCGCTCGTCGTGGCCGCGCTGGGCACCGTCGCGGTGTGGCTGTACGCGAGCAACGCGGACAATCAGGCCCAGGAGGGCCAGCAGTTGGTCACCGTCCTCGTCGCCAAGGACAAGATCGAGGTCGGCACCTCGGGTTCCACGGCCGCGAGCAACGGCGCTTTCGAGCCCAAGAGCCTGCCCCAGTCAGCAGTCCCCCAGGGGTCGATCTCCGACGCCACCTCGATCGCCAACCAGGTCGCCCTGATCCCCGTGTACCCCGGTCAGACGATCATGAGCCAGCAGTGGGGCTCGGCCGGCCAGACGA
>DASSQW010000369.1:0-4206 GCA_035702165.1 Candidatus Nanopelagicales bacterium
GGCGATCCGCTTCTCCACCTCGGCGACCACGCGCCCGACCACCTGCCGCGCCGTCGCCTTCGTGGTCTCCGGCATCACCCGGTTGAGGCTGAGCAGCGTCCCCACGAGATGAACATCGGGCTCGACTGCGTCGAGCATCTCCGGCTCCAGCAGCAGGCGGGTCAGGTTCAGTCGCGCGATGGCGTCCTTCTGCATGACCTGGACGACGGTCGACGGGAAGTAGGTGCGGATGTCGCCGAGCCAACGCGCGACCTGCGGCGCGGATGCACCCAGGCCGGCGCTGCGGTCCTTCGACGTGCCCCTGCCCTCGCTGTCGTACAGCGCGGCCATCGCAGCGTCGACGGCGGAGTCCGACGTGCTCAGTGCGATGCCCAGACCCTGCTGCGACGGGGTTCCGAGGATGAGCCGCCAGCGCCGCAGCCGCTCGTCCTCGTCGACGACGTCGGTCATCGCGCCACCCCCAGCAGCTCGGCCACCCTGTCGACCACCGGGCGCGCGCGGTCGACGTCGACGTCCCAGTCCCCGCCGGTGGCTCTCGGCCCCGCCGAGGTCGTCCGTCGGACCGCCTCGCCGATCGCGCGGCGCTCGGGTGCGGCGAACTCGCCGAAGGCGCGGCGCAGGAGCGGGACGACGTCGAGGAACTCCCGGTCGTCGAGGGTGATCAGCCAGGCGTCGATCAGCGCCAAGAGGCTCCGGTCGTGAACGAGCAGGAGCCCGCCGCCCGCGAGGAATCCCTCGACCCACGCCGCCTTCGCCGCCGGGTTCGGGCCGACCGACAGTGCGCGGCGCAGCTCGTCGCCGGCCTCCTCCGTCGTCAGGCGGTCGGCGCCCAGCAGCAGCCGGACGACGCGACCCGCGAGGAGGCCGTGAAGGTCGTGGCGACCGACCAGCGCCGACAACGTGTCGAGCCACCGCGGCAGCGACGGGTCGTCGGCAAGGAGGCTCACTGCGTGGTGCACGGCGTCGACGTGCTGACGCATCTCCGAGGCGGCGTCGTCGTCGAGGCTGCCGACCGCTGCCGGGAGCCCCGCGCAGATGCGGATGACCGAGGCGTCGACGAGGTCGCCGAGCGCGCCGACGTCCGTGCCGCGCACGTCGCCGTACTGGACCGAGCGCACGAGCGACGGGATCGCCGTCATCAGCGTGACGACGTCGGCGCCGGACGCCGCCTTCGCGTCGAGCGCCGCGAGCAGCTCGGGCATGGCGTCGGGCAGGTCGGCGAGCAGCGCCGACTCCAGCGTGCGTGCCAGCTGGACCAGCGTGCCGGCGTTCGCCGCGACGTCGACGACGCGCGCGGACGCCGCCGTGGCCACGGTGCTGCCCCAGACCGAGGCCTCGACCACGGCGAGGGTGAGCTCGGGCGTCCAGCGCAGCTCCCAGGTCTCGCGGAACGTGCCCTTCGACCGGACCTGGCTGTGGGCCGGTTGTGCCCATCCGATGTCGAGAAGGCGCAGCCGGTGGAACAACCGAGAACGTTCGGCGTCGGTGTCGTTGCGCAGGTCGAGGTCGAGCGACCGCGCGGCTTCCACCTTGAGCCGCAATCGTTTCGCCGTCGCGGCGATGTCGGCGGCGAGCGGCACAGTCGGGGCGGACTCCGGTACCGAGCCGAAGGACTCACCGACGACGAGGCGCCTCGTGACCAGCTCGAGGGCGACGTCGTCCCCGTCGCACATGACCGAGCGCGTCGCCTCCATGACCTCGTCGAGCCCGGCCTGGCCACGGCCGCGCATGGTGGCGAGAGTGCCCGACAGCCGCGTCGCCTCGATCACGTGCGCGGACGACACGGGGAGGTCCTCGGTGCGCAGCACTCCAGCCACGCGCGTCAGCCAGGTAGCAACGGTGAGATCCGTGCAGGTGAACAGGTGGTGGTACCAGCCGGGCGAGGTGATTCCCGCGCCGTACCCGGAGGCCGTAGCCAGGCGCGAGTGCGTCCAGGGCACCCAGGTGAGCGCCACCTTCCGCTTCGTCAGGCCACGAAGGATTCGGGCGTCGGCCGCGGCGGTGCTGACGGCAGGGTCCACGGCCGGCGCGTGCCACGCGCCGCACACCACGGCGACCAGCTGCGCGCCGTCCTTCATCGCGGCGCGCACGGTCTGGCGCATCCACGCCTCGCGCCTCTCCTCGTCGGCGGGGTCGAGCCCGGGGTGGGTGGTCGTCGCGCGCAGCTCCGCCATCGCGTCGCGGATCGCGTCGAACGGGGCCTGGCCGTGGACCCGCGACTCGATGACGTCGTCCCACCAGCGCTCCGGGTCGCTGTAGCCGCCGGCGCGCGCGAGCTGCGCGAGCGGGTCCTGGCGCACGTCCGGGACGAGCGGCGGCGCGGGGGCCTCGTCGGCGGCAGCCGACCCGTCCTCGGCCTCCGCGTCGTCCGTGTCGTCCGCCGCGACCGGCGGGGACCGCACGAGAGACGCGGTCGCCGGCAGGTCGCAGAAGCGCACCGGCACGCCGTTGCGGTGCGCCCACGAGATCGCCTGCCACTCCGGGGAGAACACGGCGAAGGGCCAGAACGCGGCGTCGCGCGGCGAGTCCGCGGCGTACGCCAGCAGCGCCACCGGCGGCACCATGGAGTCCAGCGCGGCCAGGGCGAGGACGGGATCCGCGTCGGAAGGCCCTTCGACCAGCACGACGTCGGGCTGCAGCTCGTCGAGCCGCGACCGCACAGCACGCGCGGACCCCGGCCCGTGGTGCCGGATCCCCAGCACCTCCAGGTGCGGGGCGGTGGTCGCCGCAGCCTCCGTCACGCGTTCGCGTCCCTGCACGCGCGGTAGAAGTCCTCCCACCCGGGACGCTCGCGCACCACGGCCTCGAGGTACTCGGTCCACACGACGCGGTCCGCGACCGGATCGCGCACGACCGCGCCGTGGATGCCTCCGGCGACGTCGGACGCGCGCAGCACACCGTCGCCGAAGTGCGCGGACAGCGCCAGGCCGCTCGTCACCACCGAGATCGCCTCGGCCGTTGACAGCGTGCCGCTCGGGGACTTCAACGCGGTGCGCCCGTCGGTGGTCGTGCCGGAGCGGAGCTCGCGGAACACGGTGACGACGCGTCTGATCTCCTCGATCGCTGCCGGCACCTCGGGGAGCTCGAGCGACGTACCGAGCTGCGCGACGCGACGGGCGACGATGTCGACCTCCTCCTCCTCGGTCGCGGGCAGCGGCAGGACGACCGTGTTGAACCGACGACGCAGCGCGCTCGACAGCTCGTTGACGCCGCGGTCGCGGTCGTTCGCGGTCGCGATGACGTTGAAGCCCTTGCCCGCCTGCACCTCTCCTCCGAGCTCGGGCACCGGCAGCGTCTTCTCCGACAGGATCGTGATGAGCGCGTCCTGCACGTCGGACGGGATGCGGGTGAGCTCCTCGACGCGAGCGATCCGCCCTTCACGCATCGCCGTGAGCACCGGCGACGCCACGAGCGCGGCGTCGGACGGACCCTCCGCGAGCAGGCGCGCGTAGTTCCAGCCGTACCGGATCGCCTCCTCCGACGTGCCCGATGTCCCCTGCACCAGCAACGTCGAGTCGCCCGAGACGGCGGCAGCGAGGTGCTCGGACACCCACGTCTTCGCCGTCCCGGGTACGCCGAGGAGCAGCAGCGCGCGGTCCGTCGCGAGGGTCGCGACGGCGACCTCCACGAGACGGCGCGGGCCCACGTACTTCGGCGTCACCACAGTCCCGTCGTCGAGCGTCCCGCCGAGCAGGTAGGTCACCACCGCCCAGGGCGAGAGCCGCCACGAGGGCGGACGCGGCCGGTCGTCGGTGCGCGCGAGCGCGAGCAGCTCGTCCGCGTAGGCGTCCTCGGCGTGGGGGCGAAGCAGAGCCGTCGAGGATCGGCCGGGCTCGTTCTCGGTCACGTGAGCTCCTCGCGCATGCGGTGTCGGGTGGTGAGGACGTCGAGAGCGGCGGACGCCGCGGACCAGTTCGGCGAGCCGGGCGCGTACGCCGCCACACGGTCGCGCAGCGCGGCCAGGACCGGGTCCGCGTCGGAGGCGTCGGCGGCGTGCGCCACGGCGTCGAGCAGCGGGTGCAGCAGCGACGGGTGCGGGTCGTGGGCCTGCGCCATGATCGCGACGAACGACGTCGCGACGTCGGACGGCCACGGCCGCGGCAGCTCCTGCGCCAGCCGCAGCAGGCCGACGGCATCCAGCCCGGAGGCGGTCGATGTGCGGATCGCACGGGCCTGCTCCTGCGCGGGCAGGCGACCGACCAGTGC
>DASSQW010000370.1:0-3313 GCA_035702165.1 Candidatus Nanopelagicales bacterium
TTCGATGGGTGTTCAGCGCGGCTTCTAACCCGCGCTCAGCACCCATCGACGTGCGGGTTCTGTCGATGGGTGTTCAGCGCGGCTTCTGTCCCGCGCTCAGCACCCTTCGACTCGACGGACGAGCACGCGCACGGATGCGACGGGCGGGGGTCAGGCGGGGGTGAGCTCGGGGTCGGGGTCGGGTGCCCGGCTGGTGAGGGCGTCGCCCCGCGGTACGGCGTAGCTCGCGACGGCGGCGACGAGGCAGAGGGCGCCGGCGACCCACCAGGCGAGGTCGTAGGAGCCGGTCGACTCGCGGACCGCCCCGGCGACGAACGCCGAGATCCCGGCGCCCACCATGTGCGAGGCGAACACCCAGCCGAACACCACGCCGGCCCGCTCCACCCCGAAGCACTCGCGGCACAGCGCGACGGTCGGCGGGACGGTCGCCACCCAGTCCAGCCCGTAGAGCACGACGAAGAAGAACATCGGCGGCTGCACGGTCGGGGCCCACAGCAGATGCACGAGCAGCAGCGATACGCCGCGGAGCCCGTAGTAGACGAGCAGCAGCACGCGGCCGTCGTAGCGGTCGGTGAGCCAGCCCGAGCCGATCGTGCCGATGACGTCGAAGATGCCGATGAACGCGAGCAGCGTCGCGCCGGTCGTGATCGGGAGGCCGTGGTCGTGCGCGGCCGAGATGAAGTGGGTGCCGACCAGGCCGTTGGTCGACCAGCCGCAGACGAAGAAGCCGGCGGCGAGGAGCCAGAACGCACGCGTGCGCGCGGCCTCGCGCAACCGCAGGAGCGCGACCCGCGCCGGGCCGATGCCACGGTCGTCCAGCGCCTCGGGCTCGACCCAGTCCTTCGGGGCTCCGTAGGGCCTCAGGCCCAGGTCGCTCGGGCGCTCGCGCAGCAGCCACAGCACGAACGGCACCAGCAGCAGCGCGAGGACCGCGAGCGCGATGCTCGCGTAGCGCCAGCCCGACGTCGTCGAGACGCGCGCGATGACCGGCAGGAAGAGCAGGCTGCCGGTCGCGTACGCCGTGGAGAACACGCCCATCACGAGCCCGCGGCGCGCGACGAACCAGCGCCCCGCGACGATCGCGCCGAACACGAGCGCCATGCAGCCGACGCCGAGGCCCATGAGCAGGCCCCAGGACGCGACGAGCTGCCACGGCTGCGAGACCACTGTCGACAGCGCCATGCCCGCGGACATCAGCACCAGAGCCACCGCGACAACGCGGCGTACGCCGAACTTCTCCATGAGCGCCGCCGCGAACGGCGCCACGAGCCCGTAGAGCACGAGGTTGACCGTGACGGCGAACGACACCGGCTGCACCGACCAGCCGAGGTCGGTGGCGACCGGCTCGATGAGCACGCCGGTGCTCGACCGGAACGCCGCAGCGGCCACGAGCACCACGAACGTGATGCCCGCGACCACCCAGGCCCGGTGCCGCCAGGTCAGCTGAGCCTGATCCACGCGCACGTCTCCGGAGGGATCACGAGCGCCCCGCTCGCGTCGCGCACGACCCCCCGGTTGGACACGAGAACCTCGCCGTCGATCGCGACCGCGCGGTCGGCGGTGCCCGCGTTCAGCAGCACGAGCACCGGCTCAGAGCCGGGCCGCTCGATCGCGAGCACGTCCTGGTGCCCCGACTCGCGCCACACCAGCTCGCCGTCGCCGAGCACGGGAGACGCCTTGCGCACGCGCAGCGCGCGCTTGTACAGCGAGAGCGTCGAGCCCTCGTCCGCCTGCTGCTTCTCGGCCGTGAGGTCGGCCCAGTCCGCCGGCTGCGGCAGCCACGGCTCACCGGTGGTGAAGCCGTACGGCGGCGCGTCGCCCGACCACGGCAGCGGAACGCGGCAGCCGTCGCGGCCCTTGACCTCGCCGTTCGTGCGGAAGAAGTTCGGGTCCTGACGCACCTCGTCGGGCAGGTCGAGCACCTCGGGCAGACCGAGCTCCTCGCCCTGGTAGAGGTACGCCGATCCCGGCAGCGCGAGCGAGAGCAGCGACATCGCGAGCGACCGACGGCGACCGGCCTCGATGTCGATCGTCTCCGCGTCGAGCCACGGCGCGAAGCGGGTGACAGGGCGCCACACGTCGTGGTTGGAGAGGACCCAGGTCGGCGGTGCACCGACGGCCGCCGACGTGAGCAGCGACGTACCGATGACCTCACGGATCACGGCGGCGTCCCAGTACGCCTTGAGGAAGTGGAAGTTGAACGTGGTGTGCAGCTCGTCGGGCCGCGTGTACGCCGCCTGCGACTCGGTCGTGCGCACCCACGCCTCGCCGACGAACGCGCGCGGCGGGGAGTAGCTGTCGGCGAGCCGGCGCCACTCGCGCCACACGTCGTGCACGCGCGGCTGGTCCCACGCCGGGCCGGTCTCGTTGCCCGGTGTCCAGACGCCGTCGGGCTCGGGGCCGTCGGGGTAGCCGGGTGCCTTGATGAGCGAGTGCGCGACGTCGATGCGGAATCCGTCGACACCCATGTCGAACCAGAACCGCAGCGTCCTCGCGAAGTCCTCGTGGATCTCCGGGTTCTCCCAGTTCACGTCGGGCTGCGAGTCGTCGAACAGATGGAGGTACCACCAGCCGTCGTGGCCCTCGATCTTCGTCCAGGCGCTGCCGCCGAACGCGCTCACCCAGTTGTTGGGCGGCAGCTCGCCCTTCTCGCCCTTGCCGCGCAACGCGTGGAACCGCGCCCACTCCGGCGAGCCGGGCGCCGTCTGCTGCGCTGCCGTGAACCAGGGGTGCTCCCAGGAGAAGTGGTTCGGTACGACGTCGACGAAGACCCGCAGTCCGAGCGCGTGCGCCTCGGCGACCATCGCGCGCGCGTCGTCGAGCGTGCCGAGACGGGGGTCGACGTCGCGCGGGTCGGCCACGTCGTAGCCGCCGTCGAGCAGGGGCGAGGGATAGAAGGGCGAGAGCCAGATGGCATCGACCCCGAGGTCGGCGAGGTAGGGCAGGCGCGCGCGGATGCCGGGGAGGTCGCCGAGGCCGTCGCCGTCGGAGTCGGAGAACGAGCGGGGGTAGATCTGGTAGACCACCGCGTCGCGCCACCACAGCCGCTCGTCGCGCGGGGGGAGGCCGGCGTTGCCCTCGCGGACGGGCAGGTGGGTGGTCATAGAGAGTCTCCCTGGGGGGTCTGGTCGGTGTTCACCATGGCGATCGCGGCGCCCACGAGGTAACGCCAGAGCTCCTGCTCGAGAGCAGGGTCGAGGCCGAGCTCGGCCATCGTGGCGTCGAGCGCCTCGCGCATCCGGTCGAGCCAGTGGTCGCGGGCCCTGTCGTCGACGGGGTACGGCGCGTGCCGCATCCGCAGCCGCGGGTGCCC
>DASSQW010000371.1:0-22221 GCA_035702165.1 Candidatus Nanopelagicales bacterium
CGACCGTCGCGGCCGGGTGGGCGGCCCCCCACTGCGCAGCCCTCTCGGCGCCGCGGTTCCAGACCGCGACCTCGTGGCCGGCAGCCACCAGGTGCCCGGCCATCGGTGCACCCATGACGCCCAGCCCTACGAACGCGACCCGTGCCACCGCTGCCTCCACCGACTAGTCCAGCCCTGGCGCCAGGGTAGGGGGCCGCCGCCGTACCGCGTCGTCACGAGCGGGCGGCTCCTACGCTGGAGGGCATGACCGGGACGAGCGTGCGCGTCGACGCATGGACGTGGGCGGTGCGCGTCTACCCCACGCGATCCGCGGCGTCGGCCGCATGCAAGGCCGGGCACGTCAAGGTCAACGGCGCCAGCGCGAAACCGGCCCAGCCGGTGAAGCCGGGCGACACGGTGCGGGCGCGCACGCCCGCTGGGGAGCGCGTCCTCGTCGTACGCAGCCTGCTCGAGAAGCGGGTGAGCGCGACGGTCGCCGCGGAGAGCTACGACGACCTGACCCCGCCACCTCCGCCGAAGGAGGAGCGCCCCGCGGTGCCCGTCCGCGAGCGCGGCACCGGTCGCCCGACCAAGCGCGAGCGCCGCCAGACCGAGCGCCTCCGCGGCCGCACCTGACCTTCTCAGGACACCCGTCCCACATCCTCGACGGTCGCCCGCGTAGTTCCTCGACCATGATCATGTTCGGAGAACGACGGGCCTCGATGACGGGACGACGCAGCGGACGGTGCCGCGATCGTCGCGGCCTTCAGGCCGTGAGCTCGCCCGCTTCAGTGGGCGAAGCCGCCGGCCTCCTCCGAGGTGAGCGACGTCGCCGCCGGGTGCTTGTCGAGGTGCTCGAGGGCGCGTCGCAGGTCGTCGACGAGCAGGGTCGCAAGGTCGCGGCTCACGTCGTGCCGCACCAGGATGCGCTGGATCGCGAGGTCGGTGCGGTTCTCCGGAAGCGTGTACGCCGGCACCTGCCAGCCGTAGGCGCGCAGCCGGTCGGCGAGGTCGAACAGCGTGAAGCCGTGGTCGACGCCCTCGTGCAGCTTCCACGCGGTCGCGGGGATTCCGCCGCGGCCGTCGTAGATCACGTCGAAGGGCCCCATCGCGGCGATCTGGTCGGCGACGTACGCAGCGGTGTCGTAGCAGGCCTGGTGGATGCGCGCGTAGCCCTCGCGACCCAGGCGCAGGAAGTTGTAGTACTGCGCCACGAGCTGGCCGCCGGGGCGGGAGAAGTTGAGGGCGAAGGTCGGCATGTTCCCGCCGAGGTAGTTCACGTTGAAGATCAGGTCCTCGGGCAGGTCCGACGCATCGCGCCAGACGACCCAGCCGACGCCGAGGGGCGCGAGCCCGAACTTGTGGCCCGAGGTGTTGATCGACTTCACGCGCGGCAGCCGGAAGTCCCAGACCAGCTCGGGCTCGTGGAAGGGCGCGAGGAACCCGCCGCTCGCGCCGTCGACGTGCATCGGTACGTCGAGCCCGGTGTCGGCCTGGAGCCTGTCGAGCGCCGCGGCGACGTCGGCGACCGGCTCGTACTGGCAGGTGTAGGTGACCCCGAGGGTCGGGACGACGCCGATGGTGTTCTCGTCGACGCGGGAGAGCACCTCCTCCGGCGTCATGATGAGGCGGTCTCCCTCCATCGGGATCTCACGGTGCTCGACGCCCCAGTAGCGCGCGAACTTGTGCCAGCAGATCTGCACCGGGCCGGTCACGAAGTTCGGCTTGTCGATCGGCTTGCCCTCGGCGAGGCGGCGCTCCCGCCACTTCCAGAGCAGCGCCATGCCGCCGAGCATCGCCGCCTCGCTCGACCCGGTGGTCGACGTACCGAGGGTGTTCGCGGCGTCGGGCGCGTTCCAGAGGTCCGCGAGCATGTGCACGCAGCGCGCCTCGAGCTCGGCGGTCTGCGGGTACTCGTCCTTGTCGATCATGTTCTTGTCGATGGCGAGGTCCATCAGCCGGTGCACCTCGGGCTCGAGCCAGGTCTGGCAGAACGTCGCGAGGTTCTGCCGCGAGTTGCCGTCGAGCAGCAGCTCGTCGCTCACCACCTGGAAGGCGTGGCGGGGGTCCTGCTCGGTCTCGGGGATGCGGTACTTCGGCAGCGCGGTCGCCAGGTCGGTGGACGCGAAGACGTCGTCGTCGAGCCGCTCGCGGACGGCATCCTTCTCGTGCAGCATCTCGGGCTCCCTCGGGTGTCGCAGCGCGGTCAGCGCCACGCTCACACCCTGCCACCGCGAGCGGCCCGGTCAACCTCCGATCGGGAGGATCGACCTGGCGTCAGAAGTCGCCGGCTTCCTTGCGGTAGGCGCGCAGCACGCCGACCAGCCGGGTCATCGCGGACGGCGAGAGGCCGGGGTCGGTGAAGACCTTCGCGTTGAGCTCCGCCGTGACCTTCTCGGCGAGCTCGCGGCCCTCGGGCGTGATCTCGACCAGCGTCGAGCGCCGGTCGTCGGGGTGCGGACGTCGTACGACCAGCCCCGCGGCCTCGAGGCGGTCGACCGCGTTCGTGACGCTGGTCTGGTGCACCTGCAGGCGCGAACCGAGCACGCTCATCGGCAGCGACCCGCGGCTGGAGAAGTGCAGCAGCATCAACGTCTCGTAGCGCGCGAAGGTGATGCCGAAGGGCCGCACGACGGCCTCCGCGCGCGACACCGCGATCTGGTGCGCGCGCATGAGGGAGGTGATCGCGGCCATGCCGTCGGCGGCGTCGCCCCAGCCGTGCTCCACCCACTGCCGGTGCGCCTCGGCGATCGGGTCGAACGGCAGCCCCTCAGACATGTGCGCAGGCTACCCAGCAGCAGTACGCCGCCGCGCGCAGGCGCGACACACCGGGGCGGCCCCTCGCCCGCTGGCCCTTGCCGCGCCCTGGGGGCAGGCTCGCGGAGGTGCCCGGCAGCGGGCCGGGCCCGGCAGAGGGGTCCGCAGATGTTCATGCAGGTGATCCAGGGTCACGTGCGCGACGCCGACGCGCTCATGCAGCGGGCGACGATGTGGCGCGACGAGCTCATGCCCAAGGCCGAGGGCTTCCTCGGATCCACGATCGGCGTCACACCGGACGGCATGGGCGTGATGATCGCGCGGTTCGAGTCCGAGCACGACGCCCGGGCCAACAGCGACACACCGCACCAGAGCGCGTGGTGGCGCGACACGAAGGACGTGTTCGACGGCGAGGTCGAGTTCATCGACTGCCCGGACTGCGACACGATGATGGGCGGCGGCTCCGACGACGCTCACTTCGTGCAGCTCATCGAGTGCCGCGTGAAGGACCGGGAGTCGATGCGCGAGATGGGTCGCGCGATGGAGGCCGAGCTGCGCCAGTCCCGGCCCGACATCATCGGCGGTGTCGTCGGCTGGAAGGACGACCACGAGTGCGTGCAGGTCATGTACTTCGCGGACGAGGACGCCGCCCGCGCCGGCGAGCGCCGGATGACCGACGACCCGTCGGCCGCGCAGTGGACCGACATGCTCGACGGCCAGCCCAGGTTCCTCGACCTGAGGGACCCCATGTTCACCTGACGCCGAAGGCACCCGATCTGGAGGTCTGGGAGTCGTCGTTGGCGCACTCTGGGACCTCCAGAGCGGTGTGTCGTCGGGAGCTCGCGGGCTCAGTCGCCCATGTCGATCTGCATGACGACGGCCTTGGGCTCGGTGAAGAACTCGCGGCTGAAGTTGCCGCCCTCGCGGCCGACACCGGAGTCGCCGACGCCGCCGAAGGGCGCGCGCAGGTCGCGGATGAAGAAGCAGTTCACCCAGACAGTGCCGGCCTTGAGCTTGGCCGAGACCCGGTGCGCGGTGTGCAGGTTCTCCGTGAACACCATGGCGTTGAGGCCGTAGCGCGTGTTGTTCGCCAGCGCGACCGCCTCCTCCTCGGTGTCGAACGGAGTCGCGACGACGACGGGCCCGAAGATCTCCTCGCGCACGACGCGGGCGTCGGAGGGGGCGTCGACGACGATGGTCGGCTGCACGCCCCAGCCCTCCCCCAGGCCGCCAGTGACGAGCTTGCCTCCGGCCAACGCCTCCGGGGTGAGGAAGCTCTGCACCTTGAGGAAGTGCTCCTGGCTCGCGAGCGCCGGCGAGAACTGCGTGTCCTTGTCCTTGGGGTCGCCGACGACGAGCTTCTCTGCGGCCTCCTTGTAACGCGCGACGAACTCGTCGTAGATCCCGCGCTGGACGTACAGCCGGCTGCCGGCGAGGCAGACCTGGCCGGCGTTGCGGAAGATGGCCTCGATGGCCCAGTGCACCGCGTTGTCGATGTCGGCGTCGTCGAACACGATGTTCGCGCCCTTGCCGCCGAGCTCGAGGCTGACCGGAATGAGGTTCTTCGCCGCCGCGGCGCTGATGATGCGGCCGGTGCCCGACTCGCCGGTGAAGGTGATGCGGTCGACGTCGGGGTTCGACGTCAGCGCCGATCCGACGGAGTCGGGGCCGTAGCCGTGCACGACGTTGAAGACGCCGGCCGGGATGCCGGCCTCGATCGCGAGACGGCCGAGGATCGTCACCGAGGTCGGCGTGTCCTCCGCAGGCTTGAGGACGACCGTGTTGCCCCACGCGAGGGCCGGAGCCACCTTCCACGTCGCCATCATCAGCGGGAAGTTCCACGGCGAGATGGCGACGACCACGCCAGCAGGGTCGAGACGCGAGTAGGCGTGGTGCCCGGAGTCCATCGGGTAGCTGTCGTTCATCGACAGGCGCGCATGGTCGGCGAAGAAGCGGAAGTTCCACACGCTGCGCGCCACATCGTGCAGCGCCTGGGTGATCGGCTTCGCCATGTCGTGGACGTCGGCGAGCGCGAGCTCCTCCGCATGCTCCTCCATCAGGTCGGCCAGCCGGTGGATGAGCTCCTGGCGCTTCTCGAACCCCATCCGCGGCCACGGGCCGTCGTCGAACGCGCGTCGTGCCGCGGCGACGGCGAGGTCGGCGTCGGCCTTGCTGCCGAGCGCCACGGTCGCCCACACCTCGCGGGTGTAGGGGTCGATGTCGTCCATGGTCGCGTGGTCGACCGACGCGACCTCCTGGCCGTCGATGATGTGGCCGAAGAACTCCATGGGTTCGTCCTCTCGCACGCGTGACGTCGTCGCCGACGGCAGCACGTTAGGCGGCGTACCGGCCAGGACTCTCGCCGTGTTCCTCAACCAGGAACGGGGTTCTCGAGTGTTCGCGAAGGCTCGCCTCACTCGGAGGCGTCGCGCGCGCTCTGCATCATGATCTTGGACAACCGCTTGGCGGCCATCGTGACGAGGCGCACCTGACGGTCCTGGTTGTTGCCGAGGTCGGCGCTCGCGCCGGTGATGGAGATGGCCGCGAGAGCGATGCCGTGGCTGTCGAGGACCGGGGCCGCGACCGAGGCGAGGCGGGTCATCAGCTCCTCGTGCGCGGTGGCGAAACCGCGCTGGCGCACCTTGGCGAGCTCCTCACGGAACTGCCGCTCGCTGCTGATGGTCTTGGCCGTGAAGACCGGGAAGCCGGCCGCGATGCGCGCTGCCGCGGCCTCGGGGTCGTAGGCGCACAGGGCCTTGCCGGACGAGGTCGCGTGCAGCGGCCATCGACGGCGGTACTCGTCCATCACCTGCATGCCCCGCAGCGTCGGCAGCCGTTCGAGATAGAGAGCATCGGCGCCCTGGGCCACCGACAGATGGACGGTCCAACCGCTCAGCTCGCGCAGCTCCTCCAGGAGGGTGAGCGAGCGGCGCCGGAGCTCGACGCGGGTGAGCGCCAGCTGACCGAGCTCGAAGAGGTGCAGCCCGAGACGGTACTTGCCGTTGACCGGGTTCTGCTCGATGAGCTGGCGGGAGCTCAGCGTGGTGAGCAGTCGGTGGGCCGTGCTCTTCGCGACGCCGAGCCGGCGGGCTACCTCGGAGACGCCGAGCTCCTCGTCGGTCACGAAGCAGTCGAGCAGGTCGAGCGCGGACGCGACGGACTTCAATCCGCCCTCGACGTCGCTGTCCGCCACGGTCCCACGCTAGCGGTCCGGGTGCGGACGCGCCCGCAGGGCGGCAGACCCCAGGTCCGCCGCCCTGCGGGGCAGCCGTGGCTCAGGTCGCGACGGTGAGGAAGCGATCGTTGAGCTCGCGGGAGTGGTAGAAGATCGCCTTGCCGAGCTGGTCCGGCGTCCAGACGACCGTCGGCCGGTCGCGGAAGCAGCGGTAGCCGCCCGAGAAGGTCTCGTTGCGGTTCCCGGACGGGTCGAAGAAGTAGATCGTCGTACCGCGCGTGATGCCGTGGCGGGTCGGGCCGATGTCGATGGGGGTGTCGTCCATCGCGAAGATGTCGGCCGCGTGGAGGATGTCGTTCCACCCGCGCATCTCGAAGGCGAAGTGGTGGATCTTGTTCTCCGGAGCCTCGAGCAGCGCGATGTCGTGGTTCGACTCGCCGATCGTGAGCCAGGTCGCGATCGTGTGCGCGTCGTCCTCGAGCGAGGTCTGGACCCGCTCGGTGGCCCACATGCCCACGCACTCCATGAAGAACTTCTCGATGCCGGCGACGTCGTCGACCCACAGCAGGGCGTGGTCGAGGCGCGGAGCACCGATGCCCACCATGTGGCGAGGGAAGGCGTCGGGGTTGTGCGTGCCCACCTCGAGGCCCCACGCGGTCATCTGCGAGTAGAACTCGATCTTGTGACCGCTGGGCAGCGTCACGCGGATGCCGTCGCCGACCTCGGGGTTCTCACCCGCGACCATGCGCTCGACGGGGTAGCCGAAGGCCACGGCCTTCGTCTCGATCTCGGCGACGTCCTCGGGCTTCTCGCACTTGAAGCCGCACTTGACGTAGCCGACGCCGCCCTCCTCGATGACGACCGAGTGGTGGTCCCACTCGTCCCAGCCCTTGTAGTAGACCTTCCCGTCCTGCTCGAGGGTCTGGTACAGGCCCACGGTGTTGCCGTAGTGCTCCTTGGCCTCGGCCAAGTCCGTGACCTTCACGTGCATGTAGCCCATCCGCATGACAGCCATCGCGGTCCGGTCCTTTCGTCCATCCGATGTGGTGGCAGGTCGGCCGTTGCGTGCACCGCGACAGGCCAGCACCGTCGAGCCGCAAGGTAGTCCCGGGACCGGGGGGTGTTTCCAGGCTGTTCCTCACCCCGGAACGGTTGATCCGGCCCGGGATTCCTTGCGCTCCAACGGGTTCCGGGACCGAGCCCCGTGCCGGTTGGTGAGCCTGCCCTAAGTTCCCGGCTTCCGTTCCTCAGTCCGGAACAGCGCTGAGTCCTCGGTCACCACAGGACTAGAACTGCCCGCATCGGCAGTCGCCGACCGTCCTGAAGGGAGCGCGCGTGACGCCGTTCATGCTGCGGGTCGCTGACATCGTCGGAGCCGACACCACCGACGAGCTGGACCTCCCCGAGCCCGCTCTGCAGCGCTCGGTCTTCCGACCCATCAACAAGGGCAACGACCTGCACGTCGCCTACCGCGGCCTCACCGAGCAGCTGGTCTGCGAGGCGAACGCCATGCTCCCCGCCGAGGACGACCGGATGACCCTGGTCGACGACGTCGTCGGCAACGAGATGCTCTACAGCGTCTACTACCGCGGCCGCGCCGCGGTGATCTCCACCGTCTTCGGCGAGGGCAGGGCCTTCGGCCGCGTCGTCGCCGACGGCCTCGACAACTCCGTGCCCCACGAGCTGGCCGGCCCGGAGTCCGTCGAGGACCTGCTCCTGCTCCTCCTGATGGAGTCGGACGCTCCGCGCCATCCGGCGCACTGATCCGCCTGGTCACACCCCGCACGCACGCACGTCCCCACCGCAGCGCCTCAGGAGGCACGCATGCAGATCGAACTGCGCACGCAGGTGATCGAGCCCGAGCGCAAGACGTTCACCAACCTGGTCGAACGGTTCGGCGATCGCCCCGCGTCCCGGTACGAGGAGGGATCGATCGACATCCAGTCGGTCGCGAACTTCCACTACCGGCCGCTCTGGTCCGCCGACAAGGAGCTCTACGACGTCGACTACACGGCGTTCAAGCTCGAGGACCCCTACGCCTTCATCGACCCGCGGCAGCTCTACTACGCGCCGTACGTGCAGTCGCGCGCCGCGATGGGCGAGGCCTACTCCAAGACGATCGAGTACGTCGAGTCGCGCGGGCTGCTCCAGAAGCTGCCGACCGGTTGGGACGCGCTCGTGGGCGAGGTCCTGATCCCGCTCCGCCATTGGGAGGCCGGCGCTCAGCTCGTCCTCATCGAGGGCTCGCGCTGGGCGTACGGGACCACGATCGACCAGTGCTGCATGTTCTCGTCCTTCGACCGCATCGGCAATGCGCAGAACCTCTCCCGCGTGGGCATCGTCTACGGCCTGGGCCACGACGGCGCGCTCGCGGCGGCGAAGACGCGCTGGCTCGAGGCACCGGAGATGCAGGGCCTTCGCCGCCTCATCGAGGAGGTCCTCGCGGGCGACGATTGGGGCAAGAAGGTCGTCACGGTCGACCTCGCCGACCGCCTGCTCTACGGCCTCATGTACGGCCACCTCGACGACGTCGCGCTCGCGGGCGGCGCCGGCGCCTACAGCCTCGTCGCCCAGCACTTCTCCTCGTGGTTCGCCGACAACCGTCGCTGGCTCGACCAGCTGATCAAGGTCTGGTTCGCCGACGCCACCCACGGGGCCGACAACAGGGCAGCGTTCGAGTCCGTCCTCACGGAGCGCTGGGCCCAGGTCGTCGCGGCCGTGACCGACGTCGCCGCCGCCATCGACAACCTCGTGCCGGGAGCCGGCGCGGTGGAGAACGTCGAAGCCCACGCCGTCGCGCTCGCCGCCGAGTTCGGCGCGCTCGGCCTGACCGTCCCCGGAGGCAAGTGATGACCGCCGCGACCGGCGCCCGCCCTGTCGGTATCGACCTGCAGGAGAACGAGGAGAACCGCGCCCTCGTCGAGGCCATCGAGGCCGACAACCCCGACCTCAACATCCGTCACATGCCGGGGATGATCCGGCTGACCACGAACGGCAAGCTCGTCATCAACCAGTCCAGCGTCGAGGACCGTCTCGGTCGCCCCTGGGAGACCCACGAGCTCCAGCTGGCGATCATCTCGTACTTCGGCGAGTTCGTTGAGTGGGATGACGACGTGATCGTCATCGCCTGGCAGCACTGAGGAGAGCTGACATGACCGTTTCCCCGGAGAAGCCGGCCCGCAAGCTCTCGATGAAGCAGCGGTACACGGCGCTGACGCACGACCTCGACTGGACCCCCACCTACGTGACGGAGGAGGAGGTCTTCCCCTTCACCACGTTCGAGGGGATCAAGGTCCATGACTGGTCCAAGTGGGAGGACCCCTTCCGCCTGACCGTCGAGGCCTACAACAAGTACCAGGCCGAGAAGGACCGGCGCCTCTACGCCGTCCTCGACGGCTTCGCGCAGAGCCAGGGCCAGACCGGCCTCACCGACGCGCGCTACATGAACGCGATGAAGATCTTCCTGCAGGGCATCCCGGTGCACGAGTACAACGCGCACCGCAACTTCGCCTACCTCGCCCGCTACGCCAACGGACCGGGCGCCAGGTTCGCCGCCCTGTGCCAGAGCATGGACGAGCTGCGCCACGCGCAGACCGAGATCCACACGCTGTCGCACTACAACAAGTTCTTCGACGGCATGCACGACTGGCACCACTGGACCGACCGCGTCTGGTACCTCTCGGTGCCGAAGTCCTTCTTCGAGGACGCCATGACGGCCGGCCCGTTCGAGTGGCTCATCGCCATCGGGTTCTCGTTCGAGTACCTCCTCACCAACCTGCTCTTCGTCCCGTTCATGTCCGGTGCGTCGTTCAACGGCGACCTGCCGACGATGACGTTCGGCTTCTCGGCGCAGTCCGACGAGTCGCGCCACATGACCCTCGGCCTCGAGGCGATCAAGTTCATGTGCGAGCAGGACGAGGACAACGTCCCGATCGTGCAGGAGTGGCTCGACAAGTGGTTCTGGCGCGGGTACAGGCTCATCGCCCTGGTCGCCGGGATGATGGACTACATGCACCCGAAGCACGTCATGAGCTGGAAGGAGGCCTTCGAGCTCTACTTCGAGGAGCAGATGCTCAACGGCCTGTTCAAGGACCTCGAGTACTACGGGATCAAGCCCCCGCGGCACGTCCAGTGGGCGATCGACGAGAAGGAGATCCTGTCCCACCAGGTCTACTGGGTGCTCTACCAGTTCAGCCACGCGGCAGCCTTCAGCACCACCATCCCCAACGCCGAGGACCAGGCCTGGCTCGAGGAGAACTACCCCGAGACCTGGCCGGTGTTCAAGAAGGTCGCGTGGGACAAGGCGCAGAAGGTCATGGACAACGGCGGCCGGTACTTCAACCCCGGTCTCCCGCAGCTGTGCACGGTCTGCCAGATCCCGATGGGCTTCACCGAGCCCGGCGACCCGCTGACCCAGTGCCAGCGCCAGTCGGTCTACGAGGGCGAGCGCTACGACTTCTGCTCCGACGGCTGCCAGTGGATCTTCGACCGCGAGCCGGTGAAGTACCGCCAGTCGTGGCTGCCCGTGCACCAGATCTTCCAGGGCAACTGCGGTGGTCCGGGCGGTCTGCCGGCGGTCGCCGCCTGGTACAAGCTCGGCCCGAACGACGGCGCCGAGTACCTCGGCTCCAACGACCACAAGAACTGGCTGGCGTGGCACGGCCAGGCCCCGAAGGAGGCGTGACATGGCTGTCGTCGCGAACTACGAGTACAACTGGCCCAGCCGTTCCGCCGCCGAGTTCTACGGCGACGCCCAGCTGGTCCACGTGTGGTGGAAGGGGAACCCGTACTTCGTCGCGGCGTCGACCTTCCCGTTCCCGAAGGACATGCCCTTCGGTGCGCTGGTCGGGCTGTGCAAGGAGTTCTTCGCGGCCGACCCGGACTTCACGCCCGAGATGATGGACACCGCACGGTGGGCCGTCGACAAGCAGCCGATCACGCCGGACATGGAGGCCTCGCTGGTCGCCAACGGCGTCGGCCACAAGAGCCTGGTCCAGTTCGAGATCTGACCGGCTGACGTTCCCACCCGCGGCTCCCGGCAGACCTTCCTGCCGGGAGCCGCGGCGTAGGAGAAGAGCGCTTCCACCCGTACGACGACGCAGGAGCGAACGATGACCGCCGAGTACCAGATCACCGTCGAGCCGCTGGGCCGCGAGATCACCTGCCGCGAGGACCAGACCGTCCTCGACGCGTGCCTGCGGGCCGGCGTCTGGGTCCCCCACTCCTGCACCCACGGCACGTGCGCCACCTGCAAGGCCGAGGTGCTCGAGGGCGATGTCGAGCACGGCGAGGCCTCGCCGTACGCCCTCATGGACTTCGAGCGCGACGAGGGCAAGTTCCTCCCCTGCGTCGCCCGCCCGCGCTCGGACCTGGTGTTCGAGGCCGACGTCGACGTCGACGAGTCGATCCCGGTCCACCCGGTGCAGGACTACACGGCGTCGCTCGTGGAGCTCACCGACGTCGCGAACGGCACCCGCCGGCTGGTCTTCGAGCTCGACCGCGACCTGGTCTTCAACGCCGGGCAGTACATGTCGCTGCACATCCCCGGGCTCGACGACGTGACACGGACGTACTCGATGGCCAACCCGCCGTCCGAGCCGCGCCGCCTGGAGTTCCAGATCCGACTCACCCCCGGCGGCCTCGCGACCGAGGGGTGGGTCTTCAAGGACCTCGCGGTCGGCGACACCATCGCGTTGTCGGGCCCTTACGGACGCTTCGTGCTGCGCGAGGACCGGTCCGAGCCGGCGGTGATGATCGCCGGCGGCACCGGCCTGGCACCGATCGCGTCGATGATCCGCCGGGCGCTCGACGAGGGTGCCGGCGAGGTCGAGCACATCTACCTCTACCAGGGCGCGCGCACGCGCGAGTGGATGTACGACGTCGACCGGTTCCGTGCGCTGGCCGAGCGGTTCCCGGACCGCTTCACCTACCGCCCGTGCCTGTCCGAGGAGGAGGCGGAGGGTTTCGCGACCGGCATGGTGACCGACGTCCTCGCCGCCGACCACGAGACGCTCAAGGGCCACGTCGGCTACGTCTGCGGGCCGCCGATGATGGTCGAGGCCGCGCTCAAGACCCTCATGCTCAAGCGCCTGTTCCCGAGGGACATCTTCAAGGAGGAGTTCCTCGACGCGAGCGCCGCCGCGACCCAGGTCCGCAGCCCCCTCATCAAGCGCTGACCCCCACCTTCCCGCGCGTAACAGGTCGTAGTGCACGAAACTGCGCCGCTTCTTGTGCACTTCCGACGGTTGCGCGCGGGGTTCTGGTCGGCGCAACGGCGAGGTGGCGTTCGTCTCGTCGGGGCCTCTCCACGGAATGCCGCTGGAGCCGACGGCCGTTGCGCAGGCACGATGCTTCTGTCGTCCGAGCTGCGAGGTTGCCGTGTCCGAGTCCGTCGCTGATGTCCCGTCGAGCCTGCCGGTGACCGTGGTGCTGGCGCGCAAGCCCGCGCCGGGTCGCGAGGACGAGCTCGTCGCGTGGGCGCACGGGATCACCGGGGCGGCCGAGTCCTTCCCCGGGCACCTCGGCGCGCAGATCTACCCGCCGAGCGGCGACGACTGCTCCGACGTCGTCGTCGCGTTCACCTTCGCCAGCGCCGAGGAGCTCTCCTCCTGGGAGCACAGCGACGAGCGCCAGGAGTGGGTGGCGAAGGCGGCGCCGCTGGTGCAGGGCGAGGCCCGCGCGCACGGCGTCAGCGGGTTCGAGGGGATCTTCAGCCACACTCCCGGGCAGATGGTCGTCCCGCCGCCGCGCTGGAAGACCGCGACGATCATCGCGCTGGCCCTCTACCCGATGTCGCTGTTGCTCAACTGGCTGCTCGGCCCTCACATCGCCACCTGGAACCTGTGGCTGCGGGTCGCGGTCAACGTGGCGATCATCGTGCCCTACATGGCCTGGATCGGCGTGCCCTCCCTGACCCGCTGGCTCAAGGGCTGGCTGCACCCCTAGCACCGGCCGGCACCACTTCCGCCGACAGGAGGACACCGGGCTCGGCGTGAAGTAGGAACGGTTCCGGGGGTGGGGGACGTGGCGTTCTCGGGCGCCGTCGCGTGGGCGCGGTCGGGGTTGACGACCCGTGTCCTGACGCTGCTCGCGGCCCTCGTCGTGGGCGTCGCAGTGCAGGGCGGCTACGAGAGCCGGCCCCGCCTCGTGGTCGTCCTCGCGGTCGTAGCGGCGGCGGTGCTGACCGACTGGAGCGGGGGGTGGACGCGGACCGACACGCTCGTCAGCGCCCCTGCCGCGGTCGTGCTCCTGTGGCTCGGCCTCTCCGCCCGGTACGGCGACGCCGACGTCGCGCTGGGCTACGCCGCGACGCTGATCGCCTGCGTCGCTGGGCTTCTCGTGGTGCGCCGCTTCAGCAGCGACGAGGTGCGAGCCCTCCTCCACGGCACCGTGCTGCTCGGGTCGGTCGTTGCGCTCGCCGGCCTCGGTGGTGCTGTGCTTCACGTCGAGCCGCTGGCCTTCGCCGCCGAGGGGTGGTGGCGATCTGCCGCGGGGTTCACGTACGCGAACGCCACCGGATGCTTCCTGGCCGCCTGCGCCACCGTCGCGCTCGCGCTGCTGGCCGATCACCCGAACAACGCGTGGGTCGCTGCACCTGGGGTCGTGCTGCTCGGCGGCACCGCCGCCACCCTGAGCCGTGGAGCCGCGATCGCGCTCGTCGTCGGCATGGTCGTCCTGCTGCTGCTCCGCGGCGCCGCGTCAGTGCTTGCCTGGGGCCCTGTGCTCGTGGGTGGATCCACCCTCGCCGTGACCTGCGGTCTCTCGTGGCGAGCCGCGTCGGAGCCGCGACCGCTGCTCGCTGCCGCGGGGCTCGGGCTCGCGATGCTGGTCACGACCCTCCTCGTCCGTCGCCCGCCCTCGTCCCGGGCCTGGTGGGCGGCGTCCGTCGTCGCAGTCGTCGCGGGCGCGGTGCTCGTCGCGCGGGTGCCCGAGCTGTCGACCCGGGTCACGCTGGGGACGCCGAGGTGGTCGGCCTGGGCAGCCGGCCTCGAGTCAGTGCGTGCCCACGTCCTCACCGGCACCGGTCCGGGACGGCTGTCGGTCACGTGGCAGGAAGCGGGAGCCGCGCGCGGTACGACGCTCCTGCACAACGAGTACCTCCAGGTCGCCGCCGAGCTCGGCCTCGTCGCGCTGGTCCTGCTCCTGGTGTGGCTCGGCTGCGTCCTCGTGGCCATGCGTCCCGGGCTGCACAGGGGAGCGCCCAGCTCGTACGCCGCCGGCCTGGCCGGTGCCCTCGGCATCCTCGTCGCCAGCGCAGGCGACTTCTTCTGGCACATCACCGTGCTGCCCGTGCTGGCAGCACTCCTCAGCGGGGCTGCGCTGGCTGCATGCCGATCAGCGGAGCCCGCCGTCATCGACGACGGCATCGCACGAGCCGATGGCGCGCCTGCCCCGTCGGTCGTCTTCCAGGGAGGGGAAGTCTCATGAGGTCACCTGCAGTGCGTCGCGTCGTCGCGGCGGCAATCGGAGCCACGGCCATCGTCGTGCTCGCCGGCACACCGGCGGTCTCTGCGGTGTTCCAAGCCTCGCCTCCGACCTACCTCGACGTCCGTGAGTCAGGCAAGGTCGTCGCCCGAGGTGCCGCCGTGCAGATCCCGGTCGACGTGATGTGCAAGTACGTCAGCTACTCGCGCAGCTACCTCACGGTCACGGTCACCGAGAAGGTCAACGGCAAGGTGACCACCGGCACCATCCAGCTCGCGGATCCGGTGGTCTGCGACAGCACCATCCGGACGGTGAACGTCGTCGTGCCCGCCCAGACACGTGCGTTCAAGAAGGGCACCGTCGCGGTCACCGCTGTCTTCGAGCAGTACGGCCGCAACGACGTCCACCTCACCGACCAGGCGGTCATCCCCGTCTCCTGATCGCCGCGAGGAGGTCGGGCGCGCCCAGCGCTCGACCTCCTCGCACCTCACGGGACGCGGATCAGGCCCTCCTGGACGGTGGTCGCCACGAGGCGGCCGTCGCGGCTGAAGATGCGGCCACGGCCGACACCACGGCCGCCCGAGGCCGACGGGCTCTCCTCGTCGTGCAGCAGCCAGTCATCGACGCGCACCGGGCGGTGGAACCACATCGCGTGGTCCAGGGACGCGGACACGACCCCGGGGTCGCCGAAGCGGATGCCGTGGCGGGCGACGATCGCGGCCATGAGCGTCAGGTCGCTGGCGTAGGCGAGAACCGCAGCGTGCAGCAGCGGTACGTCGGGAAGCGGCCCGGCCGTGCGCAGCCAGCCGCGCACGGCGTCGCCCGCGCTGTCGTCGTACCGGATGTCGAGCGCGTCCCACTCGCCCCGGATCGCGCGGTCGCCGGCCCCCGGCCGATGCAGGAACGAAGGCAGGTCGTCGGGCCACGGCACGTCGGGCATCGGGTCCTGGTGCTCGATGCCGCTCCGCTCGTCGACGTGGAAGCTGGCCGTGCACTGGAAGATCACGCGCTCGTGCTGGCGTGCCACCACCGAGCGGGTGCTGAACGAGCGACCGTCGCGGAGGACCTCGACGGCGTAGTCGATCGGAGTGCTCGGGTCACCGGGACGCAGGAAGTAGCCGTGCAGCGAGTGCGGAGCGCGGCCCTCGGGGACGTCGGACCCGGCGGCCATCAGCGCCTGACCGAGCACCTGGCCGCCGAAGACGCGCTGGAGGTCGGTGTCGGGTGCCGCCCCGCGCAGGACGTCGCCGACGCGCGCGAGCTCGAGCAGCCGCACCAGACCGTCGACCGTCGCCACCACGTCGCTCACCCTTCGTCGTCCCGAGGACGCCATCGTCCCGCGCCGTCCCGCCCGGCGAGAAGCGGGGTGTTCCGCCTTCGGGAACCGCGCTGCGTACGCCGCTCCGCCATCCCTACGGTCGTGCCAGCAGATCGAGGGGAGACGGTCGTGGCACGCATCCACGTGCAGGGCACCGAGGTCGACATCCAGTCCTACCCGGGCGAGACGATGCTCGACGCCCTCAAGCGCACCGGCAACGCCATCCGTGTCGGCTGCCGCCGGGGCGGCTGCGCCATCTGCAAGGTCGAGGTGCTCGAGGGCACTTACGAGTACACCCGACCGATCGCGGACAAGGTCCTCACCGAGGAGGAGATCGCGAGAGGCACCTGCCTCACTTGCCGCGCGGTCCCGACCAGTGACATCACGGTGTCGCTCGCCGGCCACCACGAGCGGGTGAACACGCTGATGACGTTCTTCCAGCAGCACGCTCAGAGCAAGGCGGTCTGAAGCACTACCACGTCGTCCCGCGCAGGATGGCAGCATCGACGACCGCGCTCACGGCGTCCCGCAGCCCGAGCATCAGCAGCTCGGCCGTGTGCTCGCCGCCCCACGCCTCGTCGAGCGGGATCTCGTCGTAGTCCAGGCTCGCGCGCGGCTCGCCGAGCGACCACTGCTGCCGACCGCCCGGCACCGGTACGCCGACCGCGCGCCCGACGTCGATCACGTGCTCCTCGAGGTCGACGCGCAGGACGACCAGCGGGCGCTCGGGATGCCGCGGGTTCTCGAGGCCGACGTAGACCCGCACGTCGTGGCCGTAGTACGGCGCGTTCTCCGCGGCGTGCCACGGCCCGCCGATCGCAGCGCGCAGGACCTCCTCGGCCGCGCCGAGGATCGCCGCGAGCTGAGGCACGCCGTCGGTCTCCGGATCCACACGGGAACTCTGCCAGTGCCGAGCCCGTGCCGCCCGCGCTAGGAGGAGGCGATCACCGACGCGTACAGGCGCTCGTAGTCGCGGACCATGCGGTCGGCGGAGAAGCGGCGGACGGCGTCGCCGCGGCAGGCCCGGCGATCGAGCCGCGGCAGCCCGCGGACGGCACCCACGGCCGCCTGCGCGTCGTCGACGACGAAGCCGGTGAGACCGTCACGGATGAGCTCGGGCATCGAGCCGCGGCGGAAGGCCACCACCGGAGTCCCCGCCGCGAGCGACTCCACCACGGACAGGCCGAACGGCTCCTCGAAGTCGATGAGGTGCAGCAGCCCGACCGCTCCTCCCAGGAGCTGGTCCCGTGCGGCCGGCCCGACCGGCCCGACGTACCGGACTGCGACACCGTCGACGTGGGGCAGCACCTCGCGCTGGTGGTAGGCCTCGTCGTGCACGACGCCCGCGAGGATGAGCGGCAGCCCCGCCCGCCGGGCCCCGTCGATGGCGCCGTGGGTGCCCTTGTCCGGCTGGATGCGTCCGAGGAACAGCAGGTAGCCACCGCCTCCGGAGCCCACCGTGAAGGACTCGACATCGATGCCGTGGTGGATCGTCGCGGCGTACGTCAGGTCGGGATGGCGGTCGGAGTCGCTGATCGACACGTAGTGGGCGTCGTCGTCGTACTCGCGGTAGACGGGGACGATCCGCTCCGACGAGAACCCATGGACGGTGGTGACGACCGGGGTGCTGACCAGGCGGCTGAAGGCGAGGGGAAGGAAGTCGAACTGGTTGCTGATGAGGTCGAAATCGCCCGCGCTCTCGAACACCGACGCGATGTGCAGCGCCTCGTGCACCTTGGCGTCGACATGCGGGTCCTCCTCGTAGCCGGCGGGCGCGGTGGAGCGCAACCGCGCACCTGTCCGGGAGTCGGCCGTCGCGAAGAGCGTGACGTCGTGACCCCGCCGGACCAGCCCCTCGGTGAGGGTGGATGCGACCTGCTCCCACGGTCCGTACGCGCGAGGCGGGACGGAGTGCGCGATCGAGGCGAGCACGGCGATTCGGATGTCGACCTCCGGTTTTCCTTGAATCTACTGCGAAATCGGTCCGTCCAATTGCTGGTAGGATGAGTGACGAGGGCCGGGGACGAAGCAACCCCGGCCACCGACGTCGGCCTCGCGCCGTACGCCATCGGGATGTCGTCTTCTCCCCTCGCGATCGGCAGCGCGTTCGCTGCAGCACGTCGACGGAAGCAGTCCCCCCATGGGCGTCCGGTTCGCTGTCCTCTCCACCTACCCGCCTACCCGGTGCGGGATCGCCACGTTCGCCGAGGCTCTCGTCACGCAGCTGAGTGCCGCCGGCGCGCACGTCGGCGTCGTCCGCGTGGTCGACGAGCCGGAGGTGCAGGTGCTGCCCGTCGTCCAGCAGTGGCAGCGCGGCAGCGCGTGGTCCACCGATGCCGCGGTGCGGGTGCTCGACGACCATGACGTCGTGATCCTGCAGCACGAGTACGGCATCTTCGGCGGCGCCGACGGCGCAGAGGTCGTCGACCTGGTACGACGCCTCCGGACGCCGGTCGTGACGGTGCTCCACACCGTGCTGACCCACCCGACGCCTCACCAGTTCGAGGTGCTCGCCGATCTCATCGCTGCCTCGGCTGCTCTCGTGACCATGACCGAGACGGGTCGCGACCGGCTCGTCGCCGGCTGGGACGTGGACCCCGCACGCGTCAGCGTCATCCCCCACGGCGCGCACGACAACCGTACGCACAGGCCGGCGCCCGCGTCGCCCGCCGGTCGCCCCACGATGCTCACCTGGGGACTTCTCTCCCAGGGCAAGGGCATCGAGTGGGCGCTCCAGGCGCTGGGCGCGCTGCGGGGCCACGTGCCCCTCCCGCTCTACCGCGTGGTGGGTCGCACGCACCCGACGGTCCTCGAGCGCGACGGTGAGAGCTACCGTTCCCGGCTCGTGGCGATGACGCGCGATCTCGGGCTCGCGGGCGACGTGGAGTTCGACGACCGCTACCTCACCCAGGAGCAGCTGGCCGCCACGGTGGCCTCCGCCGACCTCGTGCTCCTCCCCTACGACTCCCTCGAGCAGGTGACGTCCGGTGTGCTCACCGAGGCGGTGGCCGCCGGCCGCCCGGTGATCTCCACCGCGTTCCCGCATGCGGTGGAGCTGCTCGCCTCCGGTGCAGGGATCCTGGTGCCGCAGAGCGACCCGGTCGCGCTCGCCGCGGCGCTGCGCAGGGTCCTCACCGAGCCCGGCCTCGCCGAGGGCATGGCCCGGACGTCGCGCGGTCTGGCGCACTCGCTGCTCTGGTCCACGGTCGGACGCCGCTACCTCGACCTCGGACAGTCCCTCGTGCGCGGCTCGCACCTCATCGAGCCGCAGCGGGCGGCGGTCTGATGGACGACACGATGCGCTTCGACCACCTCGCACGCCTCACGACGCCGCTCGGCCTCTACGAGCACGCCCTCCTGGACCAGCCGCGGACCGAGCACGGGATGTGCGTCGACGACGCCGCCCGGGCGCTGGTGGTGACCGTGCGGGTCACCGACCCGAGCCCCCAGGTTGCGGCACTGACCCGGATCTACCTGGACTTCGTCGTCGCTGCCCAGCACGACGACGGCTCGATGCACAACCGGCGCAACCTCGACGGCAGCTGGGCCGACGAGGCGTCCACGCACGACCACTGGGGCCGGGCGCTCTGGGCGCTGGGAACCGCAGCTGCGACCAGCACCGACCCCGTCGTCGCGGCGCGCGCTGCCGACGCAGCCCAGACCGCCGTGCGCGGCCGGTCGCGCTGGATGCGCGCCACGTCGTACGCCGTCCTCGGTGCCGCGGCGCTGCTCGACCGGGACCCGGACGACGCGGCCGCGCGACGGCTGCTGCGCGAGTCCGCCGGCAGCCTGCGTCGGGCGCGGATGGACCGGACCTGGCCCTGGCCCGAGGACTCCTTGACCTACGCCAACGCCGTGCTCCCGCAGGCGATGCTTCTGACCGGACGCCACCTCGACAGCTCCGACCTGCGCGACGACGGGCGCTACCTGCTGCGCTGGCTCATCGACCAGCAGACGATCGACGGCCACCTGTCGATGGTGCCCGTCGCCGGTCGCGCACGGTGGCAGACGCCCTCGGTCGCCTTCGACCAGCAGCCCATCGAGGTTGCGGCCCTGGCCGAGGCCTGCCGTACCGCCCACGTCGAGACGGGCGACGACCGCTGGCGGGCCGTCGTCGACGATTGCATGGCGTGGTTCGAGGGCGACAACGACAGCGGTACGCCGGTCCGCGACGCAGAGACGGGAGCCGGTTACGACGGGCTCGAGCCGGGCGGTGTGAACCAGAACCGTGGCGCCGAGTCGACGCTGGCCTGGCTGGCCACGCAGCAGCTCGCGCTCCTCGGCCGGATCCCGGTGCCGCGTTGACGTCAGCAGTCCCCTGGGTGCGTCGCACGTCGCTCCGCTTGGAGCCCGACCCCGACCGCGTCGCCGCCACGATCTTCCTGCCCGGGCAGGAGCTGGCCGCGGCCGGCGCCTCGAGGTCGACGGCGGTGATGGACCGCATCCTGCGGCTGAGCGACGAGCAGGTGGCCGACGAGGTCGCTGCGCTGCGTACCGCGTTCGCCGGGCGCCACCGCGACCTCGACCGCGTCTGGTTCGACCACTTCCGGCTCGTGGAGCACCGGCTGATCGACCACCCGGACCTCACCGACGACCGCCGACGTCTGCTCGGTGCCACCTTCACGCAGGAGTTCGCCATCGAGTCGGTGGCGCTGTTCAACCCGTCGATGGTGGTGCACCCGGACCAGTCCGGACTGTCGCCCGGCGCGACCCGCTTCGTCATGGCTGTCCGCGGGGTCGGCGAGGGCCACATCTCGAGCATCGAGCTGCGGACCGGGGTCGTCGACCGCACGGGCTCGGTGGCGATGGACCCGCCGCCGGAGGTCGTGGTCCTGCCTCGCGCGGTGGCGTCCACCTGGGTGCGCGCGAGCTTCGAGCAGCAGCTCATCGACCTCGGGGGCGATCGGACGAACTCCGACTTCGTCCTGGAGTCCCTCCCCGAGGAGTTCACGCGCGAGGACCTCGACGTCGCCCTGCAGTCGCTGCGCGACCAGCGCCTCACGCGCGGCGCTTCCGTGCGCACCCTCGACCGGTTCGATCTCCTCGCGGCGAGCTCGTACTCCGTCGAGTTCCCCGAGGACTCGGAGATCTCCGAGCGCGTCCTCATGCCGCGGTCTCCCGCAGAGCGCCACGGCATGGAGGACCTTCGCCTCGTGCGCCTCCCCCTGGAGGAGGGCGGACACGAGTACGTCGGCACCTACACGGCGTACGACGGGACGCGGATCGGCTCGCACCTGTTGCGCACCACGGATTTCCGGCGCTTCACCGTTCGACGCCTGAGCGGACCCGGTGCTCGCGACAAGGGCCTGGCGCTCTTCCCCCGCACGATTCGAGGCCGTTACGTCGCGCTGTCGCGCACCGACCGCGAGAGCAACGGGATCTCGACCTCGCACGACATGCTGCACTGGACGCGGCCGGAGATCGTGGCGCGGCCGGAGCGGCCGTGGGAGGCCGTCCAGCTCGGCAACTGCGGGTCGCCCATCGAGACGCCGCACGGCTGGCTGGTGCTCACCCACGGCGTCGGGCCGATGCGGACCTACAGCATCGGCGCGATGCTCCTCGACCTCGAGACGCCCACACGTGTCCTGGGCCGGCTGCGCGAACCGCTGCTCGTCCCGGACGCCGACGAGCGATCGGGCTACGTGCCCAACGTCGTGTACTCCTGCGGGGCGATGCAGCACGGACCCGATCTCGTCCTCCCCTACGGCTGCAGCGACACGAGCAGCCGGATCGCCCTCGTCGGCCTGGACCCACTGATCGCCGAGCTCCTCCAGTCCTCCGACGTCGCACCAGCGGCGTCCTCACAGATCCCGGAGAACGCATGACCACGCCCGCGGGTGTCCCTCGCCCGAGCACCAACCCGTTCCAGTCCGTGTCGGCGGAGACCGCGATCGTGCCGACGGCGCACCACCTGCGCGCCGCCAGGCGCGAGAAGCCCTGGGGCCATGAGCTGATCTACGCCATGGGCACCCATGGATACGTCGGCAAGGTCATCAGCGTCAACGCGGGGAGCTCGCTCAGCCTGCAGATGCACCGGCAGAAGGACGAGACCATCCACGTGCTCTCGGGGGAGGCCCTCTTCGAGTCCGGCCCGGATGCGCTCGACCTCGAACCCACGACGCTGCTGGCCGGCGCCACGGTCCATGTGCCACCGCAGGTGCTCCACCGGATCACTGCGATCACCGACGTGCTTCTCGCCGAGGTCTCCACCGCCGACCCGGGGTGGGAGCACGACGTCGTCCGCCTCGCCGACGAGTACGGCCGCGACGGCACCAGCACTCCCTGATCGCCCTAGGCTCGCCGCATGCAGGGGCCGGCAGCGACGAACTGGGCGGGCAACGTCCTGTTCTCCCCGGCGGCATGGGCCAGCCCCACGTCGGTCGCCGAGCTCGCCGAGACCGTCGCCCGTGCCGAGCGGGTCCGCGTGCTCGGCACGGGTCACTCGTTCTCCTCCACCGCGGACACCGACGGAACGCTCCTCCGGCTCGATGCGATGCCGCGCGAGCTGCGCGTGGATGCGGCGACGTCGACGGTGCGCGTCTCCGCCGCCACGCGCTGGGGCGAGCTC
>DASSQW010000372.1:0-16375 GCA_035702165.1 Candidatus Nanopelagicales bacterium
GCGTCGTGCGCGTGCCATGATCGCGGCGTGGTGCAGCGCAGCCGACCACCTGTGCGCGTCCTCGTCGTCGACCGTCAGCCGTTGTTCCGTCGCGGTGTCGCCGACGTCGTCGCCCGGGAACCCGACCTCGCCGTCGTCGGCGAGGCCGACGCCGGTGCTACCGCGCTCGCGCTCGTCGGGCGCACGCGTGCCGACGTCGTCCTGCTCGACCTCGGCGTCCCCGGCGGCGGTGTCGAGGCGTGCGCACTGCTGCGTGGTGCGCGTCCCGACGTCCACGTCGTCGTCCTCGCCCAGGCCGACGACGACGCCGACCTCGCGGGCGCGGTGCGCGAGGGCGCGCGCGGCTACCTGCTCAAGGACACCAGCCCCGAGGAGCTCGTCGAGGCGCTCCGCGCCGTCGCAGCGGGCTCGTCGCTGCTGTCGCCCGCGATGGCCTCGCGCCTGCTCGACGAGTTCGCCGTGCTGGTACGCCGCAGCGAGGGCGCGAGCGAGGGCGCCGGCGCCCTGTCGCGCCGCGAGCTCGAGGTGCTGACGCTCGTCGCGCAGGGGCTGAACAACCGCGCCATCGCCGAGGAGCTGTTCATCAGCGAGAACACGGTGAAGAACCACATCCGGTCGATCCACGAGAAGCTGCAGGTGCACTCGCGCATGGAGGCCGTGGTCCGCGCCGTCCGCGAAGGCGTCCTGCAGATCGCCTGACGCTGGTCGAGACCGAGGCGCGCGTCGCCCTGCGTCGATGCCTCATCGCCACCCCAGGGCTTCGTCGACCGGGGCTCCTGCGTGTGAGCGTGCGATTCCCGGGCATAGGGCTCGGCGTGATCGGGAACCAGCGGCGCAAGCGCAAGAAGCGGTTGATGCTCGCGGCGCACTCTGCCCGGGTGCGTCAGAGCCAAGCAGGGGCGGCCACGACTGTCGGGCCCTCCAGCGCACACGGGAGGCAGGGCGGGTGACCCCGACATCGGAGGACGTCCCCGTACCTTTGCGCGACTCCCGGGCCAGTGCCGTTCTGCACTGGTTGCAGGATCTGTCCGCACGCGCGGGCACGGCTGCGGTGGCGGCAGCGGTCAGCGTCGTCGTCCTGCTGGTGGCGGCCAGATCCTCGGACGACCGCATCCTGGCGTGGTTCGAAGGGGTGGCGAGCGCCGTCACCCTCGTGATGGTCTTCGCCCTGCAGCACACCCAGACCCGCGAGCAGGCAGCGCTGCAGCGCAAGCTGGACGAGCTCATCCGTGCGCTGCCCGGTGCCGATCCGGGCCTGGTCCAGCTCGAGGAGCGCGACGGATCAGACATCGCCGCGGTCGCGACGGAGCATGTCGCGTCCGACCCCGACGTCAAGGTCGAGCCCGACCGCAACGCCGCGCCCCGAGCTCAGGAGTCAGGGGCCCCGCCCGGCCGAGCATGAGTCGACGCGCCGGGGTGGCGGGATCCCCGTCCGGGCTTCGGCCTGTCCTCATTCGGCGCGGCGCTTCTGGGGGTGCGGGGTGTCGCCGTTCGCCAGCATGTCGACGTACTGGACGATGCGACGGGCGCGGGTCTCGGGACGCTTGGCCTCCTGCACGCGGTAGATCACGGCATAGCGGTTCGCGCGGGTGAGCACGTCCCACATGGCCTGGGCGCGCGGAGATGCCGCCAGCGCGGCGGCCAGGTCGTCGGGCACCTCGCTCGTGGCGGAGCCGGCGTAGGCCTTGTCCCAGCGCCCGTCGGACTTCGCCCGCTCGATCTCGGCGAGGCCGGAGGGCTGCATGCGGCCGTCGGAAGCGAGCTGCTCGGCGAGCCGGACGTTGCGCTGCGACCACGGGCTGCGCGCGCGGCGCGGGGTGAAGCGCACGCAGTACGTCGTGTCGTCGCGGCGGGTGAGCTGGCCGTCGATCCAGCCGTAGCAGAGCGCCTCGAGCAGCGCATCGTCGTAGGTCAGGCTGGTCGGGTCGACGACACCCTTGCGCGCGAGCACCAGCCGTACGCCGGTGGGCGACGCGTGGTGCCGCGCGAGCCACGCCCGCCAGGCGTCGACGTCGGCGAGGAGCAGTTCCGGAGCATCGGCCACGGGCGCCACTATGGCGGCCCGGTCCGACGTCCGCGACCAGCCGCCGGGTGTCGCCGGCGCGCACTAGGTTCTGCGGCGTGACGACGTTGCCGCAGCTGTCGATCGACGACGCGCGGTCGGTGGTGCTGCGCGCGCAGGGCCTCGTCACCGACGTGCTGCCGCTCAGGCCGTCGCAGGCCGCTCGCGCATCGCTCCGCCGGCGTACGGCGGCGGTCGACGCGCTGCTGCGCCGGCTCGGCGCGGTGCAGCTCGACACCGTGAGCGTGCTCGCGCGCAGCCACGAGCTCGTCGCGTACTCACGGCTCGGCGCCGTCGGGCGGGAGGCGATCGAGACGGCCTACTGGGGCGGCGGCCCGGGCTTCCAGCACCCCGACGAGGCCACGACGTTCGAGTACTGGTCGCACGCGGCGTCGATCCTCCCGGTGGAGGAGTGGCCGCTCTTCGCCTTCCGGCGCAGGGCCTATGCACGCCGGGGCTTCCACTGGCACAAGGAGCCGACCAAGGAGATCGCACGCGTCCGTGCGCTCCTGCACAGCGAGGGCGCCCTCACCACCACGCAGCTCGGAGGTGCGAAGAAGGGCGACGAGTGGTGGGACTGGAGCGACACCAAGGTCGCCGTCGAGTGGTTGCTGTTCCTGGGCGAGGTCGTGTGCGTGCGCCGCGTCGGCTGGCGTCGCGTCTACGACCTCGCGCAGCGAGCGATCCCGGTCGAGCACCGCGAGCCGGCGGCGGGGGATCGCTGGGTCGACGACGAGGGCGTGCACGGTCCCGACGACGCGACCTGCCTGCGAGAGCTCCTGGCCCGCTCGGTGCGGGTGATGGGTGTCGGCACGTTCGCCGACGTCGTCGACGTCCACCGACTGGGTCCGTCGGTCACGCTCACCCGGCCCGAGCTCGAGGCGCACCTCGACGACCTCGTCGCCGCCGGCCGCGTCGTGCGCGTCGACGTCGAGGGCTGGGGATCCACGGCGTACGCCGATCCGCAGGCGCTCGACGAGATCGCGCGGGCCCGCTCGCGCACCACGCTGCTCTCGCCGTTCGACTCCCTCGTCTGGCACCGCGGTCGCACGTCGCGGCTGTTCGGCTTCGACTACCAGATGGAGCTCTACGTCCCGCAGGACAAACGGGTGCACGGCTACTACACGATGCCGGTGCTGCACGGCGGCCGCCTCGTCGCGCGCGTCGATCCCAAGCGCGAGAAGGGCGTGCTGCACGCGCGCCAGGTCACCTTCGAGACCGGCCGGCGCGGCGCGGTGCCGGGGTCGGCAGTCGCCGGTACGGCGGCAGCGCTGCGCGAGGCGGCGTCCTGGGTCGGCTGCGCCGAGGTGCGCCTGGACCGCGTCGTGCCCGACACCGCTGCTCCCGCCCTGCACGCCGCCCTCACGCCCGGGCCTGCGGCCTAGGATCGGGGCGTGGCCCGCAGCTTCGAGACGACGTTCGACGTCGACGCGCCGCCGGCGCAGGTCTGGTTCGTGTCGACCGACGTCGAGGCCATGCCGTCGTGGACGACCTCGATCACCGCCGTCGTCCTGGAGCCGAAGGGACCGCTGGCCGTCGGCTCGACCGCGCGGATCACCCAGCCCAAGCTCTCCACCGCCACGTGGACCGTGACCGAGGTCGTGCCGGGCGAGTCCTGGACGTGGGAGACGCGCGCGTCGGGCGCGCGCACGATCGCGACGCACTCCGTCGCGCCGCGCGAGGGCGGCTCGACGGTCACGCTGTCGGTCCGGATGGAGGGCGCGACCGCAGCCGCGGTGTGGCTGGTCGCGGGCGGGCTGGTGCGCAGCTACGTCACGGCCGAGGCGCACGGCCTCAAGACCGAGTGCGAGCGCCGCGCCCGCTGACCTCAGCCGGCCCCGTCGCCCGCCAGGCTGCGGGCGAGCTCGATCAGCGACTCCAGCGCCACGACCTGGTCCTCGACCGACCATTCGAGCGTCGCGTCGCCGACCGTGATCTCGGTGAGCCCCCAACCCGGCACGTCGGCGGCCTCCCAGCCGAGGACCAGCGCGACGTGCTCCTCCTCCGCGATCCGCAGCCCCGCCTCGGCGAGGTGCTCGTGCGGAACGTCGACGAACAGGCGGAAGGCGTTGGTGTGCGGCGGATCTGGGAAGACGCGTACGCCGTCCAGCGCGGCCAGTCCCGCGGCGAGCTCGCGCGCACGTGCGACGTAGGAGGGCATCAGCGGCAGCCGTCGACGCAGCCCGTCGCGCGCGCCGACGGCGTAGGGCAGCAGCACGAACAGGTTGCCGCCGTGACGGCGCTGCCAGCGCCGGGCCTCGGCCACGAGGTCGGCGGGACCGGCGAGCGCCGCGCCCGCCATACCGGCGAGCCCCTTGTAGAACGACACGTACACGGTGTCGGCGAGCGCCCCGATCTCGGCGAGGCTGTGCCCGAGGTAGGGCGTGCTCTCCCACAGGCGCGCGCCGTCGATGTGCAGCGGTACGCCGCGAGCGCGCACCGCCTCGCTGAACGCGACGAGGTCCTCCCACGTCGGTAGCAGATAGCCCGCGTCGCGCAGCGGCAGCTCGACGGTGACGGCGGCCAGCGGTCCGGCCAGCGCCTCGAGATCTGCGACCGTGGGCGGTCGCGGCTCGCTGGTGAGCCGCTGCAGGCGCAGCCCGTGCATCTCGGGCAGGGCGTCGAGCTCGTGCACGACGAGGTGCGACAGCCCGTGCACCGCGACGGCGTCGGTCGAGGCGCGGTCGGCCCACGACCGCAGCGCAGCCTGCTGCGCCATGATCCCGCTCGGCATGAGGACGGCGGCGTCCTTGCCGAGCAGCTCGGCCACCTCGCGCTCGAGGGCGGCCACCTCGCCGCCGTCGCCGTAGCGGTCGAGGTCCTCCTCCGTCGCTGCTGCCGCGAGCTCGGCCAGCCACGCCGATGGTGCGATGTCGCCGTGGCCCATGAGGTAGCGCGTCGCCCCGCGCCGCGCCGCCGCGCGGCGGGCAGCCAGATCGTCGGTGTCGTTCACCGCTGCAGGTCCTCGGCGAGGATGCTGCCGACCCACGTGTCGACGAGCGCGCCGCGGTGCTTGCCGCCGCGGCGCAGCGTGCCCTCCATCGTGTAGCCCGCCTTCTCGGCGGCCCGGCGCGAGGCGTCGTTGCCGACGAAGGCGAACCAGGACACGACGGCGAGATCGAGCTCGTGGACGGCCCAGCCGGTCGCCACCTGGATCGCGCGGGTCATCAGGCCGCGGCCGCGCCCCTCCGGGCGCATCCAGTAGCCGATCTCGGCCCGCCCACCCGGCTCGAGGCCGAGCTCCACCCCGTGCAGCCCGAGCAGGCCGAGGAGCTCCTCGGGGTGCGCGGCGTCGCACACGGCGAAGACCGCGTCCGTGCCCTCGGACCAGCCCCCGTCCGCGATCGCGAGGATCTTGTCGAGGTCCTCGTCGCGGTAGGGCGAGGGCACGAGCGTCCAACGGACCACCTCGGGATCGGTCGCGCCGGCGACGATCTGCGTCGCGTCCGAGCGGCGCGGCGAGCGCAGCAGCACCGTGCCGTCGGTGAGGTCGCGGCGTGGCGGGAAGCCGCGCGCAGCGGAGACGGGGACATCGGCCGGGGTCGGGTCGTCCATGACCGCACCCAACCAGGGCGTCCGCGGCCTGACCAGCGGATTCGCCCGTCGGTGGCGGCGGGGAGGAACTCGGGGTCCGCTCGGGGCGTCAGAGGTGGGTAGGGCTGTGACCGAATGGTTACCATGACGGCGGTGCGGGGGCTCACCCCGTTCCAGCGGGCTGCCCCGCTCGCGATCTCCAGGACAAGGACGTTGCACCCGTGTCGATCCTCGACAAGATCCTCCGTGCCGGCGAAGGCCGAGAGCTCAAGAAGCTCGAGTCGATCGCCCACCAGGTGAACGCGCTGGAGGAGGACTTCGTCGACCTCACCGACGACGAGCTGCGGGCGAAGACCGCCGAGTACCAGGAGCGGTACGCCGAGGGCGAGTCGCTCGACTCGCTGCTCCCCGAGGCCTTCGCCACCGTCCGCGAGGCCGCGAATCGCACGTTGGGCCAGCGCCACTACGACGTCCAGATCATGGGTGGCGCCGCGCTGCACCGCGGGAACATCGCGGAGATGAAGACCGGCGAGGGCAAGACCCTGGTCGCGACCCTTCCGTCCTACCTCAACGCGATCTCCGGCAACGGCGTCCACGTCGTCACGGTCAACGACTACCTCGCCGAGCGCGACTCGGAGTGGATGGGTCGCGTGCACCGCTTCCTGGGCCTGTCGGTGGGCGTGATCCTCGCGAACATGGACCCGCCCACGCGCCGCGAGCAGTACGGCTGCGACATCACCTACGGCACGAACAACGAGTTCGGCTTCGACTACCTCCGCGACAACATGGCGTGGTCGATCGAGGAGCGCGTGCAGCGCGGCCACAACTTCGCCGTCGTCGACGAGACCGACTCGATCCTCATCGACGAGGCGCGCACGCCGCTCATCATCAGCGGCCCGGCCGACGCCGCGACCAAGTGGTACGCCGAGTTCGCGCGCCTCGTGCCGCGGCTCAAGCGCGGCGACGAGGACAAGGGCATCGCCGGCGACTACGAGGTCGACGAGAAGAAGCGCACGGTCGGCATCCTCGAGAGCGGCGTCGAGAAGGTCGAGGACTGGCTCGGCATCGACAACCTCTACGAGTCGGTCAACACCCCGCTCGTCGGCTACCTCAACAACGCCCTGAAGGCCAAGGAGCTCTTCAAGCGCGACAAGGACTACGTCGTCATGAACGGCGAGGTGCTCATCGTCGACGAGCACACCGGCCGCATCCTCGCCGGCCGCCGCTACAACGAGGGCATGCACCAGGCGATCGAGGCCAAGGAGGGGGTGGAGATCAAGCAGGAGAACCAGACCCTCGCCACGATCACCCTCCAGAACTACTTCCGCCTCTACGACAAGCTCTCCGGCATGACCGGTACGGCGATGACCGAGGCCGCGGAGTTCGACCAGATCTACAAGCTCGGCGTCATCCCGATCCCGACCAACCGCCCGCTCGCGCGCGCTGACGAGCCCGACCTCGTCTACCGCACCGAGGACGCCAAGCTCGGCGCAGTCGTCGACGACCTCGAGCAGCGCCACTCCAAGGGCCAGCCGGTCCTGGTCGGCACGACGAGCGTGGAGAAGTCCGAGCACCTCTCGGCGCTGCTCCGCAAGCGCGGCGTGCCGCACGAGGTCCTCAACGCCAAGCAGCACGAGCGCGAGGCGGCGATCGTGGCGCAGGCAGGCCGCAAGGGCGCCGTCACCGTCGCCACGAACATGGCCGGCCGCGGCACCGACATCATGCTCGGCGGCAACACCGAGTTCCTCGCCGCGGCCGAGCTGGCCCAGCGCGAGCTGAGCCCGGTCGACACCCCCGAGGAGTACGAGGCCGAGTGGCCCGCCGCCCTCGAGCGCGCGCAGAAGTCCGTGGCTGCCGAGCACGAGGAGGTCGTCAACCTCGGCGGCCTCTACGTCCTGGGGACCGAGCGGCACGAGTCGCGGCGTATCGACAACCAGCTGCGCGGCCGCTCCGGCCGTCAGGGCGACCCCGGCGAGACGCGCTTCTACCTCTCGCTCGAGGACGACCTGATGCGCCTGTTCAAGGCCGACATCGTCGACGCCTTCCTGCGCCGCTTCAACGTGCCCGACGACGTGCCGATCGAGGCGAAGATGGTCACCAACGCCATCCGCTCGGCGCAGACCCAGGTCGAGGCGCAGAACTTCGAGATCCGCAAGAACGTCCTCAAGTACGACGAGGTGATGAACCGCCAGCGCGTCGTCATCTACGAGGAGCGCCGTCGCGTCCTCGAGGGCGAGGACCTCCACGAGCAGGTGCGCGGCTTCCTCGACGACACGGTCAAGGCCTACGTCGAGGCCGAGACCGACGAGGGCTACCCGGAGGACTGGGACTACGAGCGCCTCTGGACCGCGCTGCACACCCTCTACCCCGTCGGCACCACTGCCGACGAGCTCGCGGAGGGATCGGGCGGCGGCTACGGCGGCATCACGCAGGAGTACCTCGTCAGCGAGCTGCAGGCCGACGCGCAGGCGGCGTACGACGAGCGCGAGAGCACCCTCGGGGCCGAGGTCATGCGCGAGCTCGAGCGCCGCGTCGTCCTCTCGGTGCTCGACCGCAAGTGGCGCGAGCACCTCTACGAGATGGACTACCTGCAGGAGGGCATCGGTCTGCGCGCCTACTCGCAGAAGGACCCGCTCGTCGAGTACCAGCGCGAGGGCTACGAGCTGTTCCAGGCCATGATGGAGGCCATCAAGGAGGAGTCCGTCGGCTACCTGTTCAACGTCGAGGTCCAGGTCGAGGAGCAGGCACCGGCGGTCGAGCTGACGCCGACCATCGCGCCGGAGTTCGGCGCGCTCGCCCAGCAGGCGCAGACGGCCGAGCCGGAGGCACCCGCTGCCGAGGCACCGCACTCGCCGTCGATCTCGGCCAAGGGCCTCGGCCCGCAGCGTCCGCAGCGCCTCGAGTACTCCGCGCCGTCGGTCGACGGCGAGGCCGGTGTGGTCCGCGGCGTCGAGGAGCTCGACGAGGTCCCCGAGGTCGGGCCCGACGCCTCGCGCGCCGAGCGCCGCCGCGCCGAGCGGGCGCAGCGCAAGCGCGACGAGCGCAACCGCTGACCTGGGTCCGTCCGTCGGCACCCGCCGCACCGTCCGTCGACGCGTGACGAGCGCACGCTCAAGGATCCCCTGATCACGCGTCGACGGTGACGGCTGCTCAGCTCCAGTCGCCGAGGCGCTCGGCGGCCTCGACCACGAGCGACGCGAGCCGCTCGGGCACCTCCATGCCGATCATGTGCGCCACGTCGGGCCAGAGCACCGCCACGGCGTCGGGCGCATGCTTCTCGAGGTGCTCGGCGGTCTGCACGAAATCGGTGACGTCGAGCAGACCGACGACCGCCACCACCGGCACGGTCAGCTCGTCGAGGCGCTCGACCGCGGGCCGTTCGGGCATCGTCCACCGGCCGGCGACGCGCGCCGGGTCGTAGAGCACCATGTCGACCTCGCGGACGTACTCGCGGATCGCAGGGTCGACGCGGGTGGGCGGCTGGCCAGGACCGTCGACCCACATGGCGACGTCGAGCGCGGCGATGGCCTCGAGGTCGGGCGGGTCCTGGGCCTCGAGGCGCTCCATCTCCTCGAACAGCGCCTCCTCCAGCGCGGTCGAGGTGCCCGTGAAGCCGCCGAGCGCAGCAGCGACGGCGATGACGCCGACGACGCGGTCGGGGACGTCGAGCGCGGCGTTGAACGAGATCAGGCCGCCTCGGCTGTTGCCGACCAGGAGCGCCCGATCGATCCCGCACGCGTCGAGGACGGCGACGAGGTCGTCGACGTTGGAGAACTCGACGTCCTCGGTGGTCGACCGGCCGAAGCCGCGCGCGTCGTAGCGCACGACGCGCAGCCCTGCGTCGACGAGGAAGGGCACCATCGCGTCCCACGACCGGGAGTCCGCCACCCCGGCGTGGAGCAGCACGACCGGCCGTCCCGCACCGTCGTCGTCGACGTGCAGGCGGCCCCCGGGAACCAGCACCTGGCGCTCCATCGGGCCGACGCTATCGCGCGATAGCCGGCTGTCCATCGCGTTTGCGTGCGGTTCGCCCGCGAGGCGGCGGTGGGCGACGTCAGAGCAGGGCGAGGCGGGTGCAGCGCCAGCGGCCGTCCCAGCCCTCGAGGCGCAGCGCCATCGCGCGCGCCCGCGCGCCGCCGACCACCACCGCGGTAGCCTCCGCGACGCCGTCGGCCGGCTCGAACACGTGGATCGAGCTGACGGTGCGCCGCGCGCGGGGGGCCGGGCGCCCCGCGGGCCGGGCCGCGAGATGGACGCCGAGGTCGGCGTAGACCTCCGGTGCGAGCCAGCGCACGAGCTGGTGGCGCGGACGTTCGTGGGCGAGCACCTCGAGCACCGCCTGCACGAGCTGCGCCGTCCAGGTGCCGGGCTCGGGGAGGTGCGCGCGAGATGTCGGTACCTCGGCCACCACGGGGTCGGTGTCGTCGTCGGCCGGCGTGCGCGTGACCAGCCGCAGCGAGGCCGCCGGGACGGGCTCGGCGTCGAGCTCGCCCGGAAGCTGCCACTGCAGCGCGAGGGTGCCCTGGACGGCGGCGGGGCGGGTGCGGATGGTGCGGTGCAGCGGGCGCTGTCCGCGCACGAGCGCGCGGACGGCGGGGACGTCGGTCATGGAGTCACCGTCGATCGGGGTCGAAGGACGTCGCGGGCGCGACGGCCTCGGCGGGGCGTGCAGGGGACGGGTGCTGCGACGACGACGTCCCTGTCGGTCGGCGGTCCGGCGAGCGCAGGCGCTGGCCGGGCAGGAGCAGGTCGGGGTCGGACCCGATGACAGCGCGGTTGGTGGCGTACCAGCGCGGCCAGGCCCGCGCGATCGATGCATCGCTCGCGCCGGCGGGGAGGTGGCGGCGGGCGATGTCCCAGAGGGTGTCGCCGGGCCGGACCACGACGACGTCGTAGGCCGCCGCGGCGCGGGCCTCGGGGCGCACCGGCAGGTCGTGCTCGAGCGCGGTGGCCGACGGGGGAGCCGCGGCGGCGCGGGCCGGAGCGCTGAGGGCGAGCAGGCCGGCCGCCGACCCGAGCAGGCCGGCGGCGGCTCTGCGGGCGAGCACGGCGGACCCGGTGTCGCGCGCCATCGCCAGGACGGCGAGCGAGCACCGCCGGAGCTCGCCGAGCGCGGGTGCGCCGATGCGGCGGAGGGCACGCGCCAGCGGCGCGACGGCAGGGAGCGCGAGGAGGGACACCGCAGCGAGCACGGCGGCGACGAGATCGCTGTCGCGCACGGGGCCTCCCGTTGATGGTGTTTGCGTGTGTTTGCCTACGACATCATGCACTGGCGCTGCCTGGCAAGGGTCCGAGAGGATCTGTGGAGGGAGACCCGACCGAGATCTGGCAGCAGAGTGGTGTTGCAATGGCACCAGAGTGGTGCCATGATGGCGTCATGGACCTGACCCCGTATGTCGCCGCCGTGCGCGCCGAGTTCCTCAGCACCGCCGAGGCGGGCGGCCCGGAGACCCGTGCCACCGCGGAGCGCCTGGTGGCCGGACTGGACTCGGCGGCCCGGCTGGCGCTGCTCGAGGTGCTGTCGGCCGCCGCGGCCGAGATCACCGCCGAGCTCGCACCGGCGTCGGTCGAGGTACGGCTGCGCGGCCGCGAGCCCGAGCTCGTGGTGCTGACCCCGCCGGCCCCGCCCGAGCCGGATCCCGCCCCCGAGCCCACGGGCGACGACGACAGCCCGCTGGCTCGCATCAACCTGCGCCTGCCGCAGGACCTCAAGGACCGGGTCGAGGAGGCCGCCCGCGGCACCGGCGTCTCGGTCAACACCTGGCTCGTCCGCGCGGCGTCCGCCGGGCTCACCCGGCCCGCAACCACCGGCCACGGACCGAGCGTCCCTGGCGGCACCCGCTTCAGCGGCTGGGTCCGCTGACCCGCCCCCTTCCCCAGAGAGGCACCGACATGACCACCTACCCGACACCCCGCCCGTTGCGCGCCCGGATCGAGATCGAGATGGGCGACATCCGCGTCGTCGCCGACGCCGACGGCGAGTCCGTCGTCGAGGTCGTCCCGACCGACCCGTCCAGCGAGAAGGACCGGCGTACGGCGGAGCAGACACGCATCACCTGCACCGACGACCGACTCGACGTGATGGGCCCCAAGCGCAGCGCGCTGATCGGACCCACCAGGAAGACGGGGTCGGTGCAGGTCACCGTCCACGTCCCGGCGGGCTCCGCGGTCGAGGCGAGCACGTCGCTCGGCGTCGTGGCGACGGAGGGCCCGTTCGACGAGATCGGCGCGAAGACCTCCGCGGGCGACGTGCACGTGCAGCAGGCGGGCACGGTCGACCTGCGGACCGGTCTCGGCGCCGTGACGGTGGGCGCGGTCTCCGGCGACGCCCGCTGCACGACGAGCAGCGGCAGCATCCGGATCGACCGCGTCGGCGGCAACGCGCTCGTCAAGAACTCCAACGGCGACACGTGGATCGGCGACGCCGGACCATCGACACGGGTGAAGTCGGCCAACGGCACGATCGCCGTCGACCGCGCCCGCGGCGACGTCATGGCCACCACCGCCAACGGCGATCTGCGCATCGGGTGCGCGGAGCGCGGGCAGGTCATGCTCCGCACCTCGCTCGGGCGCATCGAGCTCGGCATCCCGCACGGCACGGCGGCCAGGCTCGGTCTGCGCACGTCGTTCGGCTCCGTGCGCAACGCGCTCGACGCCGCCGACGGCCCCGCGTCCGGCGACCGCACCCTCGAGGTCGACGCGCAGACGAGCGCCGGCGACATCGACATCGTGCGCGCAGCCCTCGACGTCGACGGTGCGTCATGAGCGGGCAGGGGCGCACTGCCCTCGACGTGCGCGGACTGACCAAGTCCTACGACGGCCGGGTCGTGCTCGACGGGCTCGACCTCTCGGTCGAGGAGGGGACGGTACTGGCGCTGCTCGGGCCGAACGGCGCGGGCAAGACGACGCTGGTGTCCATCCTGTCCACGCTGCTCTCCGCGGACTCGGGTTCCGCGCGCGTCGGCGGGCACGGGGTCGGCTCCGACCCAGCGGCCGTCCGGGAGGTCATCGGCGTCACCGGTCAGTCGGTCGCCGTCGACGACCTGCTCACAGGTCGGGAGAACCTGCGCCTCATGGCCGATCTCGCCCTCATGGGACGCGACGAGGCCGCACGGCGCACGACGGCCCTGCTCGACCGGTTCGACCTCGTCGACGATGCGGACCGTCCGGTGTCGACGTACTCGGGCGGGATGCGGCGCAAGCTCGACATCGCGATGACGCTGCTCGGGGATCCGCGGATCCTCTTCCTCGACGAGCCCACGACGGGGCTCGATCCGCGCAGCAGGCGCGCGGTCTGGGAGATCGTGCGCGGCCTGCGGCGCGAGGGCATCACGATCCTCCTCACGACGCAGTACCTCGAGGAGGCCGACCAGCTCGCCGACCGCATCGCGCTGCTCGACTCCGGGCGCATCGTCGCCCAGGGCACGCCCTCCGAGCTCAAGAGGCTCGTCCCCGGCGGGCACGTCCGGCTGCAGGTCGCCGATGGCGAGCAGCTCGGCACGGTGACCCGCGCGTTCCCGACGTCGCTCGCCGACGAGGCCGGCCTGTCGGTGCAGATCCCGAGCGACGGCGGCGTCGGATCGCTGCGGTCGGTGCTCGACGAGCTCGACCGGCTCGACGTCGAGCCCGAGGAGCTCTCGGTCCACCTGCCCGACCTCGACGACGTCTTCCTGGCCCTGACCGACCGCGCCACCACCACGAGGAGCTGATCATGTCCACCGCGACCGTCGCGCTCGCGCACTCGACCACCATGACCCGCCGCAGCATCCGGCGGCTGGTGCGCTACCCCAGCATGACCGTGCTCCTCGTCGGGATGCCGGTCGTCTTCCTCTTGCTCTTCGTGTTCGTCTTCGGCCAGACGCTCGGCGCCGGTCTCGGGTTCGGCGACGCCGGTCGTACGGCGTACGCCGGCTACATCACGCCCGGCGTGCTCGTGATCACGATCGCCGCCGCCGCTCAGGGGACGGCCATCTCGGTCGCGCTGGACATGGCGTCCGGACTCATCGCCCGCTTCCGCACGATGCCGGTGACCCGGTCCGCGGTGCTGACCGGTCACGCCGTGACCAGCTTCGTGCAGACGTTCGGCAGCCTGCTGCTCGTCGCTCTGGTGGCGCTGCTCGTCGGCTTCCGACCGTCAGCAGGAGTCGGCGGGTGGCTCGGCGCGCTCGCGATCCTCGCCCTGTTCACCCTCGCGCTGACGTGGTTCTCGGTGGCGATCGGTCTGTGGGCCAAGACCCCGGAGAGCGCCAGCAACATCCCGATGTTCTTGATCCTGCTGCCCTTCCTCAGCAGCGGCTTCGTCCCCACCGAGTCGCTCCCCACGGCGCTGCGGTGGTTCGCGGAGTACGAGCCGTTCACCCCGGTCATCGAGTCGGTCCGCGGGCTGCTGCTCGGTGGTGCTCAAGCGCACTACGTGGTGCTCGCCGTCGTCTGGAGCCTGGCGATCACCGCCGCGTCCTTCCTGTGGGCCCAGCGGCTGTTCGACCGTCGGCCGTCGCGCTGAACCGGCGGCGTACGGCGCTGGTCAGTCCTCCGCCGCCTGCACGTGGGCGACGTAGGAGAGCTGGCGCCACACCAGCGCGAGGGTGATTCCGGCGCCGACGAAGGCGAACCAGAACGGCGCCGTGAGGCCGTAGCGCTCGGCGATCCAGCCGCCGAGCAGCTGACCGATCACGACTCCGCCGAAGACGCAGACGCTGTAGACGCTGGTGACACGGCCCTGCAGAGCCATCGGCGTCGCGCGCTGCCGCACGCTGTTCGAGACCGCGCTCCACACGAAGGCGTAGGCGCCGAACACGACCATGATGACCATCGCGACCGCGCCGTTGGTCGTCAGCGCGAAGGCAGCATGGGACATCACCTCGAGGAGCAGGCAGACGCGCATGACCGTCGCGAGGTCGACGTGGCGCTCGATCCAGCCGTAGCCGAAGGTGCTCGTGAGGCCGCCGAACGCCGCCGCCGTGGTGAGCAGGCCGTAGCCGACGGCGTCCATGTGCAGGTGGCCGAGCGCGTAGAGCACCAGCACCGACCACGCCGCACCCCACGTGATGTTGAACGAGACGATGACGATCGCGAGCGTGCGCACGGCATCGTGGTGCACGAGCCAGCGCACGCCCTCGGCGATGTCGCGCAGGACGTGGGTGCCTTCGAGGTCGCGCACCGGACCCTTCGGCGTCGCGATGCGAGCGATGAGCAGGACCGACAGCGCGACGAACACCGCCTGCGCCGCGAACGGCCAGACCGAGCCGATGGCGAAGAGGAAGGCGCCGAGCGGCGGCCCGACGATCTGGTTGGCGACCAGGAAGCCGCCCTGCAGACGCGCGTTGCCCACGCCGAGGTCGGCCGGCTCGACGAGCATCGGCAGCAGGGTCGACGTCGTGGTGTTGGCGAAGACCTCGGCGACCCCGAGGAGCAGCATCGTGACGAGGACCAGCGCGATGCTCACCCGCCCGGTTGCGAGCGCCACGCACAGCAGCGCGACCACGACGGCGCGCGCGCCGTCGGCGGCCATGACGAGACGGCGCCGGTCGACGCGGTCGGCGATCGCTCCGGCGTACAGACCCAGCAGGAGCCACGGCACGCGCTGGAGGGCGGCAGCCAGAGCGACGAGCACGGCGTTGCTGGTCTGCGACGCCACGAGCAGCGGACCGGCCGCGAGGGCCAGGCCGTCGCCGACGTTGCTCACCCACGTCGCGCCGAGCAGCCATCGGAATCCCGGGCCCATCCGCGGGGGAGCGATGCGGTCGAGGATGAGGCTCATGGCGAGTCCCGAGGCTAGGAGACGCCGAGCATCGCCGTCATCTGCGTTGCACCGTGCCCGCGCGTCCTACGACGCCCTGGTCCTACCGTGGTGGGACCACGACGAGGAGGTGCGGTGACCGGCGACGACCGCGTGCGCGCGCTCGAGGACGAGCTGCGCGACCTCTCCGCCGCGGAGGCCGACCTCGAGCGCGACGCCGACGCGGCCGAGCGCACCCGCATCGAGCGCTCGAAGCTCACGCTGCTCGACCGGCTGCGCGGCGCCCGCGGCCCCGTCGAGCTCACGACGCGCGGCTCCGGCCGCCACGCCGGCGCGGTCGCGGACACGGGCGAGGGCTGGGTCGTCCTGGAGCACGTGCCCCCCGGCGCGCGGGCCGCGACGGCGGAGCACCTCGTGGTGCTGGGCTCGGTGATCGCGGTGCGCGGGCTGGGCCGCCCGCTCGTGCGCGACGAGGGCGGGCTCCCGGAGCGCTCGCTCGGCTCCGTGCTGCGCGCCTGGTGCCGCGACCGCTCCGCGGTATCGGTGCTGCTCGTCGAGGGCGACGTGGTGAGCGGCCTCGCGTCGGCGGCGTACGCCGACCATCTGGAGCTCTCGACCGGCGGCGGCGCGACCCTCGCGCTGCCCTATGCCGCGATCGCCGTCGTGAGCCGCTGACCGCGCTCAGGCGGGGGAGCCGGTCGTCTCGTCGTGGGCGCTCGTCTCGTGCGCGTGCGCCGCGGCCTCGGGGTCGTCGTCCTCGTCCTTGCCGAACGGGTGGGTCCGGACGAAGTCGGCGGTGTCGGAGTAGAGCCTGGCGATGTAGGCCTCGAGCTCGCTGGCCTCGACCCGCCACTGGCCGCGACCGCCGACCTTGATGGCGGGCAGGTCGCCGCTGCGGACGAGCGCGTAGGTCTGCGAGGCCGAGATGTTGAGGGTCTCGGCGACGTCCGCGAGCGTGAGGAACCGTGGAGCCACCCGAGCATCTTGGCATCCGTTGATGACCGTGTGGGTGACGCCGTCGTGCCTGTGGACGACACGCC
>DASSQW010000373.1:0-2085 GCA_035702165.1 Candidatus Nanopelagicales bacterium
TCGGGGCTGCGCTTGTGGACGTTCTCCCACACGGTGAACGGATCGACGGCGGGGCCGTAGAGCGTCTCGCACAGGTCGACGAACGTCTGGTCTGGTCGGTGCTGCATGGTCATCATGATCATCGCCTTCGTCGGGCTGCGCTCGCAGGCGCGCTCAGTTGCTCGCGGTCCAGTGCCGGGTGGAGATGCGGTAGAGCTGGATGGTGGGGTTCGCCACCACCCCTTCGACATTGTCGCCGGTGGCTGTGCCGGTTCCGTGGATGAGCGTGTCGATCTCGCCCTTGCGGTCACGCGTGCCCATGTCTCGGGCCCGGTACTGGCCGGCATAGGTGAGATAGACCGGCTGGTCCCAGTCGATGTCCGGATCCACCTCGACGATGCTCTGGTGGGGCACTCCGACGATGTTCCCCATCATCCGCAAGGTGTCGCCTGTGCGGATGAGCTCAATCTTGTCGACACCTGGGTTGGAGTCGAAGAGCTCCTCGATGCGCGCCGCAAGCAGATTGGCGTCTTGGGCCTGCCGAATGGGCAGGTATGCGAGAGCCTTGAACTGCTTGTTGCGCAGCGACGGGTCGTCGTCCACGTTGCGTGCCAGCTGCAGTGGCAGCTCGTCGAGACGCCGCGGGCGGTGCTCGGCGAGAGCTCGGCGTGTCATGGCGTCGAGCCGGACCTCCTTGCCGGCGTAGAGGTCCTTCGAGTCGTCGTCGTCGAGGTACTGCATCGCACGATTCCACTGGTGGTCGGTGAAGATCTGGAAGTCCCAGACGTCCGAGAGCATCGGTAGATCTGGGTCGGTGTTTGCACGGCGCACGACCCGCTCCATGGCGGCGCGCTGTAGGGCCCGCTGGAAGCCCGCGCGCTTCGGCGCTGCACGGCGGATATCCCGCTGCACGGCTGCCCGGGTGGGCTCGAGGGTGGCACGGGTGGCGCGGGTCCGCCGCACGATCCGCTGAGCGCGACGGGGCGCAGCTCGACTCACCGGTGCCTCCTGCTGGGTCTGCTCGCCGGGCTCGTCGGCAAAGCGGCCCAGAGCGTCACGGACGACGTCGGACTCGCGCCACGGGCGGTGCTGCGGCGCGTACTGCCGGTCGTCGGCCTTCTGAACCCCAGGCCGCGGCTCGCCCTCGAGCATCTCGTCGATGTCGCCCTCGTGGAGGGGCTCGACGTACCACCGGTTGACGACGACGCCGTTGTCCGCGTCCCAGAACCGCTCGGGACGCACGCGACTCCCGGGTCGGTCCCCCGGCGGCGGGACGACGGTGTAGGCCTGGTTGGGGTCGAGCTCGTAGGACTCGTACTTGTGGGTGCCCTCGATGTTGCCGGCGATCCCTCCACCAATGAGCACGTACTCCTCGATGGTCGGGATATCGCGGGCAGCGGGTGAGTCATCGTCGGCCTGGAAGTGCACGATGGCCCACTCCGCAGCGTTGTCATCGTCGTCCGGCGCGGGCCAGCCGTGGGGCAGGTAGACCGGGAGTGCTTCGACGAAGGGGTCCTCATCCTCGTCGGGCACCCATACCTTGGTGCCGTCCGAGGTGATCCGCTGCGTCACGGCCTTCTCGCGCCGCTGCAGGTCGATGTAGCGCCGCTCGTCCATGCCGCTGGAGCTGATGTCGCGCGCGTGGACGAAGGTGACGTCACGGCGGCCGCCGGCGCCGTCCGCGATGACCCGGGCGAGGCCTTCGAGGTTGTCCGTGTCGTGCGTGCTGCCGGGGCGCTCAGCCGTGCTGTTGCCGGCGGTCAACCTCATCAGGTGGCCGAGGCGGAAGACCATGCTGCGGTCGGCAAACCGGTCGGACTGGTCGCGCAGAGCCGTGCGCAAGGACGCCGCCGACGCCTGGTCGGTACGCAGGACGATGTCGTGGTCGATGACCCCGTACGCCTCGCTCGGCTGGCCGAAGGTGCTGAGCAGGTCGCCGCTCGGCTTGCCAGCGCCGAGAGTGATCTTGCGCTCGAGCTCCTCGGCGCGGATGAGCGCCTTCTCGTTGACCGACCGGGCGATGTCGCGCTGGGCGGTCGCGCGCTCGACGGTGCGAACGAGCGCAGCGCGCTGAACCGCCCGCTTCGGCTCAGCCCGCTGCACCGC
>DASSQW010000374.1:0-9922 GCA_035702165.1 Candidatus Nanopelagicales bacterium
GCACGTCGTCCGATCCCTGTGGGTGAGGGCACCCTTGCTCGTCACGCAGAGCGATGGACCGATGGGCACACCGGACCGGTCGGCGGTCGTGCGGGGCCGAACGGTGGGAGCGCGCGCCCCGAGCCTCATCCGGGCCGCTGCACGACGCGCCGCGAGCAGGGGTCCAGGATGTGCCGGTGACCACCGCCGCCGAGCCCCGGACCGCCGGCCCCCAGACGGGATCGCCGGCCCAGGTGTGGAGCGCGCTCGGTGTCGTCTACGTCGTCTGGGGCTCGACCTACCTCGGCATCGCCGTCACCGTCCGCACCCTGCCGCCCCTGGTCGCGATGGGGATGCGCTTCTTCGTCGCGGCGGCGATCATCGCCGCGTTCCTCGTGCTGCGCCGCGGGCGGCGGGCGCTCTCGGTGAGCTGGCCCGAGCTGCGCGGCGCGATGGTGGTCGGCGTCCTCCTGCTCGGGGTCGGCATGGGCATGGTGACCATGGCCGAGCAGTACGTGCCGAGCGGGGTCGCCGCGCTGATCGTCAGCATCATGCCGGTGTGGGTGGTGCTGCTGCGCACCGTCACCGGAGACCGGCCGCGGCTGGTCACCTGGCTCGGCGTCGCCGTCGGCTTCGCCGGGATGGTCGTGCTGGTGCACCCCGGCGCCGACGTCGCGACGGTGAACGGCGCCAGCGACGCGCAGCGCGCGCTGTGGTCGATGCTCATGCCGATCGGCACGCTGTGCTGGGCGGTCGGCTCCTTCCTCCAGCCGCGCATCCGCACGCCGCGCGACCCGTTGGTGCTCACGACGTACGAGATGCTCACCGGCGGCACCGTCCTCGCTCTCGTCGGCCTGCTGCGCGGCGAGAAGGTGTCGCAGCTCGCCGACGCCGATGCCGCGTCCTGGGCCGCGTGGGCCTACCTGGTGACGGCGGGCTCCCTCATCGCCTACCTCGCGTTCGTGTGGCTCGTCGACCACGCGCCGCTCTCGCTGATCTCGACGTACGCGTACGTCAACCCGGTCGTCGCGGTGCTGCTCGGCTGGCTGATCCTCGGCGAGCCGCTGTCGGGCGGCGTGCTGTTCGGCGGCGCGATCATCGTGAGCGGCGTCGTGCTCGTGGTCAGCGGCGAACGGCTCTCGCGCCAGCCCGACGCGCCCGAGCCCCTCCCCGGCGAACCCGGCTGACCGCAGTTCCCGGTCAGCCGGCAGGGGCGAAGCCGGCGCTGACGCCGAGGAAGCGGTCGTTGGCCTCGCGCTCGCCGATGGTCACGCGGACGCCGTCGTCGGCGTAGCGGCGTACCGAGAGGTTGACCTGCTCGCAGGCGTCGACGAACTCGGCGATGCGGTCGCCGAGCGGCAGCCACACGAAGTTCGCCTGGCTCGGCGGCAGGTCGAAGCCCTGGTCGGCGAGCGCCGCCTCCACGCGGGTGCGCTCCGCCACGATCGCCTCGACGCGCTCGAGCAGGGCGTCCTCCGCGTGCAGCGACGCGATGGCCGCCGCCTGGGCGAGCGTCGAGACGCCGAAGGGCACCGCGGTCTTGCGCAGGGCGAGCGCGACGCGCGGGTGCGCGATCGCGAAGCCCACGCGCAGACCGGCGAGCCCGTAGGCCTTGGAGAACGTGCGCAGCACTGCGACGTTCTCGCGGTCGCGATAGGTCTCGATGCCGCGCACGGCGTCGGGGTCGCGCACGAACTCGACGTAGGCCTCGTCGACCACGACGAGGACGTCGCGCGGGACGCGGTCGAGGAAGCGGTCGAGGTCGGCCTGGTGCACCACCGTGCCCGTGGGGTTGTTCGGCGTGCAGACGAAGACGCAGCGGGTGCGGTCGGTGATGGCGTCGGCCATGGCGTCGAGGTCGTGCAGCGCGCCGGGTGCGAGCGGCACCTGCACGGGCACGGCACCGGCGATCGTGGTCATGATCGGGTAGGCCTCGAAGGAGCGCCACGCGTAGAGGACCTCGTCGCCGGCGTCGGCGCTGACCTGCACGATCTGCTGCAGCAGCCCGACCGATCCCGTGCCCAGCGCCACGTGGTCCTCGGGTACGCCGTGGCGCGCGGCAAGCTCGGCGACCAGGCGGGTCGAGGCGGGGTCCGGGTAGCGGTTCATCCCGAGCGCGGCCTCGGCGATCGCATCGAGGACGCCCGGCAGCGGGGCGTGGTGGTTCTCGTTGCTCGACAGCTTGTACGGCGTCAGGTGCGCCGCCCCGCTCGGCGGGCGCCCCGCGGCGTACGCCGGAAGCCGTCCGAGCATGTCCCGCAACCGCGGCGTCGCCGCTGTCTGCTCACCCACGCCTCGACCCTACGGCCATCGCCCACCCGCCCGGTTCCCGGGAAAGGGGGTGCGGGGTAGGGGGATCGCTAGCGTGGGGGCGTGGTTGCTGGGGCGAGCCTGCGGACGCGCGTCGCGCTGCTGGTCGGCGCGGGCGCGGTGGCGCTCGCCCTGGTCGCGGTCGTCGTGTGGTCGGCGTTCTCGAGCGCGCGCGACGTGGGCACCGACGTCACGACCTCGCTGTCGCCCGCGGCCGGCTCGGCGAGCGACCTCGTCGTCGCCTACGACCAGCTCGATCGCGAGTCCCGCACCTACATCCTCACCGGCAGCGCGGCGTCGCGGCTCGGGACCGAGGCGGCCCGGGCCCGGGCGGCCGACGACCAGAACGCCGTCGAGCGCGACCTCGCCGGCCACCCGGTGCTCCTCGCCAGCGCCGGGCGCGTGGACGACACCGCCACGGCGTGGCTCGACCAGGTGGTCGATCCCGCCCTCGCGCTGCGCGACCAGCGGCCGCTCACGCCGGAGGAGATCGGGGCCTTCCTCGACCGCACGTCCGCGGCGTACGCCGACGTCGCGCGGGCCACGGACGACCTCGACTCCCAGGTGAGCGCCGCCCGCGACGCCGCGACCGACCAGCTCGGCGTGCTCGCCCGACGCCTCGCGGCAGCGCTGCTCGTGTCGGGCCTGCTGCTGGCGGCCCTGCTGCTCGGTGCCTACCTCCTGCTGCGCCGCTGGGTGCTTCGGCCGCTCGACGCCCTCCGCCTCCAGCTGCGCGACGTCGCCCAGGACGGTCACCGCGAGCGGGTGATCGAGGCGAGCGGCCCGCCCGAGCTGCACGCCGTCGGCGTCGACGCCGAGGCGATGCGGCGCGCGCTGGTGCACGAGCAGGACGCCGCCCGCGCCGCCGACCAGGGCCTCGCTCAGGAGAGCCCGGTCGTCTCCGCGCTGCGCGCCGACCTGGCGACCGAGCCCGCTCCGCAGGCCGCCCGGCTCGACGTCTTCGGCCGGATCCGCCCGGCGCACGGCGTGCTCGCGGGCGACTGGTGGGGCGTCGTACCGCTGGAGGGTGACCGGACGGCACTGGTGCTCATCGACGTGTCGGGCCACGGCGAGCTGGCCGGGCTGGTGGCGCAGCGGCTGCGCTCCGTGCTCATCGTCGCCCTGCGCTCGGGCTTCGAGCCCGGCGTGGTCCTCGAGCGCGGTGCCACCTCCTTCCTGGACGCGGCCGACGGCCGGTTCGCCACCGCGCTCGTCGCCGTCCTCGACCCGGCGACCGGCACGCTCGACTGGGCGAACGCCGGTCACGCGGGCGGCTGGGTCCTGCGCGGCGCCGACCCGCGTACGACGCTGGAGCCCACCGGACCGCTGCTCTCGACCCTCGGCGGCCACTGGGCCACCCGCTCCACCGCGCTGGGGCTCGACGACCTGCTGCTGACCTGGTCCGACGGCCTGATCGAGGGCCGCGACGCCGACGTGACCGATGCCGGGCTCGCGAGCGAGCTCGAGGGCCTGGTCCGGGGCTGGCTCCCCGCCGACGACGCGCCCGCGGCACCGCCGGCCCGGGAGGTCGTCGAGGGCCTGCTCGCCGCGCTGCGCGAGGACTCCGCGGAGTGGGGCCGCGACGACATCACGCTCGTGGCGGCCCGCCGGACCTCCTGACGGGCACCGCGAGCGTTACACCTCGCCAGCCCTGGTTCCCCCGCTCGGGGGAGGGCTCCACCCGACCGGACGACCGATGGCTGCCAGGGCTTCAGTTCCGCGCCCCCCTGGCCGAGGACTGGAAAGGACGTCGGTGATGCCTCCGCCGGCGCCTCATCATCGGTCATGCGAGGTTGGGACAGGTCTATGAGTGCTGCGCCCGGGTGGTACACCGACCCGACAGACACCGCAGCCGTTCGCTACTGGGACGGCGCAGCGTGGACCACGCACACCCGACCGGCCCCCCGCGAGCTCGTCGGCGCGGGCGTGGGCGCCTCGGCCGTGGCCGGTTCGCACTCCTCGTTGACCGAGTCGGTCGTGGCGCGCCCCGCCGCACCGGCGATCGAGACCATCGAGCCCAGCCCCGTCGCCGCTGCGCCGGTCGTGGCGCAGCCGGTCGTCGCTGCCCCCGTGGTGGCCGAGCCGGTCGCGACCGCCCCCGTGGTGGCCGAGCCGGTCGTCGCCGCGCCGGTGGTGGCGCCCCCCGTCGTCGCCGCACCCGCTGCGACCGCACCGGTGCTTGCCCCGGTCGTCGAGGCGGCGCCCGTCGTCGTCGCCCCGGTCGCCGCTCCGGTGGTGCAGAGCTCCGTCCCGACGCTGGCGCCCGCACCCGTCCTCGCGCCGGCCCCCGCGCCTGCCCCGGTCCGCGTCGTGGCCCCGCTCGCGACCCCGGCTCCCGAGCCGGAGCCGCAGCCCGAGCCGGTCCTCGCCGCTGCCCCGGCCGCCTTCGTCCCGTCGTTCGCCGAGCCGCCGCGACAGCCCGGGCAGTTCGGCGCCGTGGGCGGCGCCGCCTTCGGCGCACCGTCGTACGGCGGCTCCTTCGCCGGCGACGGCGGGATCATCCACTCCACCGAGTACCACGCCGAGCGCCACTGGGGCCGCCGTCTGGTCGTCCTGGGGGTCGTGCTCGCGGTCCTCGCGGTCGCCGCGTTCTTCGGCGTCCCGCGCTACCTGGACAGCAGGGCGGCGGCTGCCGCCGGCCTGGCGCCCGACATCGTCACGCACAGCGCACCGTCGAGCTTGAACGGCCAGAAGAAGATCGCCCTGCCGGCGCTCGCGGCGTCGACGTCGAAGCTGACGAGCGGCGGAGCCGCGTGGGGGTGGGTCGCGGCCTACGGCACGCGCGCCAACGCGACCATCTACATGGCGTCCGACCTGCCCACCCGCGACCGCACGCTCGCTTACCGGGCGCTCACCGACCACGCCGCCGCCACCGAGCTGCTCGGCTCGTTCTCGCAGGGTGCCGTCAACGGCGCCGGCGGCAACCTCGTCCTCGGCACCCCCACCGAGTTCGCGAGCCCGGTGGCGGGCAAGACGTGGTGCATGTCGATGACCCTGAGCGGCAACGGCGGCGGCATGTGCCTGTGGACCAACGGCAAGCAGATGCTCGGGACCATGGTCCTGCCGGGCGTCACCGAGTCGGCCGCGAAGAACACGCTGGGCGCGCTCAGCCAGATGGCCAAGCTCACGACGAAGGCCGCGGCCACGTCCTGACCGACCTGCGACGACGGCCGGTGCTCCCCGCAGGGGCACCGGCCGTCGTCGTCGGAGCAGCGATCAGCTGGCGAGCGCCTTGGCCTTGAGCGCGTCGAACTCCTGCTGGGAGATCGCGCCCTTGGTGAGCAGGTCGTGCGCCTTCTCGATCTGCGCCGCGGAGTCGCTGGCGCCCGCGCCAGTGACGCTGCGGATGTAGTCCTGCTGCGCTGCAGCGGCCGCCTGGTACTGCTTGACGTCGCGCTGCGCCATCTCCTTGCCGTTCACGATGACGTAGATCAGCATCCCGAGCAGCGGCACGAAGAACAGCAGGAGCAGCCAGGCCGCCTTCACCCAGCCGCTGCTCTCGTGGTTGCGGAAGATGTCGATGATGATGCGGAACAGCATCATGAAGAAGACCACCATGAAGAACACGATGATCAGCCACCAGATCCACTCGCCGAAGCTCATGGTCACGCCCTCTCGTTCGCTCGACGACCGTGCGATCTGCGCGGCCCATCGCCGCCCAACGTAGCGTTTCCTCGGCCGGTATCAGCGGGTTACGGCGCTACGCCGTGCTCTCGCGCCCCTCCGGGCGCGGCGGCAGGACGCGGTCGAGCCCGAGCAGCACCAGGGCGAGAACCACCGCGACGACGAGGATCACGCCGACGAACGCGAGCACCGACGCGAACCCGTTCTTCGCCACGTCGAGGAAGGGGTAGGGATAGGCGCCCACGACGGCGCCGCGGACCAGCGCCATCGCCGCCCACCCGATCGGCAGCACGAGCGACGCGGCGATCACGCGCAGGTCGAGCAGCCCGCGCGGACCGGCGAGCAGCCACACCACGAGCGTCAGGACAGGTACGACGACGTGCAGGGTCGTGTCGCTCACGAGGTCGGCACCGGTCTTGCCCCCGGTCGCGAGGACCAGGTTGTAGACGATGCCGGTGATCACGATCATCAGCACGCTGTCGAGGCGCAGCGCGCGCCAGACGAACCCGGTGCCGTCGCGCCGGGCGAACACGCCGGGGCGCAGCCACAGGACGGTGAGCACCACGGCCACGACGATGTTGGACCAGATGGTGAAGTAGGTGAGCCAGTCGAACAGGCGCTCGTACCACTGGTCGTGGCCGGAGGGCACGTTGCCGAGGATCGAGACCTTGGCCGGGTCCTCCTTGCCGAGGTAGTAGCCGCTGACCGACAGGTACGCCGACAGCAGCACGCCGAACCACGCGGCGAGCGCGTTGACCGCGATCAGCGGCCGGCCCCAGGACGGCGTACGCAGGCTGCTCTCCATGCCGCGGACCCTACTGACCGGCGGGTCAGCCGCAACCCGACGAGCCGCGTCACGAGGCGGTCCGACGCCGCACGGGACGCCGCGACGGCGGCCGGCGGGCAGCACCGTCGTCGCCCCTGACCGTGGTGGCTGCCAGGCACCTTCGTCGCGGCGAGGGCAACGGTCGTTGCCGTCGCCGAGGCGTCGGCCCGGACCCGCGCGGCGGGACTCTCGGCGACGGCCACGGAAGGTCGCCGACTAGCCTCGCGCGCATGAGCAGCCTCGCGTTCTCGACGTTCGGATCCATCCCGGCGGTCGGGCTCGGCACCTGGCCGATGGACGACGACGAGGCCGCGCGCGTGGTTCCGCAGGCGATCGGGCTCGGCTACCGCCTCGTCGACACCGCGTACGCGTACGGCAACGAGCGCGGTGTCGGGCGCGGCATCGCGGCGAGCGGGATCGCGCGCGACGAGCTGTTCGTGACGACGAAGTTCAACAAGGAGTGGCACTCCGTCCAGGGCGTGCGCGAGACCACCGAGGCGTCGCTCGAACGGCTCGGCCTCGACCGGCTCGACCTGCTCCTCGTGCACTGGCCCAACCCCGCGCACGACCGGTACGTCGAGGCCTGGGAGGGCTGCATCGCGGTGCGCGATGCGGGGCTCGTGTCGCACATCGGCGTCTCGAACTTCCTGCCCGAGCACGTCGAGCGCATCGTCGCCGCGACCGGTGTCGCGCCCGAGCTCGACCAGCTGCAGATCAACCCGCGCTGGACCCAGCCCGTGGCCCGCGCCTACAACGCGGAGCACGGGATCATCACGCAGGCGTGGCGGCCGCTGGGCATGGGCGGCGACCTCCTGCGTCTGCCGCTCGTGACCGAGCTCGCCGCGACGTACACGGTCACCCCCGCACAGCTGCTCATCGCGTGGTGCGTGGCCCTCGGCCTGTCGACGACGCCGAAGTCCAGCGATCCGGTCCGTCAGGCCCAGAATCTCGCCGCCGCCGAGATCGACCTGGACCCCGCCGACGTCGCCGCGCTCTGCGCCCTCGACGGCACCGAGCCCGACGTCACCAGCCCGCTCACCTTCGGCCACTGACCCCACCACCCCGGATTCCACTGGCGTTGTCGGGGGTTCACGGTCGGGTGACTCCCACAACGCCTGTGAGACGCGGAGCTAGGGACGGGTGGCGAGGACCACGACGTCCCAGGCGATGCGGTCCCCGTCGTCGGTATGCACGGTCCGAGCGGCTCGCTCTGCCACCTGCGGTGCGAGGCCCGTGCCCTCGAGGTCGTCGAGCACGTCGGCCTCGCTGTAGAGCCACATCGGGTTCTGCGGTCCGCCGTAGCCGTCGGCGAGGTTGTCGGTGTGGTGCGCCACGACGAGCAGGTGGCCGCCCGGCGCGACAGCGTCGGCGGCGGACCGCAGCGCCACCCGGCGCTGGAGCCCGGCGAGCTGGAGGTAGGCGACCACGACGAGGTCGAAGTCCTGCGCCCCCAGCGGCGCCGCGAGCACATCGACCCGGCGTACGCCGAAGACGCCGTGCTTCTCAGGGCGCTCCGCACGGATGCGCAGGGCGCGGTCGAGGGCGACCTGGCTGAAGTCGGCCACGGTCGCGTCCCAGCCGCGGTCGGCCAGCCACAGCGCGTTGCGGCCCTCGCCGCCCGCGACGTCGAGCGCCCGTCCGACCGGCAGATCGGCGGCGTACCGCTCGACGAAGACGTTGGGGCCGGCCGACCACACGAGGTCGCGCTCGGCGTACTTCGCGTCCCACTGCGCTGCTTCCACGGCGTCCTCCTCGTTCCGGTGCTCCTCGATCCTGGTCCGCCCCGGCCCGCGGCGCAGCCTCGGGCGGCGGGACAGGGGCCGCCGTCAGCGGCAGGTGCAGCGGCGCTCGGCCGGCACGTCGGCCATGACGGATGCGACGTGGCTGCCGCAGCCGGACCAGGTGACCTTGCCGCAGCGGGAGCACAGAGCGGGGGAGCACATGAGCGGGAGACCTCCGGAGTCGTCGTCGTTGCTGGAGCAGCATATACCCCCCGGGGTATATGCTCACAGCCTTCCGCTCCGCCGTCCGGGTACGGCTCGGCCCTCCGCTGGTGCGGACAGGGCCGTCGGCCTCAACCCGGACGCCGGACTGCCGAAGCGCACGTATGGGGTGGGACACCGGGCATGCGCGCGCCTGGGGGTCGGCAGCCGCGGCGCTCGCCGCCGGCGTCCTCGCCGTCGGCCTGGCCAGCGCGCCCGTGGAGTCCGCGGCCCCGGTGCCCGCCGCGCAGAACTTCGACACCGGCTTCTCGCTGACCTCCGCGACGGTCGCGCCCGTCTACAAGTACGTCGCGATCCGCAGCTGCTACGCGTACACGTACAACTCCTCGACCCGCGCGACCTACTGCTACCGCTACCGGCTGCGCACGGTCTACGCGCGCTTCTACGGCTCGATCTTCCAGCTCAAGAACCGGTACGGCGTGTGGACCCGGCTGCCCTACACGTGGTCGCGTGCCGCGCGCGCGATGGTCTACAACCACTACCTCGACCTGCTCCTGCATCCGGTCGTGACGCCGCCGTCCCCCACCCCCACGCTCTCGCCCTCGGCGCCCTCGTCTCCGACCGGTACCCCGACTCCCACCGCGACCGACGTGCCGACCGGCACCGCCACGCCCACGGTGACTCCGACCGTCTCGGTCTCCCCCACAGCCACCGTCACGCCGACGGTGTCGGTCCCGCCGACGAGCGCGAGCCCCACCGCGACGACCGCCTCGCCGACGCCCACCATCACCGCGCGCACGATCCCGCTCCCCGCGGGCACCGGCCTCTCGCCGACGCCGACGTCGACCAGCGCCGGCGAAGCTCCGACGAAGTCGAGCCAGTACACGTACCTGTCCGGCACGACCGCGCCGCTCACGTCGCCGCGCTGGGACAAGTGCCTCCCGATCACGTGGAGCATCGACCTCACCAACGCCGCGAAGGCGGGGACGACCGCCGCCGACGAGCTCTACCGCTGGCAGCAGACGATGGACTTCGCCTCGCGCGTCACCGGCTACACGTTCCAGTACGTGCCCGGCGGCGACGGCAGGATCACCATCGACCAGACCACCGGCAACAGCGTCGTGAGCACGGCGTACGCCGCGACCGGGGCGAAGCTGCTCATCACCTACGTGTCGACGACGGACTCCGGCGCCTACCGGTCGACGGCGGTCCAGAACTCCACGATCGGCTACACGCACGA
>DASSQW010000375.1:0-6938 GCA_035702165.1 Candidatus Nanopelagicales bacterium
ACGACCTGGATCATCTCCCAGTCGCCCTCGTGCTTGTCGTTCCAGTCGTTGAAGACCCACCAGAACCAGTACTGCAGCACCGTCGTGCCGGGGTGGTCGGGGTCGACGGCGATCCGGCCGTACACCGTCGGCTGCAGGTCCGTCGAGAAGCTGTCGAACCAGCGCTCGTAGTCGCAGCCCGGGCTCAGCGGGTTGCCGGGCAGGTCGAGGTACCAGCCGGCGCCCTTTCCTGCGAGATCGGCCGCCGTCGGAGCGTCCTGGGTCTGGCCGTCCGGCCCGCGCAGCACGACGTCGCGCCGACCGAGCACCGACTCGACACCGACCGGCAGGTAGGGCTCGCCGTCGCCGCACGGGGTCGTGTGCTCGCGCACGACGACCACCGGCGCGTAGCGGTCGAGCAGCTGCTGGTCGACGGAGGCATCGGCGTCCGCCGGACCTGCGCCCAGCACACCCGCACCGAGGAGCACCGCAAGCGCGGCAAGCGCACGACGCAGCATGTCACCTCCAGGACGCGGCGCCGCAAGGGCGACGGCCGCAGTCTGCCCGGACCCCCTCGCTCCCGCTCGCCCAACCTGCAGAAACGGCCCCGACGCCGCCTACTCGGTGGAGGAGACCGTGGTCAGAAGGTGGTGGCGGCCCAGGACTCGCAGCGCCAGGCGCCGTCCTCGCGGACGACCTCGACGACCTCGGTGTTGGCCAGGAAGTGCTGCGAGACGAACTCCGGCGTCAGCTCGGGGCACAGCTCGGTGAGGCCCACGGCGATCGCGCCTCCGTGCGAGACCATCGCCACCGTCTCGCCGGGATGCGCGTCGGCGACGTCGTTCAGGGCGCGAGCCATCCGCTCCACGATGTGCCTGCCGGTCTCGCCGCCCTCGAAGCCGTGGTCGAGGTCGCCGTGCAGCCACCAGCGCTCGAACACGCCGATCGCGATCGGCCCGACGTCGTCGTTCGAGCCGCCCTCGTGCACGCCGACGTGCAGCTCCTCGACGCCAGGGAGCGTGATCGGCTCGAGGCCGAGCGCCTCGCCGAGCGCAGCCGCTGTCTCCTGCGCGCGCACGAGCGGCGAGGCGTAGACAGCGACGACGTCGCGCTCCGCGAGCTGTACGCCGAGCGCAGCCGCCTGCTCCCAGCCCAACGGCGTCAACGGATAGCCCTCGACCGCGCTCGTCCAGATCTGAGGAACGTTGGCCTCGCTCTGCCCGTGCCGGATGACGAGGACCCTCGTGCTCCTCACGCCTGCGCCCCCACGAGCCGCGACAGGCCGCGCGCTGCGCGAACCTCGTCGAGCACCCGGGCCATGATCGCGGTGGCGTCGTAGTCCTTGGGCGTGAAGACCGCCGCGACCCCGAGGAGGCGGAGGGCCTCGGCGTCGGCGTCGGGGATGATCCCGCCGACCACGACCGGTACGTCGCCGAGCCCGGCCGCGCGCAGCCCGTCGAGCACCATCGGCACGAGCTCGAGGTGGCTGCCGGACAGGATCGACAGGCCGACGACGTCGACGTCCTCCTCCACCGCCGCCGCGACGATCTGCGCGGGCGTGAGCCGGATGCCCTGGTAGACGACCTCGAACCCGGCGTCGCGGGCGCGCACGGCGATCTGCTCGGCGCCGTTGCTGTGGCCGTCGAGACCCGGCTTGCCGACGAGCATGCGCAGCGTGGTGCCGAGCTCCGCACCCGTCGATGCGACCGCCGCGCGCACCGTGGCGAGCTCCTCGGACGCCGGCGCGACACCCACGACGCCCGCGACACCCGTCGGCGCGCGGTACTCACCGAACACCTGACGCAGCGTGCCGGCCCACTCCCCGGTGGTCACGCCCGCACGGGCGCAGGCGAGGGTCGCGGGCACGAGGTTGTCGGTGCCCGACGCGGCGGCTGCGAGCGCCTCGAGAGCGGCTTCGACGGCGATCGGGTCGCGGTCGGCGCGCCACTGCTCGAGGCGCTCGATCGCGGCGGCCTCGACCGCGGGGTCGACGGTCTGGATCGCGGTGTCGAGGTTCGCCGTCAGCGGGCTGGGCTCGGTGGAGGTGAACGCGTTGACGCCGACGACGACCTCGTCGCCGCTCTCGACCCGGGCGCGCCGCGCCGCGTGCGAGGCGACGAGCTGCCCCTTCATGTAGCCCGACTCGACGGCGGCGACCGCACCGCCCATGTCCTGCACGCGCGCGATCTCGGCCTGTGCCTTCTCGACGAGGTCGGAGACCTTGGCCTCCACCACGACCGAGCCGGTGAACAGGTCGTCGTACTCCAGCAGGTCGCTCTCGTAGGCGAGCACCTGCTGGATCCGCAGCGACCACTGCTGGTCCCACGGCCGCGGCAGCCCGAGCGCCTCGTTCCACGCCGGCAGCTGCACCGCACGGGCACGTGCATCCTTGGACAGCGTGACGGCGAGCATCTCCAGCACGATGCGCTGCACGTTGTTCTCCGGCTGCGCCTCGGTGAGCCCGAGCGAGTTCACCTGCACGCCGTAGCGGAACCGGGCCTGCTTGTCGTCCGTGACGCCGTACCGCTCACGGACCAGCGAGTCCCAGATGCGCACGAACGCGCGCATCTTGCACATCTCCTCGACGAAGCGGACGCCCGCGTTCACGAAGAACGAGATCCGCGCGACGACCTCGCCCATCCGCTCCGGTGCGACCTGCCCCGAGTCGCGCACGGCGTCGAGCACCGCGATCGCGGTAGAGACCGAGTAGGCGATCTCCTGCTCCGGCGTCGCGCCGGCCTCCTGCAAGTGGTAGCTGCAGATGTTGATCGGGTTCCACTTCGGTACGTCGGTGACGGTCCACGCGATCATGTCGGTGATCAGCCGGAGCGACGGTCCGGGCGGGAACACGTACGTCCCGCGCGAGAGGTACTCCTTGATGATGTCGTTCTGTGTGGTCCCCTGCAGCGACGACAGCGCGGCACCCTGCTCCTCGGCCACCGTGGCGTAGAGGGCGAGCAGCCACATCGCCGTGGCGTTGATGGTCATCGACGTGTTCATCTCGCCCAGCGGGATGCCGTCGAACAGCGCGCGCATGTCGCCCAGGTGCGTCACCGGTACGCCGACCTTGCCGACCTCGCCCCGCGCGAGCACGTCGTCGGGGTCGTAGCCGGTCTGCGTCGGCAGGTCGAACGCCACCGACAGGCCCGTCTGGCCCTTCTCCAGGTTGAGACGGTAGAGCGCGTTGGACTCCGTCGCCGACGAGTGGCCGGCGTAGGTCCGCATCAACCACGGCTTGTCGCGCACCGGTCCCCCTCGGGTCAGCCGTGCTCGTAGAAGCCGCGGCCGGTCTTGCGGCCGAGGTCGCCGGCGGCGACCATGCGTCGCAGCAGCTCCGGCGGCGCGAACTTCTCGTCCTGCGTGTCGGCGTACACGTTGCTCGTGGCGTTGCACATGATGTCGACACCGGTGAGATCGGCGGTCTCGAGCGGCCCCAATCGCGTGGCCGAAGCCGAGGCGGCACGCGATGTCGATGTCCTCCGCCGACGCGACTCCGGCCTCCAGCAGCTTGATCGCCTCGACGGTGAGCGCCGTGATCAGGCGCGTGGTGACGAATCCCGCGACATCGCGGTTGACCACGATGCATGTCTTGCCGGTGCCCTCGGCGAACTCGCGCGCGCGGGCGAGGGTGGCGTCGGAGGTCTTGAAGCCGCGCACCAGCTCGCAGAGCCGCATCATCGGAACGGGCGAGAAGAAGTGCATGCCCACGACCGACTCCGGCCGCGACGTGACGGCCGCGATCGAGGTGATCGGGATGGCCGAGGTGTTCGATGCCAGCACGGCGTCGGGCTTGCAGATCTCGTCCAGCGCGCGGAAGACCTCGGCCTTCACGTCGAGCTTCTCGAACACCGCCTCGACCACGATGTCCGCATCGGCCGCGGCACCGAGCTCGGTGGTGGTGGTGATCCGGTCGAGCGCCGCCTCCGCGTCGTCGGCGGCCATCCGGCCCTTCTCGACGAACTTCGCGTACGACGCGCGGATCGCGCCCGTGCCGCGCTCGAGCGCCTCGGGAGTCACGTCGCGCAGGACGACGTCGTAGCCCGCTGCCGCGGCGACCTGGGCGATGCCCGAGCCCATGAGACCTGCGCCGACGACCGCCACCTGCTGCGCCACGGGACCCTCCGAGATGGTTGCACGTCCTACTTTCTCGGGCTCAGCGTACGACCCTGCCTGGCGGCGTCGTCCGGCGAGGTCGACCATGGTCAGGTGCAGTTCACGAGCGCGTCCTACCTCGTCGGGCCGCTGCTCGCCTTCGGGGTGGTCGGCGTCCTCGTGCTGCTGCTGCGCTGGACCTACCAGCGGGGCGACTCCGTCGTGGCCAGGCCGGCGCGACGCGGCGACGCGGACTCCTACGGGCTGCTCGTACCGGTCGCGAGCCCGTCGACCTACGCCGAGGGCGAGGTCCTCCGACGCACCCTCGAGGCCTCCGGCGTGAGGGACAATCTCGCCCACACCCTCGACGGGCCGCGGGTCATGGTCTTCCCCGACGACGAGGCGCGCGCCCGCGAGCTGCTCGCCCGCTGACGAGGTCAGTCGAGCTGGTTGACCTGCACGCGGGAGACGTCGGCACCGAGCCGCACGAGGTCGTCGATGAAGCCCTCGTAGCCGCGGTCGACGTGGTGCGGCTCGTAGACCGTCGTCGCGCCGTCCGCCACGAGACCGGCGAGGACCAGTCCCGCACCGGCACGGATGTCGGCGGCCTCGACCGGAGCCCCCGACAGCGCCTCCTTGCCGCGCACGAAGGCGTGATGGCCATCGGTGCGTACGTCGGCGCCGAGGCGCACCATCTCGTTGACGAAACGGAACCGCGCCTCGAACAGGTTCTCGGTCACCATCGCAGCGCCGCGCGCGATCGAGTTGAGCGCGATGAACTGCGGCTGCAGGTCGGTCGGGAAACCGGGATAGGGCAGCGTCACGACGTCGACCGCACGCGGCCGGTCGGAGCAGCGCACGCGCACGCCGTCATCGACGAGGTCGACAGTGGCACCGGCGCTGACGAGCTTGTCGAGTGCGATCTCGAGGTGGTCGGGGCGAGCGCGGTGGATCGTGATGTCGCCGCGCGTCATCACGGCCGCCACCGCCCAGGTGCCGGCGACCAGCCGGTCGGGCACGGTCGTGTGCTCCACGGGGTTCAGCGAGTCGACGCCCTCGATCGTGAGGGTCGACGTACCGATCCCGTCGATCTGCGCGCCCATCGCGACCAGCAGGTGGCAGATGTCACAGATCCCGGGCTCGCGCGCGGCGTTGTCGATGACCGTCGTACCCTTCGCGAGCACCGCGGCCATGAGCAGGTTCTCCGTGGCGCCGACGCTCGGGAAGTCCAGCCACACCGACGCGCCGTGCAGCTGGTCGTCGCGCGTGGCGATGAGGAAGCCGTGCTCGGAGCGCACCGTGGCGCCGAGCCGCTCGAGCCCGGCGACGTGCATGTCGAGGCCGCGCGAGCCGATGTTGTCGCCGCCCGGCAGCGCCACGTCGGCCTCGCCGCACCGGGCGAGCAGCGGGCCCAGGACGTTGATGGAGGCGCGCAGCTTGCGGACCAGGTCGTAGTCGGCCTTGTGGTGGGGCACCGCGGGGACGGTGATCGAGACCGTGCGCCGCGCGGGGTCGTGGGACACCTCGCAACCCAGCCTGCGCAGCAGCTCGGCCATGTACTCGACGTCGAGGATCGTGGGCACCTCGTGCAGCACGGTCGTGCCCTCGGCCAGGAGCGCCGCGGCCATGAGCTTGAGCACGCTGTTCTTCGCGCCCGTCACCCGGACCTCGCCGGAGAGCCGGGCGCCCCCCACGATCCGGAACGCCTCCACGGCCCGAACCCTAAGCGATCAGCGGGCACACACGCGCCGCCCGGCGGGCGGGCCGGACGCCCCGTAGGCTCGGGGCATGGTCAATCTCACGCGCATCTACACACGCACCGGCGACGACGGCACCACGGCGCTCGGCGACATGTCGCGCGTGGGCAAGAACGACCTCCGCCTGCAGGCCTACGCCGACACCGACGAGGCCAACTCCTCCCTCGGCGTCGCGCTCGCCCTCGGCGGGCTGTCCACCGACGTGGCGGCCCTGCTCACGCGCATCCAGAACGAGCTGTTCGACGTGGGGGCCGACCTCTGCACCCCGGTCGTGGCCGACCCCGAGTTCCCGCCGCTGCGGGTCGAGGCCGCCTACGTCGACGCGCTCGAAGCGGCCTGCGACCACTACAACGAGGACCTCGCCGCGCTGCGCTCCTTCGTGCTCCCCGGAGGTACGCCGGGCAGCGCCCTGCTGCACGTGTCGCGCACCGTCGTGCGCCGCGCGGAGCGCTCCACCTGGGCGGCGCTCGCGCAGCACGGCGACTCCATGAACCCGCTGACTGCGACGTACCTGAACCGGCTCTCCGACCTGCTGTTCATCCTCGCCCGCCACGCGAACCTCGCCGCCGGAGGCGACGTCCTCTGGCAGCCCGGGGCCACCCGCTCCTGACCCGATCGGCGCCGCTGCGCGTGCGCGCGCTAGCGCGCCTGAGGGGTGCCTCCGAGCTCGGCCAGGTCGGCCGCCACGGCGGCCATCGTGGCCCGCCATTCCGCATCGGGCATCGGCGGCAGGCAGTCGGTCCAGTCCGAGAGCGACGAACCGCGCAGCTGCAGCACGCCCTCCGGGCGCGCGAAGAACCAGAGGTGCAGGTGCGCCCCGCCGTCGCCCCAGCGGTTGACGTGCACCCGCCCGACGCCGCCGAGCGCGCGCAGGGCGCGCTCCACGCGCCAGCTCGCGAACCCCATCTCGCGCGCGAGGCCGACGTCGAGGGTGTCGAGGTCGTGGTGCGCGATCGGGCAGCGCAGCACCGCGGGGATCGCGAGCGGCTCCGCGGGCGCGACCACCTTCCAGCGGTCGTCGTACCAGACGGCACCGGTCGTCCCGGCCGCGCACGACCCGCAGTCGACGCCGTCGTCGCCGCGCCGCGGCGGCTCGGGCAGCACCGCGGG
>DASSQW010000376.1:0-6438 GCA_035702165.1 Candidatus Nanopelagicales bacterium
GCACGCCGGAATCCCCTCGGCCGACGAGTTCGTTGACCAGGACGTACTGCGCGTGGTTGGTGTCCTGGTACTCGTCGACGAGCACGTGCCGGAACCGCCGGTGGTAGTGCTCGGCGACGTCGGGGAACAGCTGCAGCACCGCGACGGTCGAGGAGATCAGGTCGTCGAAGTCGAAGGCGTTGGCGCGCTTGAGGCGCCGCTGGTACTCGCCGTAGACCTCGGCGAGGGTCTTCTCCTGGTGGTTGACGGCCTGCGCCGTGTAGGCCTCGTGGTCGATGAGCTCGTTCTTCAGGTTCGACACCTGGTGGGCGAAGGCGCGCGGCGGGTAGCGCTTCGGGTCGAGGTCGAGGTCGCGGCAGACGAGGGTCATCAGCCGCTGGGAGTCCTGGGCGTCGTAGACCGAGAACGACGTCGACATCCCCAGACGCGGCGCCTCACGCCGCAGGATGCGCACGCACGCCGAGTGGAAGGTCGAGACCCACATCGCACGAGCCCGGTTGCCGACGAGGTCGACGACGCGCTCGCGCATCTCGCCCGCGGCCTTGTTGGTGAACGTGATCGCGAGGATCTCGCCGGGCCGGGCGTCGCCGGTGGCGAGCAGGTGGGCGATGCGCCGGGTCAGGACGCGGGTCTTGCCCGAGCCCGCGCCGGCGACGATGAGCAGCGGGCCGCCGCGGTGCTCGACCGCCGCGCGCTGCTCGGGGTTGAGGTCGTCGACGAGAGCCGCCGGATCGGCCGAGGGGTGCCGGACGGGCGGCTCGGGCTCGGGGGTCGGGAGGCCGAGGTCGTCGAAGAGTGAGGTCATCGCGCGGCCAGTCTAGGTCGGCACGACGACACTCCCGCGGCCCGGCGGGCGGCCGTCCGGGCGTGGGTCAGGAGAGGTGCCCGAGCACCGTGATACGGACCTGGGTGCCTAGCGAGGTGGTCTTGACGGCGAACGTGCCGAGCGAGTTCAGCGGCAGGAGCACGACCTCGTGGGTCCACTGCCGGGCGGCGACGGAGGCCGCCGCGACCGGCGACACGGACCCCATGACCAGCGTGCCCGCGGTGCTCCCGCCGAGGACGTCGACCGCCACCAGGACGCCGCGCGCACCGGTCGGGACGTGCACGCCGTCGACGAGGTTCGCGTAGCGGTACGCCGTCGACGTCGTCGGGCCGGAGAGCTGGATCCTGGCTGCGGAGTCGATCGCCTTCCACGGGCTGGTGAGGGTCGTCATGGTGGCGCCGCCGTCGGTCGCGCCCGCGGTCGTCCAGCCGTTGAGCAGCAGCCGAACGGGTGCCGGGGACGTGCCCGCGTTGCGCAGCACGACGTCGCCACCGATCACCGGGGTGAGCACCTGCGTCGCTGTCGTCAGCGTGGTCGAGCTGCGCAGGAACCCGGTGTAGGTGCGCAGGCTCGGGGTGAGCACGCCGACCAGCCCCGAGGTCGCGGTCCTCGCCGACACCAGGGTCAGCGCCGCGCCGGTGAGGCCGTCAGCGGGCAGCGGGCCGACGCCGGCGAGGTGCACGGTGCGGGTCTCCCCCGGCGCGAGCGGCGTCGTGAGCGCGTCGTAGAGGAGGACGGGACGGGTCACGTGCGTGACGCCCGTACCGGCGACCGCTGCGGCCGACGCCGCGAGCGGCACGTAGCCGACCACGTCGACGAGCACGTCGGCGCCGGCCCGGTCGACCCACAGGCGGATCGTGCCGTCCGAGGCGACCGGCACGACCGTGGCCCCGCCGTACGTCGCCGACGAGAGCGAGGTGACCACGGCACGGGACGCGGACGACCCGACCGAGCGTGCGTAGACGGTGGGCGCGATGCCGCTGGTGCGGTACGCCGTGACCCGGATCGCGACGGCCGCGACGCCGTCGGCCGGGACCGAGCCGACCCCCGTGACGGGCACGACGACGTCGCCCCGGGTCTGGTCCCAGGACGGCGGCGCGCCGAGACGGCACGACGACTCGAGGCCGGTGCCCTTGAGCGTGTCGAGGACGCGGACCGGCTCGACCGGCACGAGGTCGGTGCCCTGCCCGACGAGAGTCGTGGCCGCGCCGTACGGAGCCCGGCACGTCGGCGCCAGCGGCTTGCCGGTCCAGAACGAGGTCAGTCCGGCGGCGCCGTCCCACGACAGCGACAGGTGCACGTGGTTGCGGTGGCAGGTGGTGTCGTACGCCGTGGTCCTCATCGACGCGGTGGTGCTGCAGCCCTTGAGGTCGCCCCAGCCCGGGGTCGAGCCGTAGGCGCGCCACATCATGTTGTTCCAGCCGATGTACATGACGCCGAGGCGCCGGGCCATCTCCGCGGGCTTCCCGTCGGCGCCGGGCTTGAGCAGCCAGCCGAGGAAGGCGTCGACCTTCGCCTTCTGCGACGCGATCCGGACGCTCTGCATCCAGTCCAGCGCCCGGCCCTCCTTGTGCTCGCTCGTGCCACCGTCGGAGCACGGCCGCGAGATCCCGATGGAGGCGCTCCCGTAGGTCGCGAGGAGCAGGTTCGCGAGCTTGCGCGTGCCGGCCTTCGCCGCGGGCGAGCACAGCGTCTGGCCGTCGTACTGCGCGAACGCGTCGATCTCGGGGGTCGCGAACACCGGGGTCCGCGGGACCACCGCGTCCGCCGAGGGCGCGAGTGCGAGCAGCGGCAGCGCACCGGCCAGGAGCGCTGCCGCGGCCGCGATCGAGGTCCGACGGGGACGTCCGGTGCGCAGAGCCATCACCTCGACTGCATCGGCAGCGGTGGTCCGGCACTTTCGCCGGAAACGTACGATGACCCTCGCCATCACCCGCACAGCCCGCAAGAGCCTGGCCGGACCGACCGGAGTCCGGACGACGCGAGGAGCCCGCATGCTCGACGACACCGACGTCTCGCGCGTCCTGGTCGTGACCGCCCATCCCGACGACGTCGACTTCGGCGCTGCGGGGACCATCGCGACCTGGACGGCGGCCGGCATCGAGGTGACCTACTGCGTCATCACCGACGGCGACGCCGGCGGTTTCGATCCTGCCGTCCCGCGCTCGGAGATCCCCTCGATCCGCCGCGCCGAGCAGATCGCGGCCGCGAAGGAGGTCGGCGTCACCGACGTCCGCTTCCTCGGCTACCGCGACGGCGAGCTCACCGTGACCCACGGCCTGCGCCGCGACCTCTCGCGGGTGATCCGCCAGGTGCGTCCGCAGCGGATGCTCGTGCAGTCGCCCGAGCGCAACTGGGAGCGCATCCCGGCGTCGCACCCCGACCACACGGCGTCGGGCGAGGCCGCCATGCAGGCCGTCTACCCGGACGCCCGCAACCCCTTCGCCCACCCGTCGCTTCTCGACGACGAGGGCCTCGACGCCTGGTCGGTGCCCGAGGTCTGGGTGATGGCCCACCCGAACCTCACGCACTACGTCGACATCACCGACGTCTTCGCGCGCAAGATCGCCGCGCTCACCGCGCACGACTCGCAGACCGCGCACATGGAGGACCTCGAGGGCTTCATCCGCGGCTGGGCGTCGCGGGCCGGCGGCATCGCCGGCTTCGGCGAGGGCCGGCTGGCCGAGGGCTTCTTCGTGGTGTCGATCCCGGTCTGAGGCTCGTCACCCCGTCGAGGCGTGCTGAGCCTCCGCCCTCCCCGGGCGCGGGCGCATCTCGTCGGTGGTTACGCGGCGACCCAGAACACGGCGACGACGATGTTCACGAGCGCGAGGATGCCGCAGGCCAACCAGTAGGGCCGCTGCTTCTCCGGCTCCTGGCGCATGCCGAAGAGGGCCAGCGCCGCGATGATCACCGCGACAGCCAGCTTCACGCCGACGGCTGCGTTGTCGAACGGCTCGCCGCCCTCGAGGTTCGGCGCGATCCCTACGAGGGCGAACCCCGTGATGATCTGGGTGAACGCGCCGTCGCGCACCCAGTGCGTCACGACGGGCGGCTTGCTGCCCATCTGGGCGAAGAAGCCGCCGAGCACCATGGCGACGCCGATGAAGTGCAGGACCAGGACGAGCTTGTACACGATGTCCACGTCGCGCAGCCTAGCGACGTAGGCGAGCTCAGTGCCCGCGCGCGACCCACGCGTCGTAGTCGCCGGCCTCGGCGCCGAGGACCGTCTCGTCGCCGTGGCCCGTGAGCACGCGGGTGGCCGGCGGCAGCGTGAGCAGCCGCTCGCGGATGCTGTCGAGGATCGTCGGGAAGTCGCTGAAGGAGCGCCCGGTCGCACCGGGACCGCCGTGGAACAACGTGTCGCCCGACAGGAGCACACCGAGGTCGGCCGACCACAGGCACACGCCGCCCGGCGAGTGGCCGGGCGTGTGGATCACCTGAAGGTCGATGCCGGCGACGCCGATGCGCTCGCCGTCGTGCAGCGGCTCGAAGGCGACGCCCGCGTTCACGACCTCCCAGAGCATCGCGTCGTCCGGGTGCAGGCGGACGGGAGCACCCGTGGCAGCCATCAGCTCCTGCACGGCGTTGACGTGGTCGTTGTGCGCGTGCGTGCACACGATCGCGACCGCCTGGCGGCCGCCGACGGCGTCGAGGATCTTCTGCGGCTCGTGCGCCGCGTCGACGATCACGACCTGCGCGTCGTCGCCGACGAGCCAGACGTTGTTGTCGACGTCGAAGTCCTGGCCGTCGAGGCTGAACACGCCGCTCGTGACGACGCGGTCGACGCGGGCCGTCATGCGTCGAAGAGGACGACGGAGCGGAGCACCTCGCCGTGGTGCATCTTCTCGAAGGCGGCCTCGACGTCGCCGATGCCGATCGTCTCGGACACGAAGTCCTGCAGCGGGAGGCGGCCCTGCAGGTAGAGGTCGATGAGCATCGGGAAGTCGCGGCTGGGCAGGCAGTCGCCGTACCAGCTGGACTTGAGCGCGCCGCCGCGGCCGAAGAACTCGAGGAGCGGCATGTCGATGCGCATGTCCGGGGTCGGTACGCCGACGAGCACCACGGTGCCGGCCAGGTCACGGGCGAAGAACGCCTGCTCGTAGGTCTCAGGGCGACCGATCGCCTCGATGACGACGTCGGCGCCGAAGCCGCCGGTGGCCTCGCGGATCGCCTCGACGGCGTCCGTGGTGCGCGAGTTCACGGTGTGAGTGGCACCGAAGTGCGTGGCCTTCTCCAGCTTCCGGTCGTCGATGTCGACCGCGACGATCGTGCGGGCGCCGGCGAGCTTCGCACCCGCGATCGCCGCATCGCCGACGCCGCCGCAGCCGATGACCGCGACGGTGTCGCCGCGCGTCACGCCGCCGGTGTTGATGGCCGCGCCGAGCCCCGCCATCACCCCGCAGCCGAGCAGGCCCGCGACCTCCGGCGGCGCGGCCGGGTCGACCTTGGTGCACTGCCCCGCCGCCACGAGCGTCATCTCCGCGAACGCCCCGATCCCCAGCGCCGGGGAGAGCTCGGTGCCGTCGAGCAGCGTCATCCGCTGCGTCGCATTGTGCGTGGAGAAGCAGTACCACGGCCGCCCGCGCAGGCAGGCGCGGCAGGTGCCGCACACCGCGCGCCAGTTGAGGATCACGTAGTCGCCGGGCGCGACGTCGGTGACGTCCGGACCCACGGACTCGACGACGCCGGCCGCCTCGTGGCCGAGCAGGAACGGGAACTCGTCGTTGATGCCGCCCTCGCGGTAGTGCAGGTCGGTGTGGCAGACGCCGCACGCGAGCACCTTCACGCGCGCCTCGCCCGGGCCGGGCTCTGGCACGACGATCGTCTCGAGGCTCACCGGCGCACCCTGGGCGCGCGCCACGACTCCCTGCACCTGGACCGGCACGATCTCTCCCTGCTCTGCGTCGCTCCGGCCGCTCGCGCGCGCCGTTACCGTCGCCGCCCCGCTCCTGTTCCGCGCGGCCGGCTCCGGCGACGCTAACGGAGCCGGACGCCGGGCGCCCGCCCTTCCCCGCGCTCGAGCGGGTGTCGCGCCGCGCGACGACGCCGAGCCGATGAGCACACCGACGCGACGACCGGGCCGCAACGCCGGCTCGGACGTCAGGTCGTCAACGATCGGTGGCGGTACGCGCGTTCGCGCTCGCCAGCGCCAGGAAGCCGGTGACCACGGCGCCCGCCACGGGCGCGAGGAGCACCGTCAACGGGATGGTGGTGGGGTCGGTGCCGGTGACCATCACCGGACCGAAGATCACGGCCAGCGCGACGATCACCCACGTAACGGTCGTCCCGACGACCAAGGACCGACTGCCCGGTCCGCCGCGCGCGGCCATGAGGACGTATCCGGTGGCGATGATCGCCCAGATCCAGCCGGTGATCGCTGCCATGGGCAGGTGCTCGTGCGCGGACCCGGTGACCATGTCCGGCGCGAAGACCGCCGCCAGCGCCGTGCACACCCAGATCACCGCGATCGCAACCCCGCGGCTCGACGCGAGATCCCGGGAGGCGGGGCCGACCACGGGAGATCCGACGTCCGACGTGTGCGACATGAAGACCTCCGCTGCTCGGATCCCAGCCAACACCCGGACGGAGGGGCGTTGCACACGCAGCAC
>DASSQW010000377.1:0-12008 GCA_035702165.1 Candidatus Nanopelagicales bacterium
CACGCGAGCACCGGGACGTAGCCGCGCCGCGGCACCTGGACGAGGACCGGCCCGCGCGCGAGGGCCGCCTGCGCCGCCTGCCACGCGGCACCGGGCAGTCGCGCGCTGCGCGCGGCCTCGTCGCGCGCGAGGTCGGCGTCGGAGCCGGAGGTGATGACCCGCGGCCGCCGACGGCGGTGCTCGGTGCGCGGCAGCACCACCTCGCGCGCCCAGCCCGACGCCACCAGGGCCTGCGCCTCGACCGAGCGCGAGGCGGACCCTGCGACGAACGCGGCGCCGGTCTGGACCGAGCGCAGCACCAGCACCTCGCGCGCGTGCCAGTACGGGGCGTGCGGGTCGGCGAGGCTGTCGTCGCCGTCGTCCCAGAGGACGACGAGTCCGAGGTCGCGCACCGGCGCGAACACCGCAGCGCGGGTGCCCACGACCACGCCGACGCGGCCACGACGGATCTCGAGGTAGGCCCGATAGCGGGCGGCGGGACCGAGGTCGGCCGTGAGCACGCGGTGCCGGCCCGCTCCCAGCCGCGCCGTCAGGGCCTCGTCGAGCCGCCGGACGTCACGGGCGTCGGGTGCGACGACGAGCACGCCGCGCCCGGCGGCCGCCGCCGCCTGCGCCAGCAGCGCCACCGCAGCGGCCGGGTCCTCGCCGGGCCCCGCGGTCCAGACCGCGCGCGGTCCCGGCTCGTCGGACGCGAACGCAGCACCGGCGTCCCCGATCCGGGCGAGGAGCGCGGTGCCGCCGGCGTACGCCGACCACGGCCCGGCGTCGCGCGGCCGCGCGACCGGCGCCGCCTCGGGCTCGGGCAGGGAGTCGACCGCGGCCTCGGTCGCGGCGTGGCGCGGGGGCACCGCAGCGCGGAGCACGTCGGCGAGCGTGCCGGCCCACCGGTCGGCGACCGCCCTCGCGAGGCCCAGGATCTGCGGCGCCAGCACGGGATCGGGGCTCACGACCTTGGCGAGCCGCTCGAGCCGGCCGCTGTGCGAGGAGGCCGCCGTGCGCTCGACGACCCAGCCGTCGACGAGCTTGCCCGAGAACCGCACGCGCACCCGGGTGCCGGGCTGCGCCGCCGCCGACAGCGGCTCGGGGACGACGTAGTCGAACGCGCGGTCGAGGTGCGCGAGGGGGAGGTCGACCACGACGCGCGCGACGGGATCGACCTCGGCGGGGCCGGGCGGCGGCTTGGTCCTCGTACGCCGCACCTTCGACGCGACGAGCGCGAGCTGCTCGCCGGCGTCGGGTGAGGTCACGGGTGAGTTCTACCGGACGGGTCCCCCGCCGCGCGTGCGGCCTCCACGTCGACCCGGTAGAGGACGTGCGGCCCCCACCAGGCGTCGGCCGCGGCCCGCGGGTGGTGGAAGACGCCGTCGTAACGCATCCCGATGCGCTGCATCACCGCCTGCGAGGGCAGGTTCGGCGGCACGGTGAACGACACGATCTCGGTGAGACCGGCCTGCTCGAACCCGAACCGCAACGATGCGGCCGCGGCCTCGGTCGCGATGCCCAGGCCCCACCAGTCGGCGGACAGCCGCCAGCCGATCTCCACGAACGGCTCGACGTGCGCGAAGGGTGCCGGCCACGCGGGCGGCACGAGGCCGACGAACCCGACGAACGGCGCGGGGCCGCGGTCGGACTCGAGGACCTCGACGGCCCAGCCGGTGTAGCCGAGCTCCTCGTGCAGCGCGGCGAAGCGATCGACCCCGGCGTCGGACGAGGCGCGGTCCTGGATCGAGGGGAACCACCGCATCACCCGCGGGTCGGCGTTGAGCGCCGCGAACGGCTCGCGGTCGGAGTCGCGCCAGGCCCGCAGCAGCAGACGAGGCGTCCGCAGCTCGGTCGGAGCCATCGGACGCCTCGTCTCGGGTCGGTGCTGGGTCAGAGACCGGCAGCGGCGCGCAGCGCCTCGGCGCGGTCGGTGCGCTCCCAGGAGAAGTCCGGCACGCCGCGGCCGAAGTGGCCGTAGGCCGCGGTCTGCGCGTAGATCGGCCGCAGCAGGTCGAGGTCGCGGATGATCGCGGCCGGGCGCAGGTCGAAGACCTCGAGCACCGCGGACTGGATCTCGCTGTCGGCCTTCACGCCGGTGCCGAACGTCTCGACGAACACGCCGACCGGCTGCGCCTTGCCGATCGCGTACGCGACCTGCACCTCGCAACGGCGCGCGAGGCCCGCGGCCACCACGTTCTTCGCCACCCAGCGCATCGCGTACGCCGCCGACCGGTCGACCTTCGACGGGTCCTTGCCCGAGAACGCGCCGCCGCCGTGGCGGGCCATGCCGCCGTAGGTGTCGACGATGATCTTGCGACCGGTGAGTCCGGCGTCGCCCATAGGGCCGCCGATCTCGAAGCGGCCGGTCGGGTTGACCAGCAGGCGGAAGCCCTCGGTGTCGATGGTGAGGTCGGCGAGCTCAGGACGGACCACGAGCTCCTCGACGTCGGGAGCGAGCAGCGTCGCCAGGTCGATGTCGGCCGCGTGCTGGGTCGACACGACGATCGTGTCGAGGCGCACCGCACGGTCGTCGTCGTCGTACTCGATGGTGACCTGGGTCTTGCCGTCGGGACGCAGGTAGGGGATCTGGCCCTCCTTGCGGACGTGCGCGAGGCGGCGCGCGAGATTGTGCGCGAGGTGGATCGGGAGCGGCATGAGCTCGGGGGTGTCGTCGCACGCATAGCCGAACATCAGGCCCTGGTCTCCCGCGCCCTGGCGGTCGAGCTCGTCGGCCGACTCGCCCTCGCGCTCCTCGAGCGCGTCGTCGACGCCCTGCGCGATGTCCGGGCTCTGCGCACCGATCGACACGCTGACGCCGCACGACGCACCGTCGAAGCCCTTCTTGCTGCTGTCGTAGCCGATCTCGAGGATCTTCTCGCGCACCAGGCCCGGGATGTCGACCCAGCCCGAGGTGGTGACCTCGCCGGCGACGTGCACCTGGCCCGTGGTGATGAGCGTCTCGACGGCGACCCGGCTGCGCGGGTCCTCCTTGAGCATGGCATCCAGGATCGTGTCGCTGATCTGGTCAGCGATCTTGTCCGGGTGCCCCTCGGTGACCGACTCGGAGGTGAACAGGCGACGGGCCACGGTGCGTGCTCCCAGGGATGGTGCGGACGGCTGTCCGTCGTACCTTACCGGCCGTCACGGCGAGCGACTCGGGCGCGCCGCCCCGGGTGGTCAGGCGGCGCGATCAGGTGTGCAGGAGGGGGACGACAGCGTCCCAGACGGCGTCGGCCACGGCCTGCTTCGAGGCGCGCGGGACGACCGTCGAGCTGCCGTCGGCGCCGAGGATGACGGCCTCGTTGTGGTCGACCTCGAACCCCTGGGAGTCGCTGACCTCGTTGACCACGAGCAGGTCGCAGCGCTTGCGCGCGAGCTTCGCCCGTCCGTGGTCGAGCACGCTGCTCCCGGCGTCGCCCGTCTCGGCGGCGAATCCGACCACGATCTGCTCGAGACGGTCGGAGTCGCGCCGCGCGACCACCTCGGCGAGGACGTCGGCCGTGCGCTCGAGGACGATCGGCTCGGGTACGCCGCCGCTGTCGTCCTTCTTGATCTTGTGCTCGACCGCGCTCGCCGGACGGAAGTCGGCGACCGCAGCGGCCATCACGACGGCGTCGGCCTCGCGCGAGGACTCGAGCACCGCGCGCCGCACGTCCTCGGCGGAGCGGACCCGGACGACGGTGACGCCGGCGGGGTCGGGCAGTGCGACGTTGGCGGAGACGAGCACGACCTGCGCGCCGCGGGCGACCGCGGCGGCCGCGAGGGCGTAGCCCTGCTTGCCGCTGCTGCGGTTGCCGAGGAACCGCACCGGGTCGAGGTGCTCGCGCGTGCCACCCGCGGACACCACGACGGTGCGCCCGGCGAGGTCGCCGTCGCCGTGCCGATGGGACAGCACGGCCTGGCAGGCCTCGAAGATCCGCGCCGGCTCCGGCAGTCGTCCGGGACCGGAGTCCGAGCCGGTGAGCCGCCCGACGGCCGGATCGAGGACCAGCACGCCGCGCTCGCGCAGCGTCGCGACGTTGGCGCGGGTCGCGGGGTGGTCCCACATCTCGGTGTGCATCGCCGGTGCCATCACGACCGGGCAGCGCGCGGTGAGCAGGACGTTGGCGAGCAGATCGTCGGCGAGACCGGCGGCGGCACGCGCGAGCAGGTCGGCGGTGGCCGGGGCGACGACCACGAGATCGGCCTGCTGGCCCAGGCGTACGTGCGGGACGTCGGCGACGTCGTCCCACACCTCGGCGGTCACCGGCTTGCCCGACAGCGCCTCCCACGTCGGGGCGCCCACGAACTTCAGCGCGGCACGCGTGGGGACGACGGTGACGTCGTGGCCGCTCTCGCTGAACAGGCGGAGCAGCTCGGCGGCCTTGTACGCAGCGATCCCGCCACCGACGCCCAGCACCACGCGGGTGCGGGCGGCGACGACGGGATCGGCGTCGGTCAAGGACGGAGCGTCACTCGGCGGAGAACGACGAGACCTGCTCGGCCTCGGGGTCGAACGCCTCGGCCGTGAGGAGGCCGGCGTTGATCTCGCGCAGCGCGATCGACAGCGGCTTCTCCTGCACGTGCGTCTCCACGAGCGGGCCGACGTACTCGAGCAGGCCCTCGCCGAGCTGGGAGTAGTAGGCGTTGATCTGACGGGCGCGCTTGGACGCGTAAATCACGAGCGAGTACTTCGAGTCGGTGGCCTCGAGAAGCTCGTCGATCGGCGGGTTGGTGATGCCTTCAGGGGCAGCGGAGGTGCCGGACACGCGGGCGCCTTTCCTCGTGGATCTCGGGGTGCGGGCGGATGCCCGCGCGGTGCCGGCGGTCCGGGACGTGGCGGACCCTGGAAGGATCACCGCTGATCGGACGCCGACAGGCCCATCAAGGATACCAAGTCCCGGGCGGCCCCCTCGACCGACGCGTTGACCACGGTCGCGTCGAACTCGGACTCGGCGGCCAGCTCCACCTGCGCGGTCTCCAGCCGCCGGGCGATGACCTCGGCCGCCTCGGTCCCCCGGCCGACGAGGCGCCGGACCAGCTCGTCCCACGACGGCGGGGCCAGGAACACCAGCAGCGCCTCGGGCAGCGACGCCCGTACCTGGCGCGCGCCCTGCAGCTCGATCTCGAGCAGCACCGGGGCGCCGGCCTCGAGGCGTTCGAGAACGGGAGCGCGCGGGGTGCCGTAGAAGTTGCCCGCGAACTCGGCGTACTCCAGCAGCTCGCCGCGCTCGACCATGGACGCGAAACCGGCATGGTCGACGAAGAAGTAGGTGGAGCCGTGCGTCTCGCCGGGGCGGGGCCGGCGGGTGGTGGCGGACACCGAGACCCACACCTCGGGGTGGGTGCGCCGCACCTCGGCGACCACGGTGCTCTTGCCGACCCCCGAGGGGCCCGACAGCACGGTCAGTCGCGCGTTCAGGCGGAGAACTCCTTCTCGAGCGCGGCGATCTGGTGCGTGCCCAGCCCGCGCACGCGGCGGTTCTCGGCGATCTGCAGCCGCTCCATGATCTCCGCGGCGCGCACCTTGCCCACTCCGGGCATCGACTCGAGCAGCGCGGAGACCTTCATCTTGCCGATGATGTCGTCGGTCTGGCCCTGGGCGATGACCTCGCCGATCGAGGCGCCCGAACGCTTGAGCCGGTTCTTCACCTCGGCGCGGATCCGGCGAGCCTCGGCGGCCTTCTCCAGCGCGGCGGCGCGCTGCTCGGGAGTCAGGGGCGGCAGGGCCACGGCGGTTCCTCTCGGGCTGGTGGTGGGGAGACGACCCGGGTGCTGGCGGGCCGGGATCCCCCGGGCTGGTCGTGCGCTCCCGACCCTAGCGAGCCGTCGGGGCGCGTCAACCGCCGGAGCGCGCCTCGGACGGTCGCTGACCTGGGACGACCCGTCTCCCGGGGTCTGGTGAGGCGTTGCTCACGCGTGCCGCGGCACGGTCCTGGGGCGGGCATCGAGGGTGCGTCCGGGCGTACGTTCGGGCCGTGGAGATGACCGAGCTCACCGGGCGCGCCCGCGCGCTCGTCGACAGCCCCGCGCTCACCTACCGCCAGCGCGTCCAGGCGCTCGCCGGCCTGGCCGAGGAGGCGCTCGAGCCGCCGGCGGTCTCCGCCGCGTGCGCCGACGCCCTCGCGACCGGGCTGCTGTGCGACCTCGCCGAGGGGCACGCGCCGTACCGGCCTCGCTACCTGCTCCCCGACTACGCGCGCGCCCTGCGGCAGGGGTCGGCGTTCCTCGACCTGCCGGCGCCGACCGACCTGCACGAGGCGATCGCGTTCCTGCTGTCGATGTACTCGCAGGTGCCGTCCATCACGGGCTACCCCGTCTACCTCGGCGACGTCGACCGCCTCCTCGAGCCGTACGCCGAGGGCGTCGGCGACGACGAGCTCCGCAAGCTGCTGAAGCTGATGTGGGTCACCATCGACCGCTCGCTGCCCGACGCGTTCACGCACGCCAACCTCGGCCCCGACGACACGCGCGTCGGGCGCACCGTCCTGGCGCTCGAGCGCGAGCTGATGCAGACGGTGCCGAACCTGACGCTGCGCGTCGACGCCGAGCGCACACCGGACTCGTTGGTCCTCGACGCGGTGCAGACGGTCTTCGCGTGCGGAAAGCCGCACTTCGTCAACCACGCGATGATGTGCGCCGACCTCGGACCCGACTACGGCGTCGTCTCCTGCTACAACTCGCTGAAGGTGGGCGGCGGCTCCCACACCCTGGTGCGGCTCAACCTCGCCGAGTCGGTGGCGCGCCACGACGGCAGCACCGAGGAGTGGCTGGCGACGACGCTCCCCGCGCACGTCGCGCTCAACGCCGAGCTGATGGCCGCACGCATCCGGTCCCTGGTGGAGCAGGCGCGGTTCTTCGATCACACCTGGCTCGTCGACGAGGGTCTCGTGTCGCTCGACCGGATGTCGGCCATGTTCGGCATCTACGGCCTGGCCGAGGCGGTGAACACGCTGGTCGAGCACAGCGGCGGCACAGGCCGCTACGGCACCGATCCCGATGCCACGGCGCTCGGGTGGCGCATCGTCGAGCGTGTTGCCGAGCTGGTGGCGGGGACCGAGATGCCGTACTGCACAGGCAGTTCCGGGCGTGCGTTCCTGCACTCGCAGAGCGGGATCGACAGCGATCTCGGCGTCACCGCCGGGAGCCGCATCCCGATCGGCGAGGAGCCGTCGCTGCTCGAGCACCTGCTCGCCGTCGCACCGAACCACCGGTTCTTCGCGTCCGGCGTCAGCGACATCGTGCACTTCGACGACACCGCGGTCCGCAACCCGCAGGCGGTCGTCGACGTCGTGCGCGGAGCCCTCGCGAGCGGGATGCGCGACGTCACGTTCAACCTCGACAGCAACGACTTCATCCGGATCACCGGCTACCTCGTGCGCAAGTCCGACCTCGCGAAGCTGGAGGCGACGGGCACCGCCCGGCACGGCAGCGACGTGCTCGCTGCGGGCGCCGTGGCCAACAGCCACGTGACCGACCGCGTCGTGAAGCGGGTCGTCAGCGCCGAGTCCGCGCCGCGCGTCGGTGGCTGAGACCGCGGCCCCGACCGGGCTGCTCGCCGACGTCGTCCGCTTCTCGTGGGTCGACGGACCCGGCAACCGCTACGCCGTCTTCCTGCAGGGCTGCAACCTCGACTGCCTGGCCTGCCACAACCCGCACACGATGCCGGTGAGCACGCCGCGGGCGCGCGTCGTCACGGTCGAGGAGATCGTCGACGACGTCGCGCGGCTCGCGCACTTCCTCTCGGGGGTGACCGTCTCGGGCGGCGAGGCCACCCTGCAGGCCCCGTTCGTCGCGGCGCTCTTCACCTCGCTGCGCGACGACCCGCGCACGGCGCGGCTGACCCGCTACGTCGACAGCAACGGCTGCGCGTCGGCGGCCGTGTGGGACCTGCTGCTGCCGGTGACCGACGGCGTGATGCTCGACCTCAAGTCCCTGGACGTCGCCACCCACGTCGAGCTCACCGGCTCGCCCAACGACCAGGTGCTCGCGAGCCTGGACCGCCTCGTGCGCGAGGACCGGCTCGCCGAGGTGCGGCTGCTCGTCGTCCCCGGCCACAACGACGAGGAGCACCTGCTGCGGCGCACCGGGCTCTATCTCGCCGACCACGCACCGGGCGTGCCGGTGAAGGTCATCGGGTTCCGGCCGCACGGCGTGCGGGCGGCCGCCCGGGCGATCCCCGCGCCGACCGACGAGGAGCGCACGGCGTACGGCCGCTGGGTGGCCGACGAGGTCGGCGCGGACCTCGTGACGGTCGTGTGAGCACGTCGGCGGGTCACCGCGCGTCGGCTCGCGCGACGGCCGATGCCGCCCCGCTCGTGCGCCGGGCCTCGACATCGTCGGGCACGGATGCCGAACCCTCCCAGCGGACGTAGACCAGCGTCGCGTCGTCGCGCAGCCCGACGTCGGAGTGCTCGATGGCCGTCCGCACGAGACGTCGCACGACCTCGTGCGGCGACGACCCGGCGGCGTGCTCGCGCGCGAACAGGTCGCGGAGCCGCTCCTCCCCGAACAGGCTGCCGTCGGGCATGCGGCACTCGGTGACGCCGTCGGTGTACAGCAGCACGCCGTCGCCGGGCTGGAGCTGGACGCGCTTCACCTCGCCGGTCCGGGAGCCGTATCCGCCGAGGCCGAGCGGCAGGCGTGGGACCACCCGCTCCTCCGCGAGGACCGTCCCGTCGTGGATCACCAGCGGGTGCGGGTGGCCGCAGCTGAACCAGTCGAAGGTCCCGGCGACGTTGTCCAGACGGCTGAGGATCGCGGTGGCGAAGACCGGATCCCCGGGGAAGGCGACGGCTGCCTCGTCGATCCGCACCGCGAGCCGCGCGAGATCGTCGCCGGCACGACGACCGTGGCGATAGGCCCCGACGAGGAGCGAGGCCAGCACGGCGCTGCCCAGGCCGTGGCCGACGCTGTCCATGATCGCGAGGTCGAGGACCCCGGAGTTGAAGGCGTAGTCGAAGAAGTCGCCGCCGACCTCGTAGGCAGGCTCCAGGAGCCCGGCGACGGTCATCCCGCCGGCGGAGAACGACAACGGCGGCAGCAGCGACCACTGCATCTCCGCAGCGAGGTCCATCTCGCGCCGCCGCCGCAGCAGGTGCAGCAGGTCCGTGCTCTGGGCCGCGGCGACGAGCAGCGGCGCCGCGGCGAGCCCGAGCTCGGTGACCAGGAGCTCCGTCTCGTCGTCCCAGCGCGGCAGGGTCACCGAGATGACGCCGAGGCGGTTGGACTGCTCGGTCACCGGCACCCAGACGTGCCACCCGTCCTCGTGCTCGACCGCCACGACGGTCGACGACGTGAACGCGCGGCCCGCCAGGGACCCGTCGAGGGAGGCCTCCATCGCCGGTTCGGCTCCCGGCCGCAGCACGGCCGCGTGGGCGGTCAGCACGAGGTGCGCGTAGTCGATGACGAGGAGGGCCACGTCGCGGCCGCCGATCCCCTCCAGCGCCGTGGCGAGGGTGGCCACGAGCGCGTCGGGCTCGGCGGTGCGGTGGGCCAGGAGCAGGCGGGTGACAGGTCGGTCTCGCGGCTGCACCGGGCACCTGATTCTCGACACGGGTTTCGGGCCTCCCCCCTACCCCCTCGGTGCGGCTCCAACCTCCGACGACCCGCGGCACCTGCCGGGGTCGCCCGTGGCTGGCGCGGAGCTCCCCTCGGTCCCCCCGACGGGGAGGCCCGGTCCGGCGCGCAGAGGTCGTGGAGGACAGATTGCAGAGACTTCTTTGCAAAGAGTTCTTTGCGGTGTAGCGTCGGCGTCATGAGTCCGTCCGACCCCTCCCGCGTCACCCTCGACGCCCGCTCGCTGCGCGGCCTGGCGCACCCCGTCCGCCTCAAGGTGCTCGGTCGGCTGCGCGAGGGCGGTCCGAGCACCGCCACCGCGCTCGCGGCCGAGCTCGGTGAGTCCAGCGGCGTCACCAGCTACCACCTGCGCCAGCTCGCGGCGTACGGCTTCGTCGTGGAGGACGACGCCCCGCGCGCCAGCCGCCGCGAGCGGTGGTGGCGCGCGGCGCACCGCACCACGGTCCTGGAGCACAACGTGAGCGACGACGTCGAGACGACGATGCTGGTCGACGAGTACCTGCGCAGCGTCGCGGGCGCGTACGCCGAGCGGCTGCTGCGCTTCGCCGACGGGCTGCCCGCGCTGCGCGAGACGCTGGGCACCGAGTGGGCCGATGCCTCGGACACCAGCGACTGGTCGGTCGTGATCACGCCCGAGCAGGCGTCGGTGCTCGACCGGCAGATCCACGCGCTCGTCGACGCCCTGCCCTCCTACGACCCCGAGGTGCCGCTGCCGCAGGGATGCCAGCGCGTCGTGGTGCAGCTGCAGATCATGCCCACTGCTCCCCGGGAGCCGCGCTCATGAACGCCGTCGTCGAAGCACCGGCCCGCACGAGCCGGCGCAGCCGCGTCGCGCTGTGGGCCTACCTGCTCGCCGAGGTCGTGTCGACCACGGGCACGCGCATGTCGATGGTGGCGATCCCCTGGTTCGTCCTGACCACCACGGGATCCGCGGCGACGACGGGTGTCGTCGCGTTCGCCGAGACGCTGCCCTACGTGATCGTGCTCGCGCTCGGTGGCCCGGTCGTGGACCGGTTCGGAGCGTGGCGGGTGGCGATCCTCGCCGGAGTCACCGCAGCCGCACTGGTGGGTGCGGTCCCGGCGCTGTACGCCGCGGGATCGCTGCACCTCGGCGTGCTCGTCGTGCTGGTCGCGGCGGTCGGCGCGGTACGGGGGCTCGAGACGTCGACGTACGTCCTGCTCCCCGGGCTCGCGGACGAGGCGGGCATGCCGCTGACCCGCGCGACCGGTCTGCACGACGGCATGAACCGCACCGCGGGGATGCTCGGCGTCCCGCTCGCGGGCGTGCTCATCGCGGTGTCCTCGGCTCCGGCGGTGCTGCTGGTCGACGCTGCATCGTTCCTGATCGCCGCGCTCCTGCTCGGGCTGCTCGTGCCGCGCACGTCGCAGCCGCCGACGCGCGAGGCCGAGGATGCTCCTGCGGCCGAGGGCGGTCGGGTGCGCGCCTACGTCGACGAGCTGCGCGAGGGCTTCGGGTTCCTCCTGCGCGACCGCATGCTCGTGGCGATCGCCGTCCTCGTGCTGGTGACCAACCTGCTCGACCAGGCCTACAGCGCGGTCATGGTCCCGGTGTGGGTGCACGACGAGCTCGGCTCCCCGCTCGCCCTCGGCCTCATCGGCGGCGTGTTCGGCGTCGGGGCCGTGGTCGGGTCGTCGGTCTTCGCGTGGCTCGGCCCGCGGTTGCCGCGCCGGCGCAGCTTCGCCTGGGGCTTCCTGGTCGGCGGTGCGCCGCGGTTCGTCGTCCTCGCGCTCGCCGTCGTGCTTCCGCCCGTGCTCGCGGTCTCGCTCGTGGCGGGCCTCGCGGTCGGCGCGATCAACCCGGCGCTCGCCGCGACGGAGTACGAGCGGATCCCGCGGCACCTGCAGGCCCGCGTGATCGGGGCGCTCGCCGCGGTGGCGATGGCCGGCATCCCGGTCGGCGGCCTGCTCGGCGGCCTCGCCGTCCAGACCCTCGGCCTCTCCGTGGCGCTGCTGGTCTTCGGCGGCGTCTACCTCGCGACGACGCTGTGCCCGTTCATCTTCCCCGTGTGGCGCGAGATGGACCGGGCCGCCGAGCAGCCCGTCGACGTCGACAGCTGAGCTCCGTCAGGCCAGCGTGGCGGCGATCCGGGCTGCCGCGGCGGCGACGTCGTCGGCGCCCGTGATGGGGCGACCGATGACGAGGAGGTCGGCGCCGTCGGCAACGGCCTGCTCGGGCGTGGCGACGCGCTGCTGGTCCCCCAGCGCGGCTCCGGCCGGGCGCACGCCCGGCGTGATGAGGACGACGTCGTCGGGAACCTCGGCGCGGATGGCGGCGACCTCCTGCGGCGAGCAGACGATCGCCCGGGCACCGGCACCGACGGCGAGCACGGCGAGACGCCGCGCGGCATCGAGCGCGGGGCCGCGCAGACCCACCGCCGCGAGGTCGTCCTCCGACATCGACGTCAGCACCGTGACGGCGACGACCCGCGTACCGGGCAGCGCGGCGG
>DASSQW010000378.1:0-5161 GCA_035702165.1 Candidatus Nanopelagicales bacterium
GAAGCTGGTGGGGTCAGCGCATCTCGGAGGGGAGGTCGCCGGTCCGGACGATCTCGAGGCGCGAGGTCGCGCGGGTGAGCGCGACGTAGAGGTCGGCTAGACCGGTCGGTGCCCCACGGATCTCGGCCGGTTCGACGAGCACCACGTTGTCGAACTCGAGGCCCTTCACGTCGGTGGGGCTCATCACCGCCACCGCGACGTCGAGCCCGCGCGGCCCGAGCGCGGCGTCGACACCGGCGGAGACGAGAGCGTCCACGAGCGCCCGGCACCGCGGCTCGACCGCGACGACGACGCTCCGGCCCGGGGCGGCCGAGAGCTCCGCAGCCAGCCCCACCACGGCCGCGACGACGTCACCCGCGACGTGGTCACCCGGATCGTGCTCGCCCTCGCGCACGGCGCGCGGCGGCGTGACGTCGCGGTGCATTGCAGCGAGCACCCGGTCCGCGAGCTCGGCGATGCGCGCCGGCGTGCGGTAGTTGATGGTGAGCTCCTCGACGCGCCAGACGCCGCGCGAGACCTCCTCCAGCGCGTCGCGCCACGAGTGGGCGCCGGCCTCGCTCGAGGTCTGCGCGAGGTCGCCGACGACGGTCATCGACCGCGACGGGCACCGGCGGGCGATCGCGCGCCACGCCATCGCGGACAGCTCCTGCGCCTCGTCGACGACCACGTGCGCGTAGGCCCACTCGCGGTCGCCGGCAGCGCGCTCGGCGAGGGTCAGCGCCGGGCCCTCCTCGGCGAAGCGGCCCGCGAGCTGCTCGCCGGACACCATCGCCTGGTAGTAGCCCTCGATGCTCTCGGAGTCCGACGAGTCGGTGGTCGTCTCCAGCACGCTCGCGGCGAACGCGGCGGCACGCCGCTCCTCCGCCTCGCGCCGCGCCGCCTCGGCGCGCGCCGCCGACGGGTCGTCGCCCACCAGAGCCGCGAGCTCGTCGAGCAGCGGTACGTCGTCGACGGTGAACGGTGTGGCCGCGTCGCGCAGCAGCAGCGCCTGCTGCTCGGCGCCGAGCAGCCCGTCGGCCGCTGCGCGCAGCGCCGCGGGACTCGCGTGCAGGTCGACGAGCACGCGCTGCGGCGTCAGCGGCATCCACAGCAGGTTGAGCTCGCGGCGTACGGCTCTCTCCTCGCGCAGCTCGGCGAGGAGGTCCTCGCGCACGAGGGAGTCGCCGGGGTCGAAGCCGCGTTTGCGCGCCAGGCGGGTCGCGGCCTGGTTGAGCAGGTGGGTCAGCACGTAGGGCCGCGCGGCGTTGTGGGTCTCGTGGTCGCGCACCGCGTCGTGCCCGGCGCGCCGGATCACCGACGGCGAGAGATGCACGCGCGCGCCGTCGACCACGAACGTGACTCCGTTGGCCGGGACCCGGCGCCGGGCCGCCACGGCGTTCGCGAGAACCTCGGCCATCACGCGGGAGCCCTTGACCCGAGCGACATCCCCGCGGTCATGGCTCGTCGCCACGACCCCCGGGACGAGCTCCGCGATCGAGGTGAGCACCACCCCGGTCTCACCCAGGGACGGCAGCACCTCCTCGACGTACCTCAGGAACACGGCGGTCGGTCCGACGACGAGGACGCCGCTGCGCTCGTAGCGGTCGCGGTGCGTGTAGAGCAGGTACGCCGCGCGGTGCAGCGCGACAGCGGTCTTGCCTGTGCCCGGTCCGCCCTGCACGACGAGGGCGCCCTTGACGTCCGCGCGGATGATGCGGTCCTGCTCGGCCTGGATGGTCGCGACGATGTCGCCCATGCGCCCGGTGCGCACCGCGCGCAGCGCCGAGAGCAGCGCGCTGTCGCTGCTCCCGTCGACGGTCGCCGGGTCGACGGCGTCCGGATCGAACACCTCGTCCGACAGCGACAGCACCTGGCGCGCCTCGGTCGTGATGTGACGCCGGCGCACGAGACCCATCGGGTTCGCGGCGGTCGCCTGGTAGAACGCCGCGGCGGCCGGTGCGCGCCAGTCGATCTGCAGCACCCGCTGGTCGAGGTCGGAGAGGCCGAGCCGACCGATCCAGGTCGGGCCGTCGTCGGTGTCGGTGCGCCCGAACAGCAGGCGGTTCTCGACGGCGTCGAGGGCGGCGATGCGGTCGGCGTACATGCTCACGAACGAGTCGCGCTCGGAGCGGTTCTGGTGCGTGCCACCGCCGCCCTGGTTCATCGCGTCCTGCATACGACGACGGCTCAGGGCGCGCAGGTCGTCGAGCCGCGCGTAGGCGGTGGCGAGATGCTCCTGCTCGGCCGGCAGGTCCGGGTGCGTGGTCAGGACGGGCTCCCCGACAGCGACGTGCGCGCGATCGTCGCGCTGCCGACGACGCGCGTGCCGTCGTAGACGACGACCGCCTGACCCGGCGCGACGCCGCGCGCCCGCGCGCGCAGGCGCACCTCGACTCCGTCGCCCACGCGCTCGACGACCGCCGCGACCGGCTCACCGTGCGCGCGCAGCTGAACCGTGCCCTCGACGGGGCCGTCGGGCGCCGGGCCGCACCAGCGCGGCCGCTCCCCGAGGACCGTGTCCACCTCGAGGAGCACGGGCGGACCGACCAGCACCGTGGACCGGGCGATGTCGACGCCGACGACGTAGCGCCGGTCGCCGCCCGGTGCCGGATCGCCGAGCCCGAGGCCCCGACGCTGCCCGACCGTGAAGGCGTAGGCGCCCGAGTGGTGGCCGACCGTCGCCCCGCTCGTCGCGTCGACGATGTCGCCCGGGGCGGAGCCCAGCTGCCGCTGGAGGAATCCCGCCGTGTCGCCGTCGGGGATGAAGCAGATGTCGTGGCTGTCGGGCTTGTCGGCGACCAGCAGCCCGCGTCGCGCGGCCTCGGCGCGGACGTCGGGCTTGACCGTGTCGCCGAGCGGGAACATCGCGCCGGCCAGCTGCTCGCCGTCGAGCACCGCGAGCACGTAGGACTGGTCCTTGGCGACGTCGACCGCCCGATGCAGCTCGCGCCCCTGGGGGCCGTCGACCAGGCGCGCGTAGTGGCCGGTGCACACGGCGTCGAACCCGAGGGCGAGCGCCTTGTCGAGGACGGCGCTGAACTTGATCCGCTCGTTGCAGCGCAAGCACGGGTTCGGCGTACGCCCGGCCGCGTACTCCGCGACGAAGTCGTCGATCACGTCGTCGGCGAACTGCTCGGAGAGGTCCCACACGTAGAACGGGATGCCGAGGACGTCGGCGGCGCGGCGGGCGTCGCGCGCGTCCTCGAGCGTGCAGCAGCCGCGCGCGCCGGTGCGGTGGCTCTGCGGGTTGCGCGCGAGGGCGAGGTGGACACCGGTGACGTCGTGCCCGACCTCGACGGCCCTCGCGGCGGCGACGGCGGAGTCGACGCCTCCGGAGAGCGCGGCGACGACCTTCATCGCGGCCGGCCCGCGCGACGGGCGCGAGCGACGGCGCCGGGCAGCACCTCGAGCAGCCGGTCGAGATCGCGCTCCTGGGACGTGCGGCCCAGGGAGAACCGCAGCGACGAGCGCGCGGTGATCGGGTCGAGCCCCATCGCGAGCAGGACGTGGCTGGGCTGCGGGACGCCCGCCGAGCAGGCCGACCCGCGCGAGCACTCGATGCCTGCGGCGTCGAGCAGGAGCAGCAGCGCGTCGCCCTCGCAGCCGTCGAACGACAGGTGCGCGATGCCCGGCAGGCACGCGACCGGGTCGCCGTTGCGGGTGACGCCGTCGATCCCGGCCATCACCCGGCGGACGAGCTCGTCGCGCAGCGCCGCCACGCGCTCGGTGCGCTCGGGGCGGTCGGAGTCCGAGGCAGCGATCGCCGCGGCCAGGCCGACGATCGCCGGCGCGTCGAGGGTGCCCGACCGGACGTCGCGCTCCTGCCCACCGCCGTGCACGAGCGGCTCCAGCGCGACGCCGCGGCGGGCCACGAGCGCCCCGACGCCGTGCGGTCCGCCCACCTTGTGGCCGGAGAGCGCGATCGCGGTGGGCACCGAGGCGTCGACCGGGACGTGGCCCACGGCCTGGACGGCGTCGCTGTGGAACGGGACGCCGCGCTCGGCGCAGAGCGCGGCGACCTCGGCCACCGGCTGCAGGGTGCCGACCTCGTTGTTGGCCCACATCACCGTGACGAGCGCGACGTCGTCGCCGCCCTCGTCGAGCTCGGCCGCGAACCGGTCGAGGTCCAGGCGCCCGAGCGCGTCGACGGGGAGCCAGCGCACGTCGGCGTCCTCGGACTTGCCGAGGTGCTCGACGGCGTCGAGGACGGCGTGGTGCTCGACCGCGCTGCACAGCACGCGCGACCGGTTCGACGACGCCGCCCGGCGCGCGCGGTAGAGACCCTTGACGGCGAGGTTGTCGGCCTCGGTGCCGCCCGAGGTGAAGACGACGTCGACGGGGCTGGCACCGAGGACCGCGGCGATGCTCTCGCGCGACTCCTCCACGACCCGCCGCGCGCGACGGCCCGACGCGTGCAGCGACGACGGGTTGCCCACCTCGGCGAGCTCGGCGGTCATGGCCTCGAGCGCCTCGGGGCGCATCGGCGTCGTCGCGGCGTGGTCGAGGTACACCGGTGTCTCCGCCACGCGGACAGTCTAGGCGGGGACGCCGGAGGGGGCGGACCCGAAGCGGGTCCGCCCCCTCCGGGACGACGGGCGGGCGCTCAGCCCTTGCGCTTGGTGACTTCCTCGGTGAGCTGCGGGACGACGTTGAACAGGTCGCCCACGACGCCGAAGTCGGCGAGCTCGAAGATGGGCGCCTCGGCGTCCTTGTTGACCGCGACGATCGTCTTCGAGGTCTGCATGCCGGCCCGGTGCTGGATCGCGCCGGAGATGCCGTTGGCGATGTAGAGCTGCGGGCTCACGGTCTTGCCGGTCTGCCCGACCTGGAACGCGTGCGGGTACCAGCCCGCGTCGGTCGCCGCGCGCGAGGCGCCCACGGCCGCGCCGAGCGCGTCGGCCAGCGCCTCGATGGTCGCGAAGCCCTCCGGCCCGCCCACCCCGCGGCCGCCGGAGACCACGATCGCGGCCTCGGTCAGCTCGGGGCGGCCCGACTTGGCCCGCGGCTCGACGCCGGTGACCTTCGGCGCCTTGGACAGGTCGGAGAACGCGACGGTGACGTTCTCCACCGCGCCCGCGGCGGGAGCGGCCTCGGGCGCGGCGGCGTTCGGCTTCACCGTGATGATCGGCGCCCCGTGGGTGACCTTCGCAGACACCACGTACGACGCCGCGAACACGCTCTG
>DASSQW010000379.1:0-8042 GCA_035702165.1 Candidatus Nanopelagicales bacterium
ACCGATGCCGGACAGCGCGCGCGCCGCGCGGATCTCGTGCCTGAGCCGGGAGCGGAACAGCGGCTCGGCAGGCGTCTGGGGCTTGAGCGTCTTGACCGCGACGAGGGAGTCGGCGCGACCGTCGTGGCGGCCGAGGTAGACGACGCCCATGCCGCCGTCGGCGACGCGCCCGAGCAGGAGGTAGGGCCCGAGCACGGTGGGATCGCGCTCGGTGAGCGCGCTTGCAGACTGCATGCCGCGACGACTACCCCGAGGTCGGCGGCGTACACGCCGGACCCGGCGTGAGCCGTCCGCAGGCGCGAACGTCGAGCCGCGCGCGGGTCCGACGCCGTCAGCCCTCCGTCGGGAGCTCCCGCCCACCGGAGGCGACCAGCTGCTCGACGATGTCGCCGATGCGCCGCGCGGTCTCCGCCGATCGCACGACGTAGCGCTCGCGCACCCGCGAGCCCGGCGACGCCACCGACTCGTCGAGCAGGCGCGCGAGGCCCGGCTCGTCCTCGGCGACGTCGATCTGGTCCTGCTCGGCGAGGTGCCGGGCGAACGCGACCTGGTGGCCGTCGACGATCTCGCCGAGCTCGGGCAGGCGCGGTACGACGATCGGCCGACGACCCATGACGAGCGCGTCGATGATGCCGCCCGGCCCTGCCTGGAGCACGACGACGTCGGCCTCCCCCATGCGCGCGCGCAGCTCCTCGCGCGGCATGAGCACTGCGCCGTCGGCGGTGCCGGGCAGGCGCGACGAGCCGTGCTGGACGAAGAGCGTGACGCCGTCGCCCTGGGCGGCGTACCACGTCTCGAGCCAGCCCATGAGGCGGTCGAAGGGGTGGTGGTCGGTGCCGACGGACACGACGACGCGGACGGGGCTGCTCACCAGACCGGCCCGACCACGACAGCGCCCTCGGGATAGTTCTCGAGCTGACGCTCCCACTGGACCATGAAGACGTCGGTCCACCGCTGCACGAGGCGACCGGTGAGCGTGGAGCTGTCGATGCGGTCGTAGACCTCGAGGTAGACCGTGCGCACACCCATCAACCGCCCGATCACGAAGAACGGCAAGGCGATCCCGGCGCCCGTGCTCATGACGACGTCGGGCTTCCAGTCGCGCAGGAGCTTGCGCGCGAGGGCGAAGTTCCGCAGCGTGTTGGGCACGTTGCGCGTGGTCGGGAAGTGGCCCCACGCGATCGTCTCGCCGTCGAGGGCGGCTCGGGCGTCGGCAGTGTCGTTGGTGACCCAGCGACGCTCGTGCTCCCGCCACCACGAGTCGATCGCCGTGAGCTGCGCGAGGTGGCCCCCGCTGGAGCACACGAACAGGATGCGCACGTCAGGAGCGGACGGTGGGCACGCGGCTGCTCTCGAGCGCCGCGGCGACCGAGACCGGCTGGGCCTCTAACTCCTTGGCCGGGGCGGAGGTCGTGCGGCCGCCCTTCTCGACGACCACCAGGCCGAGCACCGGCGTACCGACCTGGCGCAGGGTGTCGAGGAGCGCGGCGAGCTCCCTGCGGTTGGTGCGGTCCTGCGCGACGGCGACGACGACGCCCGCGGCTGCCTCGGCGAGGACGAGCGCGGTGCTCTCCTGGGCGATGTTGACGCCGTCGAGCACGACCACCTGGCTGGGCGACTTGCCGAGCAGGCCGAGGTCGGGCGCGGCGCTGCGCGCGGCGAACTGCGCCTCGGGGCCGAGGTCGGTGGTGACCACCGAGGGGCCGGCGGGGAGGGCCGCGCCGCTGTGGTCGACGGTCGCGAGGAGCACGGTCGAGCCGATGGCCGCGACGCCGCGGGCCACGAGCGCGGGGACGGCCGAGAGGGCCTGGTCGCGCGGACCGATCACCGCGAGCATGAGCGGGGTGACCTCGGGCGCGCTCGCGCGCAGGTGCACCGCGATCTGGCGGTAGGACTCGTCCACCTCGGCGGACGAGGAGCGGCCGGGCACGCGGCCCAGGACGCGCTCGCCGGTGATGCCCTCGAGGTCGACGTAGGAGTGCACGGTCTTGTCGCGGCTCTCGCGCAGCGCGGCGAGCAGGCAGCCGACCAGGAGGCCGAGCAGCAGGCCGATGACCAGGTAGACGCTGCGCTTCGGGGCGCTCGGCGACGTCGGCGCGGTCGCGTTCGACACCACCGCGGGCGTGAGGTCGAGCAGATGGACCTTGTTCTGCAGCGACTCCAAGGAGTCGATCTGGGCGAGCTGGGCATTGCGGGTGAACTTGTCCGCGTCCTGCGCGGCGCCGGTCTCCGTCTGGATCTTCCCGTTCAGAATCCCGACACTCTTGGTCAGGTCGTCGATCTGAGTCTTGGTCGTACCGAGAAGCAGGTTCTTCGCGTCACCGACGGCGCCAGCTCTGACGTCGTAGTACGCCTGCGCGAATGCGTTCGCTCCCTTGGCCGCCGCGTCCGGCGTCGAGGCGGTGTAGGTGATCAGCAGAAGCAGGGAGTCCGTCGGGTTCTGGACGTCGACGTGGGCGAGCAGGTCGCTAGGACTACCGGTGTACTTCAGCCCGGTGGCGGCGGAAGCGGCGACGTCGGGCGAGGTGGCGAGGCCGACCTCCGTCGCCATGCTGACGTCCTTGGCCGTGACCGACTGCGCGCCGGTGGCTGTGGCAGAGAGCGCGACGGGCAACGGGCTGACGAGCACCTGCGACGTCGCCTGGTACGACGCCGGCGTGATGACGTAGGCGACGCCGGCGAGCAGGACGCCCAGGACGGTGCAGGCGAGCACGATGCGCCAGCGGCGCAGCAGGACGGTCATGGCGTGCGACAGCGACACCGTGTCGGGCTGCGAGGTGTGGTCGGTGCTCATCGGGAGGTAATCCGTTCGTCGACGTTCACAGGTCGTGGCGTGGGAGTCGTAGCGGCCGGGTCGGGACCGCGCGGGCGGGACGGGACGGGCGGGGTCAGGACGCGACCTCCCCGCGGCCGTCCGGCCGGGTGGCCACCTCGAGGGCGCGACGGAGCATCGTGCTCGAGGTGTGGACGGTGTAGGGGAGGTAGACGAGCTCGATGCCCATCCGGGAGCAGATCGCCTCGAGCTTGTCGCCCTTGGCCGTGCCCTTCCAGTCGTCGCCCTTGAAGACGTGCGTGATGCCGTACTTCGCGTAGGTGACCGCCTTGTCGGGCTCGTCCTCGATCACGGCGAGGTCGACGTGCGTGATCGCCGAGACGATGGCCAGGCGCTCCTCCTGCGGCACGAACGGCTCGATGCCCTTCGCGGTGGACGCGAGGTCGTCGGCCATCACGCCGGCCACCAGGAAGTCGCAGTGCGCCTTGGAGGTGCGCAGGACGTTGAGGTGACCCACGTGGAAGAGGTCGAAGACGCCGCCGGCGTAGCCCACGCGGACGCGCGAGTCGGTCATGGCGTCAGTGCTCCTCGATAGCAGGGTGAGCGTCGATGATCCCCCGGCGCGGCGCCCTCAGGCAACCTGCACTCGGGTGAACGGGTTGACGCTGAGTCACGGTCGGGTGACCCGCTCGCGCAGCGCACGCTCGAACGCACCAGGATCACGCCTTCGCCGCCTTCCCACGTGATCGCAGAGCGTCACCGAGGACGGACAGCTCGAGAGCCTCGCGGCTGCGCCGGACGAGCGGCAGGTAGACCAGCCCGGCGACCACGATCGTGACGGCGAGGCCGAGCAGGCTCGGACCGAGCAGCAGGCGGACGACGAGGCCGATCCCGCCGAAGACGCCGAGGGCGAGCACCATGGAGTGCACCATGCCGGGACCGCGGCTGGACACGCGCAGGCCGCGGTGCACCTGGACCACGGCGAGCAGGTTGTCGACGACGATCGACAGCGCCCAGGCGATGGCCGCGCCGAGGATCCCGAAGCGCGGGATGAGCACCAGGTTGAAGCCGATGTTGACGGCGAGGACGGCGACCTTGTCGAGGAGCACCCACGTGCTCTTGCCGCCCAGGAGCAGGACCGAGCCGACGTTGCCGGCCGCGAGCGGCACGAGCATCGCGATCGCGAGGACGGCCAGGGCCGGGGCGCCCTGGTCGTAGCCGGGGCCGAAGAGCAGCAGGATGCCCGGCGCGAACAGCGCGAGCAGAAGGTAGAGCGGCCACGACGCGAGGATGACCAGCTGCGTCGTCACCCGGTAGAGGTCGCTGGCGCGTGCCTTGTCGTCGGCCGCCATCGCGGCGCTGATCTCGGGCGCCGCCGCGAGGCGCATCGCGGCGAGGGCCAGCGTGCCCGTCGTGATGAAGCGGCTGGCGGCGGCGTAGATGGCGGCCTGGGCGGCCGAGACCATCGCGGCGACGAGGAGGACGTCGAGCCAGGTGAGGACGATGTCGATCGTGGCCGACAGCCCGCGAGGCAGCGTGAACGCCCAGTACTCGCGCGCGATGGTGCGGTAGCCCGACGGGGTGCGCGTCGGATCGACGTCGGCGAGCGTGCGGCCCATCGCCCGGACGAGTACGAGCGCCGCGAGCACGAGCGTGACCACGAGCGGCACGGACCACGCCGCCACGATGCCCGAGAGCGGCGCGCCGGCGACGATCGCGAGCCCCACGAGCACGGGCCGGGCGAACGGCAGCAGGAACTGCTGGATCGAGACGTAGCTCGTGACGTCGCCGAACGCGCGGGTCGACTCGACGGCGACGACCTCGAGGACGCCGGGCACGAGGAACAGCGCGAGCACGCGGAACGCGGTGGCGGTGATGTCGCTGCCGTCGGAGAAGCGGTGGCTCAGCGAGTCGGCCGAGAGCCAGAGCACCACCGACATCACGACGGACGCGACGAGCACCGGCACGACCGCGACGACGAGCAGCTTGCGGATGTCCTGGCCGCGGTCGTGCACGAGGTAGCGCGGCACGAAGCGGACGACGCCCGCGGCCACGCCGAAGGCGGTGAACGCCAGCAGCACCAGGAAGAGCGCGGTGGTCGTGAAGAACTCGCCCGCCTCGGACTTGGTGAGGCCGCGCGTGACGACGAGGGTGAGCGCGAAGCCCATGACGGCCGCGCTCGCGGTGCCGGCGAGCGCGAAGGCGCCACCGCGCACGACGGTGCCCAGGACCGCGCGGTGCTCCGGTGCGCGCTCCGCCCCCGCGGCCTCCGGCTGCGTCACGACTCCGGTCCGGGGCGACCGAGCTCGCGGTACATCTTGCGCAGGCCGCGCACCAGGAACAGGACCAGCACGAGGAGGAGCAGGCCGTAGACCGCGACGAACGCCGGCGTGACGCCGAGGAGGACGAACGCCAGGCACAGCGAGGAGTAGTCCAGCGGCGAGAGGATCAGCGACCGCACGAGCGAGTCGCTGCCCGCGTCCGGCGTACGGGCGCGGCCGCTGCTGCGGAAGAGCTGGTCGCGCAGCATGACCGAGAAGAACCACGTGCCGCTGATGATGATCCAGCCCAGCGGCAGCAGCAGGACCGGTCCCTCGAGGTCGGTGAACCGGACCCACGCGATGAGGACGGCGCAGTGCAGCGTGAGGTTGCGCCCGGCGTCGGTGACGTGGTCGAGCCACTCCCCCGCGGGCGAGCCGCCGCCGCCGAGGCGGGCGAGCTGGCCGTCGGCCGAGTCGAACGCGTAGCCGACCAGGAGCAGCAGGGCGACGACGACGCCGAGCACCACGGACGTGGGCACCAGCGCGACGAGCGCGATGGCCGAGAAGGAGAACAGCGCGCTGATGCCGGTGACCTGGTTGGGGGTGAGCCCCCACGCCCAGCCCAGGCAGGCCAGGCGCTTGCCCAGCGGGCGGTTCACGGTCTTGAGGTAGATCGGGACGCTGGTGTCGCGCTTCTGCGCCGACTGGATCCGCTCCCAGGCCTCGGCGTACGTACGGCCGGTGCGGTCCTGCGCAGGCGCAGCCATCTCGACATCTCCAGTTCGTGGCTCGTTCAGGGTGCGGACGCCCTGCCCCGCCAGGGTACCGATGCAGAGCGTGACCGATTCCCCGCTGTCCGGACGCCACACGTGGTCCGAACGGCCCGTTCGCGCAGAGTGGTGTCACGGCGCTGCTCCGTCTGAGCAAGAGATGATCTTGAGCACCCTCAAGTCGTCACGGGGCGCGCCGAAGTGTTGGGAGAGGCGGAAGGTGACCCGTGGATCGCCCACGGTGAGTCGCCACGCCGGCGAGGAGCAGGCCGTGACTCTGAGTACGTCGACGACGGACAACCCCGAGGACCTGCTGGGAGCGCACCAGGCTCCACGCGCGCCGCGCACGCGGCGCGAACAGCTCGACCTGGCCCATCTCGAGGACGTCCAGCGCCGCGCCCAGCGCCGCGAGGCTCGCCGCGCCAGCGTCCTGGCTGCCGCGCGCAAGCGTCCGGTCGCCGCGCTCACCGCGCTGGCCGCAGCCGCGGCTGTGGCGGCCACGGGTCTCATGGTGGCCTCGGGCGGCAACGCCTCGGCATCGCCGAACCTCGTGGTCAACGGCGGCTTCGAGGAGGGGACCACCGGCTGGACCGTGCCGTCGCCCGCCGTCCTCGCGATCACCACCGGCCGCGCCTCGGCGCAGGCGGGGATGATCGTCAACAAGGGCAAGGTCGCGAAGACCATCGCGCTCAACGACCAGAAGAACACCGTCGCATCGACGGTGAAGGGGACGACCTACCACGCCGCGGTGTACGTCAAGGCGACGACCGCCAAGCAGTCGGTGTCGCTGCGCGTCTCCGAGTACGCCGGCAGCTCGCTCAAGGGCCAGGGCCGCACGAACCTGTATCTCGCCGACACCGCGTGGCACCAGCTGTCGCTCGACTACACGGCGGCGACCGCCGGCGCGTCGCTCGACGTCAACGTGGTCGACTGGAAGCTGCCCGCGGGCGCCTCGTTCGTCGTCGACGACGTCCTGCTGACCGCCCCGAACGCCGACGTGGCCGTGGTGGCCCCGACCTCCGCGGCGCCGACCCCGAGCCCGTCCCCGACCGTGGTGGCCGCGCCCGTGACGTCGCCGACGCCGACCCCGGTCGCGTCCACGCCGCCCGCCCCGGTGGCGACGACGTCGAGCCCGGTCGCCACGGCACCGGCCGCCAACCCGGCGCCCGCAGGCTGGACGCTGGCCTGGTCCGACGACTTCGACGGCACCGCCGTGGACTCCACGAAGTGGAACGTCCGCAACAACGACTACCTCTCCTACGACCTCGCCTACCTGACCAAGAACAACGTGTCGGTCAGCAACGGGTCGCTGTTCATCACCGCCAAGAAGGAGTCGATGGGCGGCCGGAACTACACCTCGGGCTACCTCGACACCATCGGCAAGATGAGCCAGACCTACGGCCGCTTCGAGGTCCGCGCGAAGCTGCCCACGACCGCCGGCTCGTCGACCGGCATGTGGCCCGCGTTCTGGCTGCGCCCCGACGACGGCGGCGTCGGCGAGATCGACATCATGGAGGCGGTCGGCTCGTCGGGCAGCACGACGGCGGGCAACACCTCGCAGACCATCTGGTACGACTACAACGGCACCTACCCGCGCCAGGGCCACGGCGACGTGATGCCCGCCCCGCAGGCCACGGCCGACTGGCACGTCTACGCCCTCGAGTGGACCCCCACGACGATGAGCTGGTACGTCGACGACCGACTGGTCTTCACCCGCAGCACGACCACGACGGCCTGGTTCCAGTCCGCGTTCAGCCGCAACTTCAACATCCGCCTGAACCTGCAGGTCGGCGGTTCGTGGCCCGGCGCGCCGGACGCGAGCACGGCGTTCCCGCAGAGCTACCAGGTCGACTACGTCCGGGTCTACAAGGCCTCCTGAGGCCCCCGGCACCGCTCGTCCCTGCACCCCCGGCCCGCCTCGGCGGCCGGGGGTGCGGCACGTCCTGTACGGCGGTCGAGAGGCCGCTGAATGGCGATGGTCACGCTCCGGCGCCGTTCGGGCCGGGGGCACTTCGTCCGAAAGGGTGAGATTCGTCCGCCCAGGGTGACGTCCCCTGGACTGGCCCGCGGACGCCTACACATACTGCTCGGGCCGCACCCGCTCGGGAGCGGCGCAGGGAAAGCAGAGACCCGTCGGCGATCCATTGGTCGCGTGCAGCCGGCGGCGAGCGAGTCGCGAAACCGGCCCTGGGACCAGCACTGGTGTCTCCCGCACCAGCGTCTCGAAGGGCACGGAAT
>DASSQW010000380.1:0-6814 GCA_035702165.1 Candidatus Nanopelagicales bacterium
CCGACCTCTACAACGCGGTCTCGGTCGAGCACCTCGTGCCGGTCGGCGGCGAGGACCTCGACCGCTACGCCGGTCCGCCGCGGCTGGTCCGGGCGCTCGGGGACGAGCCGTTCGACACCGTCGCCGACGGCGAGCCGGTCACGGTCACCGCCGATCCCGGCGAGGTGGTGTGGCGCGACGACCTCGGCGTCACCTGCCGCCGGTGGAACTGGCGCCAGTGCGTGCGCACGCGCCTGAACACCTCGACCGAGAACGTGCTGCTGATCCTCGACGGCCTCGACCCCATGACCACCGACGAGCTCGAGGCCGCCGGCGCCGCGCTCGTCGACGCCCTCACCCACGGCTCGCCGCACGCGGCCGCGACCTCGCGCCTGCTCGGCGCCTGACCTCGACAGCAACCGGATCTGAGCTCCGAGAAACGGGACGTAGTTCCTCGAACATGATCATGTTCGGAGAACTACGCGGTGCTCTCGACGCGTCGTTCTCGGTGCCAGGTCTGTGTCGGGGAAAGAGAGTTGGACGTCGGGCGCCGTCCCGGAGACGATGACCACCATGTCACGACGCGACACGGCCCTCGCCTGCGTCGTCGCCGTGCTGTGGGGCGCGAACTTCGTCGCGATCCACGAGTCGCTGCTCTTGTTCCCGCCGCTCTTCCTGGCGTCGTTGCGCTTCGCACTGCTCGCCGTACCGGCGCTGCTGTTCGTGCCGCGGCCGCAGGTGCGGCTGCGCTGGCTGCTGCTCTACGGCGTCGGCTTCGGCATCCTGCAGTTCGTCTTCCTCTACGCCGGCATGGCGGCGGGGATGCCGGCCGGGCTCGCGTCCCTGGTGCTGCAGGCGTCCGCGCCCTTCACCGTCCTGCTCGCCGCAGCGTTCCTGCACGAGCGGCCCGGCGGCGTACGCCTCGGCGGCATCGCGATCGCCGTCACGGGGTTCACCGTCATCGCGGTCACCCGCGGCCTCCAGTCCCAGCTCGTGCCGGTGCTGCTCGTGCTCGCGGGGGCGCTCGGGTGGGCGGTCGGCAACATCGGCGCGCGCGAGGCCCGCACCACGCAGCCGTTCGCGTTCATGATGTGGATGACGGTGATCCCGCCCGTTCCCCTGCTGCTGCTCTCCGTGGCGGTCGAGGGACCTGCACGCATCGCGGACTCGTTGTCCGCGTCGATGTCTGCGGCGGCGATCCCCGGCTGGCTCGGCCTCGCCTACACCGTCCTGCTCAGCACCGTCGTCGGCACGTCGATCTGGGCGCTGCTCATGGGGCGCAACCCGTCGTCGAGCGTCGCCCCGTTCTCGATGCTCGTCCCGGTGGCCGGGTTCCTGTCGGCGGGCCTCATCCTCGGCGAGCGGCCCGCACCGGGCGACCTCGTGGGCGGCGTCCTCGTGATCCTGGGAGTCCTCGCCCCGACCCTCGTCGCCGTCCGACGTCACCGTGCTGAGCGGCGGTCCGGCGCGCAGGGCCGCCCCCCGACGGCGGAGGTGGAGGCCGTCGGCTGACGGACGGAGTCCCACTCCAGGAGACCTGAACCGGCGCTCGACCCACTGCTGCGGCGAGGACCCCTGCCGGAGCGGGAGGCGGCGGTTGGCCGTCCGGCCGCGGGTTTGGCATCATTGGCACTCGACGCCGGCGAGTGCCAACGATGCCGGGCTGCCACACGACGCGGAGCGGGAGACGCTGTGCCCACCTACCAGTACCAGTGCACCGACTGCGGCGAGGCGCTGGAGGTCGTGCAGTCCTTCACCGACGACTCGCTCACGGTCTGCCCGAACTGCGGCGGGAACCTGCGCAAGCTCTTCAACGCCGTCGGCATCGTCTTCAAGGGCTCGGGCTTCTACCGCACCGACAGCCGCTCCGGCTCGTCGTCGAGCGTCTCGGGATCCTCGAGCTCGTCCACGACCTCGGACGGCTCCTCGTCGACCAGCGCTCCGAGCACCTCCTCGGCTCCGTCGACCTCGACCCCGTCGAGCCCGAGCTCCTCGGGCTCCAGCAGCTCCGGCGGCTCCGCAGCCTGACCGCCGGGTCGTCGCTGCAGGAAGGGACCGACGTCCGCGCTGGGCGGGTTCCTGTGGACGACGCGCCTCCGGCCGCGCGTCCGCTGCCTAGCGTTCCCGGGTGCTGCGCCGAACGCCCCGCCCCGATCCCGTCCCCGGCCGACCGCCCCGCTGGTGGCGCCGGGTACGCCGCCACCGCCAGCTCCTCGCGGCGGGCCTCGTGGCCGTCGCCGTGATGGGTCTCGCCTCCGCCGTGCATCCTCCCGACGCCGCGACGACCGACGTCGTCGTCGCCCGTGCCGACCTCGTGCCGGGCACCGCGCTGACCGGCTCCGACCTCGTCCTGGCGCAGCGGCCGGAGGGCGCTCTCCCCGACGACGCTGTGCGCGATCCCGACGAGGTCCGCGGACGGCTGGTCGCCGCGCCCGTCCACGCGGGCGAGGTGCTGCGCCGCCGCGACGTCGTGGGCGAGGACCTGCTCGCCGCTCTGGGGACCGGGCTCGTCGCCGTACCCGTGCGCCTCGCCGACGACGGCGTCGCCGCACTGCTGCAGCCCGGCGACGTCGTCGACCTGGTGTCGGCGCACGAAGGCAGCGCGGAGGTCGTGGCCGCCGGGGTGCGCGTCCTCGCGGTGCCCCGTGCAGCGACGAGCGCCTCGGTCCTCGGCGCCAGCGGCGAGGTCGGCGCTGGCTCGCTCGTGGTCGTCGCGGCGTCGACGTCGGCGGCCCTCGCGCTCCAGCGCGCGCAGTCCGACGGTCGTGTGGGGGTGCTCTGGCGAGCGGGACGATCCACGTGAATCGCACGGCTCCGGCGCGGCCTCGCTAGGGTCGGAATCCCCCGAACACCGTGGAGGCACCATGCTCAAGGGATTCCGCGACTTCCTCATGCGCGGCAACGTCCTGGACCTCGCAGTCGCCGTCGTCATCGGCGCCGCGTTCACGGCGGTCATCACGGCTCTCGTCAAGGGAGTCATCACGCCGTTGATCGCGGCGATCTTCGGCAAACCGAGCCTCGACGACGTCTGGAACTTCACCCTCAACGGGGCCGACTTCTCGATCGGCATCGTACTGACCGCGATCCTCAACTTCATCATCGTCGCGGCCGCTGTCTACTTCATCCTCATCGTGCCGGTGACGAAGGCCCGCGAGCGCTTCGGACCGAGCCCCGAGGAGGTCGCCGACGCCGAGGAGATCGTGCTGCTGCGCGAGATCCGCGACTCCCTGCAGAACCGCTCGGCCTAGCACCAGCAGTACGACGCAGAAGCCCCTGCACCCGGTCAGTCGCCGTGGTGCGGGGGCTTCTCGTCGAGGTAGCGGCGCAGGAGCGCCGCCGGGTCGCGCTCCTCGCGCGGCTCGCCGCCCCAACCGGCGTCGGTGTCGTCGGAGGTCTGGTCGGGCACGAGATCGACCTCGATGCGTGGCTGGGGGCTCTCGTCGCTCACCCCCACATCGTCGCACCCTGCCAGGATGGGCACCCCGTACGTCGCAGGAGGTCCGGTGCCCGCACGCTCGTCGCTCGCCCCGAAGGACCCCGAGGAGCGCCGTCGCCGCATCCTCGCGGCCGCCGTCGACGTCCTCACCGAGAAGGGCTTCGCAGGCACCCGCATCGCCGACGTCGCGGCCGCCGCGGGCACGTCGCCCGCCCTCGTCGTCTACCACTTCGGCACGCTCGACGGGGCGCTCGCCGAGGCCCTCGGCTCGGTCGAGGATGCGTTCTACGCCGAGCTCGCGGCCGGCGCGGACCCTGACGCCGGAGCGGTCGAGCGGCTCCGGGCGCTCGGAGCACTGGCCTGCGAGACCGGGCCCGCCATCGGGTCCTGGGCGCTCTGGATGGAGGTCTGGGTGCGCGCCCTGCACGACGGCCAGGCCCGAGCCCTGTCGCGGGCCCTCGACGCGCGCTGGAAGCAGACGCTGCGCAGCGTCGTCGACGACGGCCTCTGGGAGGGCGTGTTCGCCTGCCCCGATCCGGGCGCCACGGTGAACCGGCTGGCCTCCCTCATGGACGGCCTCGCGGTGCAGGTCGCACTGCGCGACCCCGAGATCTCCGCCGCGCGGATGACCGAGCTCTGGCTCACCGCCGCCGCCCTCGAGCTCGGCGTGCCCGCCACCGACCTGCTGCCGCCGGCATCGACGGGTCGCCGTCGCAAGCGCTGATCCGCCTTGACAGCCGCACGACCCGGGCCCGTACTCTGCCAGATATCCTGAATGAGTGTTCAGGATGATCCCTGACGGGATCGGCGACGGATGCGAGGACTGGCCATGACGGCCACGCACACCACCGACAGTCCCCTGATCGACCCGAACCCGGCCCATCCCCCGGTCGGCCACGACCCCGCGGCGCTCCAGCGCGACCTGCGGGCGCACATGCTCTTCAACTTCACCGACATGTCGCGGTTCGAGACCGACGAGATGCCGGTGTTCGTCCGCGGCGAGGGCTGCTACGTCGAGGACGTCCACGGGCGCCGCTTCATCGACGGCCTGTCCGGCCTGTTCTGCACCAACCTCGGCCACTCCTACGGCGAGGAGGTCGCGCAGGCCGCGGTCGCGCAAATGCGCGAGCTCGTCTACACGCCGACGTGGACCGTGGCGCACCCGGCGGCGATCGCCCTCGCCACCCGCATCGCGTCCAAGGCGCCCGACGGCATGGAGCACGTGTTCTTCACGAACTCCGGCAGCGAGGCCAACGAGTCGGCGTGGAAGATCGCGCGGCAGTGGCACGCCGCCAACGGGGATCCCGGTCGCCGCAAGGCGATCGCGCGACGCTACGCCTACCACGGCACCACGATGGGCGCGCTGTCCTTCACCGGCTACGCCTTCGCGCGCGCGCCGTTCGAACCGCTCGCCGTGCCGACTCACCACGTCGCGCACACCGGCCGCTACCGCCACCCGTTCGGCGACGACGAGGCCGCGTTCTGCCAGTGGCTGCTCGACGACCTCGAGCAGGCGCTGGAGTTCGAGGGCCCCGAGACGATCGCGATGCTCATCGCCGAGCCGGTGCAGAACTCCGGCGGCTCCTACATGCCGCCGGCCGGCTACTGGCAGGGCCTGCGGGAGATCTGCGACAAGTACGGGATCCTGCTCGTCGCCGACGAGGTCATCACCGGCTACGGCCGCGTGGGCGAGTGGTTCGGCTCGCTGCGCTTCGACGCACAGCCCGACATGATCACGTTCGCGAAGGGCGTCACCGCGGGCCATGCACCGCTCGGCGGCGTCATCCTGCGCGACCGGGTGGCCGAGCCGTTCACCAGCGGCCGGGCGATGTTCACCCACGGCAACACCTGGAGCGGGCACCCGCTCTCGACGGCGATCGGGCTCACCGTGCTCGACATCATCGAGCGCGACGGCGTCATCGAGAACGTCCGGGCCAACGAGCCGCAGATCGCCGCGCTCCTCGAGCCGATGCGCGACCTGCCGTTCGTCGGCGACGTCCGCGGGTGCGGCCACTTCTGGGCGCTCGAGGTCGTCAAGGACAAGGCGACGGCGGCGGCGTTCTCCCAGGACGAGGCGAACTGGATCCTCAAGGACGCGCTGTCGGGCCAGATGCAGTCGAGCGGCCTGCTCTGCCGACTCGACGACCGCGACCAGCCGGTGATCCAGCTCTCGCCGCCGCTCATCGCCGACATGGACACGATCGGCACGATGCTCGGCATCGTGACCGACGCGCTGCTCCACGTCGACGGCCAGGTGCGCCGCGGTGAGGCTCCCTGGACCTGATCGCCGTCGTACGTCGGGGGCCCGGTCGCGCGCGTTGCGGCCGGGTCCTCGCGCGTCAGCCCCTGTGCCTCGGGCGGGTGCGCGCCGCGCCCGGCACCCGCGCGATGATGGCGGGGTGCCGGTCCTCGCCTCGTCGCTCGTGGTGCTCGAGCCCGCGGAGTGGGAGCCGCGCGCCCGCGCGCACGCCGAGCGCGTCGACGCCTGGACGGCCGGTCGCTCGCGTCGCGCGCCGCGCGGGCAGCGGCACGCGATCGAGGACTTCCTGTTCGAGTACTACCCGACCCGCCCCGGGCAGCTGCGGCGCTGGCACCCCGGTCTGGGCGTCGCGGTCGCCGGACGCACCCCGCTCTCCGAGGACCCGGCGTACCACCGCGTGCTCGTCGACGGGGTCGAGACGAGCACCGTCGACCCGTCGCGGTTCGCGCGCCGGCGCGACGGGATCGCCTGGGTCGAGGGCCTGCTGCGCCGCAGCGCCGAGCGCCCCGCGCGGTGGGGCTGCTTCGGGCTGCACGAGTGGGCGATGGTCTACGGCCTCGCGCAGGACGAAGTCCGCCACGAGCAGGTGCCGTTGCGCCTGACGCCGCAGGAGATCCGGGCCGTGGTCGACGAGCAGGGGCTGCGCTGCACCCACTACGACGCGTTCCGCTTCTTCACGCCCGAGGCAGCGCCGCGCAACGAGCTAGCGCCGACGCGCGAGACCCAGCCCGACCTCGACCAGTCCGGCTGCCTGCACGCGACGATGGACCTCTACAAGTGGTCGTCGAAGTACGCCGCCCTCGTCGGGAGCGATCTCGTAGCCGACTGCTTCGCGCTCGCTCTCGACGCACGCACGCTCGACATGGACGCGGCGCCGTACGACCTGCGGGAGTACGGCCGCGAGCCCGTGCGCGTCGAGACGCCCGAGGGTCGGGCCGAGTACGTCCGCCGCGCTCGCGAGATCGCCGACCGCGGAGCACCGCTGCGCGCGTCCCTCGCGGCCGCCCTGCGCGCTGCCCTGGACGCCCTCGACCGACCGTCGGCATGACCGGGGCGCGCCCCGAACCAGGGGCTGGGAGGATCGGGGCATGAGCCAGCCTGCGCCGTCGGTCGTCGCCGCCCTCGAGGAGCTCGGGCTC
>DASSQW010000381.1:0-2919 GCA_035702165.1 Candidatus Nanopelagicales bacterium
GATACCCTGCAAGCATGAGCGGAGCGACGAGGGTCTTCATCGCGCGCCTCGCCGGCATCGCCGTGTTCGACCCCCGCGGCGACCAGGTCGGCAAGGTCCGCGACGTCGTCGTCGCCATGCGTCAGGGCAGCAATCCGCCCCGCGTCCTCGGCCTCGTGGTCGAGGTGCAGCCCCGCCGCCGCATCTTCTGCCCGATGACCCGCGTCACCAACATCGACGCCGGCGCCGTCGTCACCACCGGCCTGCTCAACATGCGCCGCTTCGAGCAGCGTGCCGGCGAGACCCTCGTCCTGGGCGAGCTGCTCGACAAGCGGGTCGACCTCGTCGAGACCGGCGAGAAGGTCACGGTGCAGGACGTCGCGATCCAGCAGGAGCGCACGCGCGACTGGGTCGTGAGCCGGATCTACGTGAAGAAGGCGGGCACCGGCTTCCGCCGCCGCGGCGAGACCCTCGTCGTCGACTGGGACGCCGTCACCGGTCTCACGGTCATCGACCCCCAGCAGGGCGTCGACTCGCTGCTCGCCACCGTGGCCAACCTGCGCGCCGCGGACCTCGCCAACGTGCTGCACGAGCTGTCGTCGAAGCGGCGCAACGAGCTCGCCGCCGCGCTCGACGACGACCGCCTCGCCGACGTGCTCGAGGAGCTGCCCGAGGACGACCGGATCGAGATCGTCGCCTCGCTGGACGGCGAGCGCGCCGCCGACGTCCTCGAGGAGATGGACCCCGACGACGCGGCGGACCTGCTGGCCGAGCTGCCGCCGGAGCAGGCCGAGGAGCTGCTCGCCCTCGTCGAGCCCGACGAGGCCGAGGACCTGCGCCGCCTGCTGGCCTACGAGGAGTACACCGCCGGCGGCATGATGACGCCGGAGCCGGTGATCCTGCCGCCGGACTCGACCGTCGCCGAGGCGCTGGCGCGCGTGCGCGACTCCGACCTGTCGCCAGCGCTCGCCGCACAGGTCTACGTCGTGCGCGCTCCGTTCGAGACGCCGACCGGGAAGTACCTCGGCGTCGCGCACTTCCAGCGGTTGCTGCGCGAGCCTCCGTCCACCCTGGTGTCGGCTGTGCTCGACGACTCCCTCGAGCCGATCGGCCCCGAGGCACCGCTGCCGCAGGTGACCCGTTACTTCGCCACGTACAACCTCGTCGCGCTGCCCGTGGTCGACGAGAACGACCACCTGCTCGGTGCCGTCACCGTCGACGACGTCATCGACCACATGCTCCCCGAGGACTGGCGCGAGGGCGACGACCCCGGCTTCGACGGCGACGACGAGGCGGTGGCCCATGGCGCGTGAGGGGCGTCGGGGCCCGCGCCTCGACCAGCCGATGGAGCGCGGCATCTCGCTGCGCCCGTCCGTCGACCCCGAGCGGGTGGGCCGCCTCTCCGAGCGGATCGCCCGGTTCCTCGGGTCGTGGCGGTTCATCGGCTACATGACGGCGTTCATCGTCTTCTGGATCGTGCTCAACGTCGGGCCGTGGCACCACCCGGACCCGTTCCCGTTCATCTTCCTCACGCTGCTGCTGTCGCTGCAGGCGTCGTACGCCGCACCGCTGATCCTGCTCGCGCAGAACCGCCAGGCCGACCGCGACCGCGTGCAGTACCAGGACGACCGCGCGCGCACGGACCGCCTCATCGCCGACACCGAGTACCTCACCCGCGAGATCGCGTCGCTGCGCATCGCCCTCGGCGAGGTCGCGACCCGCGACTACATCCGCAGCGAGCTGCGCGACCTGCTCGACGACCTCGACGAGCGCGATACGCGCGCGAGGACCAAGAAGAAGGCGAAGGTGCGAGCGGCGGACGACGTCGACGGCGCCGAGGAGCCCGTCGCGGGGTGAGATTGCCGGTGCGCAATCCTCCAGCCGGCCGCGCGTCGCGCCGATGAACACCAGGTGACGACCTCCGCCGTGACCCAGCCGGGCGCGGTGGCGGACGACGCCCGCGTGCGGCTCGGCGACGTCCTCGTGGGTCTCGGCCTCCTCGACGGCCGCTCGTTGGCTCGCGCCCTGGACGAGCAGCGTTCCCGGGGCGGTCGCGAGCGCCTCGGGCAGGTGCTCGTCGAGCTCGGTCTCGTGAGCGCTGCCGACGTCGCCCGCGGCCTTGCCGCCGCCCACGGCCTCCCCCTCGTGGCACTGGAGTCGACCCCCGTCGATCACGAGGTGGCCCGCACCATCCCCCGCGCCCTCGCCGAGAAGCGCGCCGTCATCGCCTACGGCCGCCGCGACCGACGGCTCCTGGTCGCCGTGGCCGACCCGGTCGACATCGTGGCGCTCGACGACGTGCGCGCGGTCACCGGTGTCACGGCGCTCGACGTCGGTGTCGCGACGCCGGCCCTCATCCGCGCCGCCCTCGAGGCGGTGTGGACCCAGAACGCCGACTCCGACGTCGTCCGCGACTACATCGACGAGATGGATGCGGACGAGGACGAGGACGAGCGCGAGTCGGAGGACGACGCAGCGACCATCCGGCTGGTCGACCGGCTGATCTCGCACGCCGACCGGGTGCGCGCCTCCGACGTGCACATCGAGCCGCAGCGCGACGCCGTGCGCATCCGCATGCGGGTGGACGGAGTGCTGCGCGAGATGCTGTCGCTCCCGCGCACCGGCTACAGCGCGCTGTGCGCGCGGCTGAAGATCATCGCCGACCTCGACGTGATCGAGCGCCGGCTGCCGCAGGACGGTCGCGCCCGGGTCCGCGTGGATGGCCGGCGCATCGACGTCCGCGTGTCGACCCTGCCCTCGCTGCACGGCGAGAAGGTCGTGCTGCGCCTGCTCCCCCGGCCCACCGAGCTGCCGCGCATCGGTCCGCTCGGGCTCACACCCGAGCAGCGCGACGTGCTCCTCGCGGCGACGGCGAAGCCGCAGGGCCTCATCCTGTTCACCGGACCGACGGGCTCGGGCAAGACCAACAGCCAGTACGCC
>DASSQW010000382.1:0-4115 GCA_035702165.1 Candidatus Nanopelagicales bacterium
TCCGGTCCTTGCTTTCCGTCACCGATAATCTCGTCAACGACGAGGTAGTTCATCCCGACAGTGTCGTGATCCACGACGGCGACGATCCCTATTTCGTGGTTGCCGCCGACAAGGGCACCGCGACGTTCTCCGACATCGCCAACGGCGTGGCCAAGGACTACGGGTTCTGGCTCGGCGACGCGTTCGCCAGCGGCGGTTCCCACGGCTACGACCACAAGGCGATGGGCATCACCGCGCGCGGCGCGTGGGTCTCGGTGCAGCGCCACTTCCGCGAGCGCGGCATCGACTGCCAGACCGAGGAGTTCACCGCGGTCGGCATCGGCGACATGAGCGGCGACGTCTTCGGCAACGGCATGCTCCTCTCGGAGCACATCCGCCTCGTGGCCGCGTTCGACCACCGCCACATCTTCCTCGACCCGGACCCCGACGCCGCGTCGTCGTACGCCGAGCGCAAGCGGCTCTTCGACCTGCCGCGCTCGAGCTGGGCCGACTACACCCACGAGCTCATCAGCGACGGCGGCGGGATCTTCCCGCGCTCGGCGAAGTCGGTGCCGATCAGCCCGCAGGTGCGCGAGGCCCTGGGCCTCCCCGACCGCGTGGTCGCGATGACGCCGGCCGAGCTGATGCGCGCGATCCTCTGCGCGCCGGTCGACCTGTTCTGGAACGGCGGCATCGGCACCTACGTGAAGTCAGCGCGCGAGACCAACGCCGAGGTCGGCGACAAGGCCAACGACGCGATCCGCATCGACGGCGGCCAGCTGCGGAGCCGCGTGGTGGGTGAGGGCGGGAACCTCGGTTTCACCCAGCTCGGACGCATCGAGGCGTCGAGGTCCGGCGTACGCATCAACACCGACGCCATCGACAACTCGGCCGGCGTCGACACCTCCGACCACGAGGTCAACATCAAGATCCTGCTCGACCGCGTGGTGCGCGACGGCGACCTCACCCCGAAGCAGCGCAACACGCTGCTCGCTCAGATGACCGACGAGGTCGGCCACCTGGTGCTGCGCGACAACTACGAGCAGAACATCCTGCTCGGCAACGCGCGCGTGCAGGCGCACTCGATGCTCACGGTGCACCAGCGCTTCATCGCCTCGCTGGAGGCGCGCGGCGACCTCGACCGGGCGCTGGAGTTCCTGCCCACCGACGCCGAGATCGACGCGCTCAACCTGGCGGGCGACGGCCTCTCGTCGCCGGAGTTCGCGGTGCTCGTCGCCTACGCGAAGATCACGCTCACCGACGACCTGCTCGAGACCACGCTCGCCGACGAGGCGTGGTTCGGCCGCATCCTGCGCGGCTACTTCCCCGAGCCGGTCGCCGAGCGCTACGAGGCGATCCTCGACTCGCACCCGCTGCGCCGTCAGATCATCACCACCGTCGTCGTGAACGACATGGTGAACCGCGGCGGCATCACGTTCGCGTTCCGCGCGGGGGAGGAGACCGGCGCCGGTCCGGTCGAGGTCGCTCGCGCCTACACGGTCGCTCGCGAGGTGTTCGACCTCCCGTCGTTCTGGACGCGCGTCGAGGCGCTCGACAACCGGGTGCCGACAGCCGCGCAGTGCATGCTCTTCCTCGAGTCGCGCCGCCTGCTCGACCGCGCCACCCGCTGGGTGCTCACTGCGCGCGGCGGCACGGTCGACGTCGAGGCCGAGGTGGCCCGGTTCCGCGACACCATCGCGGCGCTCGCCCCGAAGGTGCCCGACCTGCTCGTGGGCATCGAGAAGGAGCGCCTCGAGGCGCGTACGGCGGAGCTCGCCGCCCTCGGTGCGCCCGAGGACATCGCGCGCGACTCCGGAGCGCTGCTCGACGCGTTCGGGCTGCTCGACGTCGTCGAGGTCGCGCAGGCGACCGGCGCCGACGCCGAGGACGTCGCGAAGCTCTACTTCATGCTCTCGGAGCGCTACGAGGTCGATCGGATGCTCACCCGGATCACGCGCCTCCCGCGCGACGACCGGTGGAGCGCGCTGGCCCGTGCGGCGCTGCGGTCCGACCTCTACAGCGCGCTCACCGGCATGACCCGGCGCGTGCTCGAGTCGACCCGCGGCATCGCCGAGCCCCTCGAGCGCATCGAGGCGTGGGAGTCCCAGCAGGCAGAGGGCCTCGCCCGCGCGCGGGCGACCCTCGACGAGATCGGCGCGCTCGAGGACTTCGACCTCGCCACCCTGTCGGTCGCCCTGCGCACCATCCGCACCCTCGTCGCCCAAGGAGCCTGACCCCTGCACGTCACTGCCCGGACGCAGGCAAAGCGGCTCGTTCTTGCTGCGTTCGGGCAGTGACGTCGGGGGCGCGGGGCGGCGCCGGACCGGCGCGGGGTGCGCGTCGAGGCCGGGTGCCTCGCTAGCCTGGCCCGCGTCGGTCGACGAGCCAGGGGAGTGAGCGTGCCTATCGCTGCGCGCATCGACGCGCTCCTCGACCGCGAGCGGGTGCGCAACTACTCGATCGCCTTCCTCGTCCTCGGCGTCATCGCGAGCATCGCCAACGTCGCGCTCGGCCACGGCCTGCGGGTGCTCACCGGCAATGCGCTGTTCCCCGACTTCCTCGCGCACTGGACCGGCGGCCGCCTGCTGCTCGACGGCCAGCTCGAGCACCTCTACGACGCCGACTTCCAGGCACACCTGCAGTGGGCGATCATCGGCAAGGGCGACGACGTCTCCTGGTTCGTCGGTCCGCCGTTCACCGCGGTCCTCTACGTACCGTTCGCCGCACTGCCCTTCGCCGTCGCCGGCGTGCTGTGGACGCTCGTGTCCATCGGCTGCATCGCGGCGTCGCTCGTCCTCCTCAAGCCGCTGCTGCCGCGACTCGCGCACGACTGGACGGTCGTCGTCCTCGCCGTGCTCGCGAGCCAACCGGTGCTCGAGGTGATCGGCTCCGGCCAGGACAGCGCCGTGAGCATGCTCGTGTGGGCGGCGGGCCTGAGGCTGCTCGTCGCCGGCCGTGATGCGGGCGCGGGCCTGGTGTTCGGGGCCGGGCTCATCAAGCCGCAACTCGTCGCACTGGCGCCGCCGATCTTCCTGATCCAGCGCCGCTGGTCCGCGCTGGCGACGTGGCTCGCGATGGCCGCGCTCGCCGTGGTCGTCTCGGTCGCCGTCGTCGGCGTCGACGGCATCCACACCTGGATCACGACGCTCACCTCGCAGCGCTACGACGAGCAGATCAACGTGGGGCAGGCGTGGAAGCAGCTCAGCGCCTCGGCGCTGCTGGTCAGCCTCGCGCCGCCGGCGTGGGCGCACGCGATGCAGATGGTCGGCCTCGCCGTCTGCGCCGCGCTCGTGGTCGCGTTCCTCGTCGCTGCATGGCGCGCGCCGCGGGCAGCGTGGCTCGACGTCTGGACGCTCGCCGCGCTCACGACCGTCGTCGCCTCGCCGCACTTGCTCGTCTACGACCTGCTGATCGCCGTGCCGGCGGCGCTCGTCCTGCTCGACCGCCACCCGTCGCGCCGCGTGCGTATCGCCCTGCTCGCGGCGTTCGTGCTGACCTACCTCAATCCGGTCCTGCACCTCGTGGCGCTCAAGGTCTCCTGGCCGCTCACGCTCGCCGGCGCCCCGTGGGCCGTCGTACCGCTGCTCGTCCTCTGGTACGACGCCCTCCGCGCCTGCCGCGCCCCGGTCGACGAGCCCGCCGCGGTCCTCGCTCCCTGACCCACCGCCCGCGGGTCCGAACCGGGTCCGCAGCCGGTTCACCCACACGGGTCAGGGGGTCTCAACGGCGGCTCAGGGCGTGATCCACAGACCCCCTTCCGGGGTGTCGTCCACAACGGGTTGATGCCTACCCTCGGAGCACCACCCGTGCGCAGGGACGCCGCGGGACCCCACCACCTCCCCGAGGTCGCATGTCCCTGCCTGCTGCTGCCGACGACCAGGTCGTCGCGCGCGTCCGCGCGCTCGTGCGCGACCGCGGCACCGACCCGCTCGCGGACCCGCGCGGTGTGCGCGCCGCTATCCTCGACGTCCTCGACGAGCTGCCGCCCGACCACGCCGGCGGTGCGGAGTACGCCGACGTGTCGGACTGGGCCGACGAGCTGCAGGCGGCTGTGGGCGGGTACGGCCCGCTGCAGCGGCTCTTCGACGATCCCGAGATCGAGGAGGTGTGGTGGAACGAGCCGTCCCGCGTGTTCT
>DASSQW010000383.1:0-3550 GCA_035702165.1 Candidatus Nanopelagicales bacterium
GCCCGGGGACGACGTACCGCGCCCGACGTGCGACCTCCTGCAGGGAGTCGAGTCCCTCGCGATAGCGCACGAGGTCGGTGTCGTCGTCGTCCGGGTAGGGGAGCTCGGCGTCGCTGAGCATGTCGCCGGACACGAGCAGACCCCAGTCCGGGATCTCGAGCGCGAGGTGGTGGACGGCGTGGGCGTCGTGCTCGTGGATGATCGCCTTCGGACCGCGCCAGTCCAGCTCGGTGCCCGCGATCGGCGTCAGGTGCCCGGCGATGTCGATGAGGTCGTCGGGGATGTCGCCGAGCAGCGGCGCGAGCACCTCGGCCCGGTGCTCCCGGGTGATGCGCACCGTGCCCGGCGTCGACCAGCGCGGGACGTCGCCCAGGTCGGGGTGCCACAGGACGTGGTCGTAGTGCAGGTGCGTGGCCAGACCGGCGACGCACGTGACGCCCATGTCGGCGAGGTCGGCCGGGATGGCGGCCAGTTCGTCGGCATCCCAGTTCGGGTCGACGACGAGCGCGCCGCCGTGACCGTCGAGCAGCACGGTCGTGGCGCTCGCGTAACGGCGCGAGCGCGCCACCCACACGTTCGGGATGATCTCGACCAGCCGTCGCAGCGCCATGCGCCGAGTCTGGCGCGCGATCCCGCCCGGCACACGGGGTTCGACCAGGAACCTGCGGCCGGCGTACGACGCCGTGACGGCCCGCCGACCGGATCTCGCGCGGACCGGGCGGGATGGGCGAGACTGGTCGCATGCGACCGGTGATCGGGATCTCGTGCTACGGCGAGCGCGCAGCGTGGGGCGCGTGGGACGTCGACGCCGTCGTCCTGCACCGCGCGTACGTCGAGGCCCTCGAGTCCTCCGGCGCCGCGGTCGTCGTGATCCCGCCGGTCTGGGACGAGGAGGGTGTCGAGGCCGTCGTGTCGCGCCTGGACGGCGTCGTCATCGCCGGCGGCGCGGACATCGGTCCGGACAACTACGACCACGAGCCGCACGAGACCACCGACCGGCCTCGTCTGGACCGCGACCGCACCGAGATCCAGATCTACCGCTCGGCCCGCAACCACGGGCTGCCGGTGCTCGGCATCTGCCGGGGGCTCCAGATCATGGCGGTCGCGGCCGGCGGCCACCTGATCCAGGACCTTCCGAGCGCCGGCTACGGCCTCGTGCACCGCGACAGACCGGGCACCTTCACCGAGCACGGCGCGACCTTCGCCGAGGGATCGCTCGTCGCCCGCATCCTCGGTACGACGGACACGCGCGTGAACTCCAGCCATCACCAGGCCGTGGCCGACGGCGGCAGCCTCACCGTCACCGGCTGGGCCTCCGACGGCACCATCGAGACGCTCGAGGACCCCGAGGCCGCCTGGGTGCTCGGCGTCCAGTGGCACCCCGAGATGAGCGACGACCGCCGCCTGTTCGAGGCCCTCGTCGCGGCGGCCGCCCGCCCCGTCGAGGTCTGACCCGACTCGTCGGTCAGGTGATGATCGCCGTCTGGCGGGAGCTGACCACGAGGTGGCCCCGCGCGTCCCAGACGCGCGCGGTCTCGTCGGCGATGCCCTCGCGGATCGTCTCCGCCCGCGCCTCGAGGATCAGCGGACCCTCGATGGCACCGGGGTAGAGCACGAGCTGCGCAGCGACGGTCGGCGCTCCGGTCCAGACGTGCACGAACCACGGCGTCGGCGGTAGCAGGTCCCACGCGGCGCTCGCGAGGAAGAGGTCGGCAGGGCTGCCGTCGCGGTAGGCCATCCTCCCGCGCACGACCGCGCGCGCGAGCGGAGCGCCACCGCTGATGGCGGGCGCGTCATCGGGATGGAGCCGGACGTCGACGTGCCGCAGCACCTCGTTGCCCGGCTGTGCGGCGAACGGCGAGTCCTCGGTGCGCGGCAGGTCGTCCCAGGCCGGGAGGTCGGGAGCGCCGGCATCCTCGCGCAGGGCCTCGTGCGACTTCGGCGTACCCGCGGTGACGAGCGACTCGAGCAGGAGCACGCCCTCGCGCAGCAGCCGGACGCGCGCGGTCGAGAGCCGGCCCTCGCGCAGCACCTCGACCTCGACGTCGGCCGGACCGGAGCCGCGCGCGGGCGCGAGGTAGTGGGTGCTGATCGTGAACGGCGCCGCGCCGCCGAGCCGCTCTGAGGCCAGCTGCCCGCACACCGCCGCGAGGTAGCCGCCGTTGAGGTGCCCCGTGATGTGCCAGCGCTCGTCCAGCTCGATCGACGTCACGCCCCCACCCTAGGCAGCCCACTCCGCGTGATCTTGGTCAGACGCAGGTTTACGGGGACTGCACGACCCGGGAAACCTGCCGACGACCAAGATCACGCAGATGAAGAGCCGAGACTCCCGACGACGCGCCGCTACAGCGGCGTGACGTAGGCGCCGGAGATGCCGCCGTCGACGAGGAAGTTGGACGCCGTGATGAACGAGGCGTCGTCGGAGCCGAGGAACGCGACGGCCGCGGCGATCTCGCTGGCCTCGCCGAAGCGGCCGAACGGGATGTGGACCAGGCGGCGCGCCGCGCGCTCCGGGTCCTTCGCGAAGAGCTCGACGAGGAGCGGGGTGTTGACCGGTCCCGGGGAGAGGGCATTGACCCGGATCCCCTCGCGCGCGAACTGCACGCCGAGCTCGCGGCTCATCGCGAGCACGCCGCCCTTGGACGCGGTGTAGGAGATCTGCGAGGTGGCCGCACCCATGGTCGCGACGAACGACGCGGTGTTGATGATCGAGCCCTTGCCCTGGCGCTGCATGTAGGGGATGACCTCCTTGCAGCACAGGTAGACCGATGTCAGGTTGACCTTCTGCACGCGGTCCCAGGCCTCGATGCCCGTCGTGAGGATCGAGTCGTCGTCGGGCGGGCTGATGCCGGCGTTGTGGAACGACACGTCGATCGACCCATAGGTGTCGAACGCGGTCGTGAACATCCGCGCGACGTCGTCGGCGTCGGTGACGTCGGCCTGCACGGCGATGCCGTTCAGCGCCTCCGCGACGGCGGTGCCGGCCTCGAGGTTCATGTCGACGATGACGACGTTCGCGCCCTCGCTCGCGACGCGCTCGGCGGTCGCCTTGCCGATCCCGCTGCCGCCACCGGTGATGACGACGGTCCTGCCGGTGTACCTGTCCACGATGAGCTCAGCCTTCCGTTGAGATGAACACGTTCTTGACCTCGGTGAACGCATGCAGCGCGTCCGGGCCGAGCTCCCGGCCGAGGCCGGACTTCTTGAAGCCGCCGAAGGGCGTCCAGTAGCGCACCGACGAGTGCGAGTTCACCGAGAGGTTGCCGCTCTCGGTGGCGCGAGCGACCCGGAACGCGCGGCCGACGTCGCGGGTCCAGATCGAGCCCGACAGGCCGTAGTCGGTGGCGTTGGTCAGCCGGATCGCGTCGGCCTCGTCGTCGAACGCCATGACCGAGACGACCGGCCCGAAGACCTCGTCGGTCATCAGCGGATCGTTCTCGTCCGAGGGCATCACCACCGTCGCGGGGGACCAGTAGCCAGGGCCCGACGGCACCTGGCCCTGGATCACCACGTTGGTCGCGTCGGTGATGAACGACGACACGGTCGCGTG
>DASSQW010000384.1:0-5724 GCA_035702165.1 Candidatus Nanopelagicales bacterium
CTCGAGCGACCGCGCCACAGGGCCGGCCATGGGCCCAGTGTGCGGGACACCGCCCGATGCCGCACCGCGTCGCCGCCCACCGAGACCACCTCGTCATCTCGGGCCGCCGTGCTCACCGGCCCTGGCGCTCGCGTCGATGCGTGCCCAGCGCGGGATAGAGGTCGCGCACAGCACCCCCCGACGTGCACCGCGAGTCGATGCGCGCCCAGCGCGGGATAGACGCCGCGCACAGCACCCCCCGACGTGCACCGCGAGTCGACGGGTGCCCAGCGCGGGATAGACGCCGCGCACAGCACCCCCCGACGTGCACCGCCAGTCGATGCGTGCCCAGCGCGGGATAGAGGTCGCGCACAGCACCCCCCGACGTACACCGCCAGTCGACGGGTGCCCAGCGCGGGATAGAGGTCGCGCACAGCACCCCTCGAAGCACACAGCGAGTCGATCGGTGGTCGTGGCCACGCGACGACGCGACGCGGGCGACGCCACGGGGGCAAGCCCCTCCGCGGGCGCACTCAGCACCTCGTACGTCGCGGTCTCAGCGGGTGCTCAGCAAAGGCTTCGACGGGCGGGAGGCTGTTGCCAGGGTGCTGCCAGGAACGGTCTCGAGGGTGGCTCCATGACCACCACCGAGTACGAGCCAAGGCTCACAGCGACGGCGGACGGCGCGACGACGTCGCCTTCGCCTATCGTCGCGCCGACCACCGCGTCGACGAGCGCCACGACGGTCACCGGGGCGACGGAGCATGCCGTGCTCGACGTGGTCGTGCCGGTCCACAACGAGCAGCGCGACCTGGTCCCCAGCGTCGAGCGGCTCCACGCCTACCTGGCGACCGCGCTGCCCTTCCCTGCACGCATCACGATCGCCGACAACGCGAGCACCGACGCCACGTGGTCGCTCGCGACCGACCTGGCCGAGCGGCTCCCGGGCCTGCGCGCGGTGCGGCTCGAGCAGAAGGGCCGCGGCCGCGCGCTGGCGCAGGTCTGGTCCACCAGCGACGCCGACGTGCTGGCCTACATGGACGTCGACCTCTCCACGGACCTCGCTGCGCTGCTCCCCCTCGTGGCGCCCCTGGTCTCCGGGCACAGCGACCTCGCCATCGGCACCCGACTCGCGCGGGGCTCGCGGGTCGTGCGCGGCCCCAAGCGCGAGCTCATCTCGCGCGGCTACAACCTGCTCCTGCGTACGGCGCTCGCAGCCCGCTTCTCCGACGCGCAGTGCGGCTTCAAGGCCATCCGGGCGGATCGGGCGCGCGAGCTGCTCCCTCTCGTCGAGGACACCGGCTGGTTCTTCGACACCGAGCTGCTCGTCCTGGCCGAGCGCCGGGGCCTGCGCATCCACGAGGTGCCGGTCGACTGGGTCGACGACCCGGACTCGAGCGTCGACATCGTGGCCACGGCCACCGCCGACCTCAAGGGGATGTGGCGGCTGGCCCGCGGCATGGCCACCGGTCGCATCCCCGTCAGCGCGCTGCCGGCGCAGGAGCACCCCGGTGTCCCGCGCGGCCTGGGCTCCCAGCTCCTGCGTTTCGCCGCGATCGGCGTCGCCTCCACCCTCGCCTACCTCGCGCTCTTCCTGCTGCTGCGCGGGGCGTTGGGCGCGCAGGGCGCCAATCTGGCGGCGCTGCTGCTCACGGCGGTGGCCAACACCGCGGCGAACCGCAGGCTCACCTTCGGCGTCCGGGGCGCGGCCGACCGGTTCCGCCACCAGCTGCAGGGCCTGGTCGTGTTCGCGATCGGTCTCGGCCTCACCTCGGCGTCGCTCGCCGTCCTCGGTGCAGTGGCGCCCGGTGCGTCGCGCGGGGTCGAGGTCGCCGTCCTCATCGGCGCGAGCGTCGCCGCGACGCTCGTGCGCTTCCTCCTCTTCCGTTCGTGGGTGTTCCCGCGGCGCCACCACGCGCCGGCCGTCACGGCCGCGCCCGACACAAGGAACCCCCGATGACCACCGTGCACCCCGACGCCAGCACGTCGCCGTACGCCTCGGCCGACACCGCGTTCGTCCCTCCCCTCACCGACGTCGCGCCCGCGACCGTCGACCAGCAGCTCCCGCCTCTGCCCCCCATGGGCGGGACCGACCCGGGCGGGGCGCCCACTGCCCCTGCGGCGCCCCGCTCGCGGTTCGGCCGGCTGTGGCGCGGCCAGGAGGACGACCCCGCGTGGGTGCGCCCGTCCCTGCTCGCGCTGCTCCTCGCCACCGGCGTCCTGTACCTGTGGGGCCTGTCTGCCTCCGGCTGGGCGAACGCGTTCTACTCCGCCGCGGTCCAGGCCGGCACCGAGTCGTGGAAGGCCTTGCTCTTCGGCTCGTCGGACGCCGCCAACTTCATCACCGTCGACAAGCCGCCCGCGTCGCTGTGGCCGATGGAGATCTCGGCCCGCGTCTTCGGCCTCTCGAGCTGGAGCATCCTCGTCCCCCAGGCGCTCATGGGTGTCGCGAGCGTCGGGTTCCTCTACCTCGCCGTACGCCGGGTCGCGGGTGCGAGCGCGGGCCTCGTGGCCGGCGCGGTCCTCGCGCTCACGCCGGTCGCGACGCTGATGTTCCGCTTCAACAACCCCGACGCGCTGCTCGTCCTGCTGCTGACCGCGGCGGCGTACGCGACGGTGCGCGCGACCGACTCCGCGTCTCGGAAGTGGATCGTCATCACCGGGGTGCTGGTCGGCTTCGCGTTCCTCACCAAGAGCCTGCAGGCCTTCCTGCCGCTGCCCGCGTTCGCGCTGGTGTACCTCGTCGCGGCGCCGACGAGCCTGCGCCGACGTCTCGTCGACCTCGTCCTCGCCGGCGTCGCGATGGTCGCGAGCTTCGGCTGGTGGATCGCGCTGGTCGAGCTGTGGCCCGCGTCGAGCCGTCCCTACATCGGCGGCTCGCAGACCAACTCGGTCATCGAGCTGATCCTCGGCTACAACGGCCTGGGCCGGATCACCGGCAACGAGACCGGGAGCGTCACACCCGGCGGCAACGGCGGCGCCGGCGCCTGGGGCGCGACTGGCTGGGACCGGCTGTTCAACGCCAGCTACGGCGGCCAGATCGCGTGGTTGATCCCCGCCGCGCTCGTGCTCGGTGCCGCAGTCCTCGTCGTGACCTGGCGCGCTCCGCGCACCGACAGGCTCCGGGCCTCGGCGATCCTGTGGTTGGGCTGGCTGCTGCTCACCGGCCTCACGATCTCCTTCGCCCAGGGCATCATCCACGAGTACTACACGGTGGCCCTCGCCCCCGCGATCGGTGCGCTCGTCGCCCTCGGCGGCGTCACGCTCTGGCGGATGCGCGAGCACGCCGCAGCGCGGATCACCTTGGGGCTCACGGTCGCCGGCACGTCCGTGTGGGCCGCGGTGCTCCTCTCGCGGTCGGCGGAGTGGTACCCCTGGCTGCGCTACGTCGTGCTCGCGCTGGGCGTCGTCTCCGCTCTCGCGATCCTGCTCGCCGACCGGCTGTCGCGTCGCCTCGCCGCGGGTGTCGCCGTGGCGGCCCTCGTCTCAGCGCTGCTCGCGCCGGCGGCGTACTCGCTGCAGACCGCGTCGACCGCGCACAGCGGCTCGCTCCCGACGGCGGGCCCTTCGACGGGCGGCTTCGGCGGACGCGGCGGCCCCGGCGGCGGCATGCCGCCAGGTGGCCCCGGCGGCCGGACCGGTCTGGCCGGCACGGGCAACGGCGCACTGCCGTCGTTCGGCCAGAACGGCACCGGCACGACGCAGAAGGGGATGCCGCCAGGAGGCCCCGGCGGAGGCGGCATGGGTGGCCTGCTCGGTACCTCGGCCGTGAGCGCCGCGATGGTCTCGCTGCTGACCCAGGACGCCGACCAGTACACCTGGGTCGCCGCCGCAGTGGGCGCGCAGACGGCGGCGGGCTACCAGCTCGCCACCGGCGACCCGGTGATGTCGCTCGGCGGCTTCAACGGCAGCGACCCCTGGCCCACCCTCGACGTCTTCAAGGACTACGTCGCGTCCGGCCAGGTGCACTGGTTCATCGCGGGCGGCGGGTTCGGCGGCTCCAACGGCGGATCCTCCGCCACCAGCGAGATCTCGCAGTGGGTCTCGGAGAGCTTCACCGCGCAGACCGTCGACGGCGTGACCGTCTACGACCTGACGGCACCGGTCTCCTCCGCGTCGTCGGCGTCGACCGGGAGCACCACCGCCTGAGGCGCTCCCGACGCGTCCCCCCGTCCATCCGTGCGGGGGGACGCGTGCGTACGTGCTCCGTCGGGTGATACTTCGTGGATGCGTAAGCGTGCGGCGTACGCCGGGGCTCTCACCGGTCTCGCGCTGCTGCTCGCCTCCTGCGCCTCCACCGGCGCGGCGCAGGCGCCGGTCCCGGTGGCGTCGGCCTGGCGCCCGGCGCTCTTCGTCGACGGCTACGGCGCGACAGGCCTGGGTCCCACGCCGACGGACTCGACTCTCGACGACGCCACGCAGAAGATGCTCGCGACGCTCGGGATCCTGCAGTCCGACCTGCCCTCGACGCTGACCGCGGCGCTCGCGACCGACGGCACGTCGCTCACCGTCGCCTCGATGTCCTACTGCAACGGGACCTTCGCCAGCGAGGACGCGCGGGTCGCCCGCCGCCGCACCGTGGTGAAGCCGGAGACCGCCGTGCCGACGGCGACGAGCGAGGTCGTCTACTACCGGACCGTCGCCGACGCCTCGACCGCGCTGTCCGAGCTGCGCGGGGTGATGCAGGAGTGCCCCGAGCACCGCACGGCCAGCGACTCGACGACGACGCTCGCGCTCGACACCGTCTCCAGCGACAAGGTCGACCTCAGCGGCCTGGTGCCCTCGGACCGACGGGTCGTCCTGTCGGTGAACGTCACGCCGGCGGGCACGGAGTCGTCGGCGTACCGGATCGTGCGGGTCTGGCAGCAGCGCGGCCGCGTGCTGGTCGGGATCCTCTACTCCGGCGCCGGGACGGACTTCACCGACGCGGACCGGACGAACCTGCACCTGCTGACCGCGGCTGTCGCGGCGCGCCTCGACGCACTCCCCAGCAGCTTCACCGGCACGGGCTGACCCGGCACGGTCCGACGAGCCCTCCTCACGGTGCGTGACCGGCTCTCTCACTCTGTCGGCCCAACACGCGCTCGATCGCCTGTCACCGAGCGTGCCCGCCAGGCGAGAATCAGCAGGTGCGCGACGGCTCGCCGGGTTGGCTGACCATCGTCGCGGCGGACTTCGCCGCGCGTGGTCGGATCGACGACGCCCTGGTACGGACGGCGACCGCGGCCCAGGTGGGTCTCGTGACGATCGACGACGACGGCCGCGTGTGGTGGTCGGACGAGAGCTACTTCCTGCACGGCCGCCCGCGCTGGCGCCGGGTGCGCACGGTCGACGACCTGTCCTGGGGCGTGCGCGAGCCCGCAGCTGTGCGGCGCGCGTACATCGCCACGCTCGACCAGTCCGACGTCGAGCTGCGCTACACCGCGGTCGGCGCCGCGGGCGAGACCCGCGAGCTCGTGCTCCTCGCGCTCGGGCGCGGCGTCGCCGTGGTGCACCGGGCCGGGGTCCCCCGCGCCACGTCCGCGGCCGAGCCCTCGACGCAGCTGCCGGCGGGCGTCGTCACGCTCCCGGTGCCCGCGCCCGAGCCGGTCGCCGCGCCGGCCGCCGGGCCGCCCCCCGCCGGGCCGCCCCCCGTCGCGCCCGAGCCCGTCGTCCCCGAGCCCGTCGAGGCCGCAGCGCCCGCCGATCTGGCTGTCGAGGCCGAGGTGGAGGACGTCGAGGGCGCCGACGACGTCGCAGAGCAGG
>DASSQW010000385.1:0-5248 GCA_035702165.1 Candidatus Nanopelagicales bacterium
CGAGCACCGTCGGGCGCCTGGTCGGGTGCTGCCCTACTACCAGCATGGCAACGACAGCGGCTGGGACAACGCGACGACGTTCGACGGCGGCGGCGTCGTCGAGTCGCCCGACCTCGCCGCCTATCTGGTGCTCCAGCTCGACGCACTCGTCGACCTCGGGACAGAGCTGGGGCGCTCGGTCGTGCGGTGGCGGGAGGAGCGCGACCGCCTCCTGGCGGCCCTGCTCGACGAGCTGTGGACGCCAGAAGGATTCACGGCCCTGCGGGTCGGCACGGGCCAGCGCACCAGTGCGTCGAGCCTGCTCATGCTCATGCCGCTCGTCCTCGGGACGCGACTGCCGGACCACGTGCGCAGCGTGATGGCGCGCAACCTCGAAGCCCACCTGACCGCCTTCGGTGCAGCAACCGAGCCGCCGTCGTCGGCCGCCTACGATCCGGACGGTTATTGGCGGGGCCCGATCTGGGCGCCGTCGACCGCGCTCCTTGACTTCGGTCTGCGCGAGTCCGGCCACCACGCGCTCGCGGATCAGGTCGGCGCGCGGTTCCGGTCGCTCTGCGAGCGCTCGGGCTTCGCCGAGAACTTCGATGCCGTCACCGGAGCCGGTCTTCGCGACCGGGCCTACACCTGGACGGCGGCGGTGTACCTGAGCCTGTGCGCGTCGTCGAGGTCGGCCTGACGGCCTTCCGGCGAGCACTGCCGGAAGGCGCTGACCCGTGCAGTCGTCAGCGGCGGCAGGCGTGATCGGGGCGCGAGGTGCGCGACCGTCAGCCATCGCGACCGGGCTGCGCGGGTGGTCGCTGTCGGGGGAGGATCAGGCGTGGCGTGGGCGATCGGCGACGACGCGGTCGAGTTCCTCGATGCTGCCGTGCCGTTCCTCTCGCTCGACGCCGCCGCCCACGCACCGCTGCTCACCGAGGCGGCGTACCTCGCGTCACGGCCGCAGCCGGGTGCGCGCTTCGGGGTGTGGGACGGAGCCGTCCCGGCAGCCTTCGTGCACGTTCCTCGCCATCCGGTGCTGCTCTCGGCGCTGCCGGCCGAGCCCGTCGAGCTCGTCGCCGCGCTGCCGGCGGCGCTGCCGTGGGAGGTGCGTGTCGAGGACGTCGCTGCCGTCGCCGCTGCCCTGGTTCGGGAGCGTGGGGCGTCGGCGGAGGCTGCACGGATCGTGGTGATGAGGGTGGCCGCCGACGCCGTGCTCGATCCGACCGCGGTCGATCCCGAAGGCGCGGCGCGCGTCGCGACCGGTACCGATGGTCCGCTGCTCGCGCAGTGGTACGGCACCCTGCTCGCCAGCCTCGACGACGATGCGACCGACCTCGCGTTCCTCGTCGACGAACCGTTGTCCTACGCCGGTGCGCTGCTGTGGCTGAACCGCGGCGAGCCGGTCGGTGTCGCGATCCGGACGCGGGTCGCGGGTGGTGTCACGAAGGTGACCGCCGCGTGGTCGCCCGTCGACGACCGGTACGCCGAGGCCGCCTTCGTCGCGGCGTGCGCTGCTGCCCGCGCGGTCGCCGACCACGTCGTCGCCATGGCGCGACCGGGGTCCGCGATCGAGGAGCGCTACCGCGCACTCGGACTGGTGCCCGCCGCCGAACGGGTGCTGCTCCGCTAGTGCGCGACCGGCTCGAGGCGGCGGTCGGGGATGAACCAGATGACGGCCACGACCACGAACAGCACCTGAGAGATGTGCGGATTTACGAAGGCCACCGGCAGTGCGACCAGGTACAGCGCGAGCGAGGTCCAGCCCTTGCGATCGCGACCGATCGCCTGGCCCAGGTCGGTGTCCCAGCCGCCGTGCGCAAGGACGATGCGGTACTGGAGCAGGAAGTAGGACATGGCCGCGCCCAGGAGGACCACGTTGTAGAAGACCGTCGGCGGGACGTCCGTCGAGTACTCGCCGACCCACCCTGTGGCGAACGGCAGGAGCGTCAGCCAGAAGAGCAGCAGCAGGTTGCTCCACATGATCGAGGCGGTGACGTGGTGCGTCGTCTTGAGCAGGTGGTGGTGGTTGTTCCAGTAGATCCCGACGTACACGAAGCTGACGATGTAGGCGATCAGGGTCTCGCCCAGGTGCTGGGTACCGAAGAACGCGTGCCAGTCACCGCCGTCAGGGCGGGGGAGCTCGAGGACCATGATCGTGATGACGATGGCGAGCACGCCGTCGCTGAAGGCCTCGAGACGTCCGCGGTCCATGGCCGGGATCCTAGGGTCCGCACGGTGAGGGCACCCTTCGTTTCCGTGCGCTCCACCGGCCCTCGGGAGCGCTGCAACGCCCGTGTAACGGACGCCCGTGCAGGTCGCGGGGACGTCCAGCGGATTTGTTGGGGCTTCCAACGAATGTCGGCCGTAAGTGGTTGAGCCATAAGCGATCTCGGCCTGCGGACGTTTGTCGTCCACGGCGTGTGACGGGCGTGTGAAAACGGCGTGAAATATCGCGCGCGGGGTCGCCAACGGCCAGCACGGCGGGTTACCTTCTGATCACAGGTCCAGTCCTGTGGGCCGCTGAGCTCGAAGGGGGAGATAGCCACCATGACCGTCCAGACCGACCACGAGCACTGGTTCTTCGCCCACGAGGACCCGCGCTGGCTGATCTGCGACTGCGGGCAGTACGCCGTACGCACCCGCAACATCACGGGGGACCGCGTCATCAAGCTCATCGACCCGCCCAAGCCGGTGTTCCCGGTGCCGGCCGCCAGGCTCGGCGACCACCAGGACCACGGCATCGCCGTCTGACGACCTCGTCGCGCGGCGCAGCGCGCCGCACCCGGGTCCCGTGCGCCCTCGCGGTCCGAAGGTGCCAGGATCTGCGCCATGACCGCCGCCCCCGACCTCCGCTCCCGCTTCTCCGGACTCTCCGACGGCTGGGTCCGTCTCGACGGCCCTGCGGGCACCCTGCCCGTCGACACCTGCGTCGACGCGATCGCCGACTACATGCGCTCGCCCGATCCTGCGAACCTCGGTGGATCCTTCGCCGCGTCGAAGGCGAGCGACGCCGTCGTGGCCCAGGCGCGCGAGGGCGTGGCGCGCCTGGTGAACGCCCGGCCCGACGAGGTCGTCTTCGGCCCGAGCACCACCAACCTCATGTTCGCGTTCACGCGCGCCCTCTCGCAGAGCTGGCAGCCCGGCGACCGCATCGTGTGCACGCAGCTCGACCACGACTCGAACGTCTCGCCGTGGCTGCTCGCGGCGCGCGACGTCGGCGCGACGGTCGAGATGCTCGAGGTCGACCCGGTCGACGGCACGCTCGACGTCGAGCCGCTCAAGGACCTCTGCGCCGACGGGCGCACCCGCTGGGTCGCCATCAGCGGCGCGTCGAACCTGACCGGCCACGCGCCCGACCTCGCTCGCGCGACCGCGATCGCGCACGAGGCCGGCGCGCGGATCCTCGTCGACGGCGTCGCGCGGGTGCCCCACCTGCCCACCGACGTCGAGGCGCTCGGCATCGACGTGCTCTCGACGTCGCCGTACAAGTGGTACGGACCGCACGCCGGGTGCCTCATCGTCCGCGACGGGCTGCTCGGCAGCGTCGAGCCCTACCGCGTCCGCCCCGCCGACTACGTCGGCCCCGCGCGCTGGGAGACCGGTACGCCGCAGATCGAGCTGCTCGCCGGCATCGCTGCGGCGGCGGAGTTCATGCTCGAGACCCCCGTGGCCGAGGAGCTCGAGCGCGAGACCCGGCTCCTCGCCCTGCTGCAGGAGGGGCTGCACGAGGTGCCGAAGGTGACCGTGCACGGTCCGTCGGTCAGCCCCGACCGCGCGCCGACCGTGGTCTTCACGGTCGACGGCGTCACTCCGGTCCACGTCGACGAGTTCCTCGCGGAGCGGCGTATCGCGGTCTGGCACGGCGACAACTACGCCTGCGAGCTGGTCGACGCGCTCGGGCTGCGCCCGACCGGCGGCGTCGTCCGCGCCGGCATCGTCCGCTACACCACCGAGGACGACATCGCGGCGCTGATCTCGGCGCTGCGCGAGCTCACCGCCTGACGGGCGTGCCCCGATGCGCCCCGACGCGACCGCGCGCCGGAGCGCATCCTGGCGGCCGCACCCGCGCGACAGCCTGCAACACCCCTCGACCGAACGTGCGGCATCGATAGGAGAACAGAGCTCCCTGCGACGCGTTCTGACTAACAGAGAGAGAGCCGGGGCCGGTCGCAGGAGACCGTGTCGCGGCCGATTGCGTCAGGGTCGCCGGGCCGCGACAGACGTCGGCCCCGGAAGGTCGACCCCCACGACCTCGGCGTCGGTGAAGCCCGCCGCGGTGAACTTGGCTGGGCACGGGTCGAGCGAGACGAGAAGCGGATCGCCGCCCGGACGTTGGGTGTCCCAGTGGAGCTGCACTACCTGTCCGCACCGCTCGAGGACCTCCTCAGCCGATCGGATGCGCGCACCGCGCGCGGTGAGTGGGCTGCAGCGCCGATGACTCGTGAGCACTTCGCCGAATGGGCGACGATCTTCCAGGCTCCTGATGAGGAGGAACTGCGTCTCTTCGACCCTCCCGCTCGATGAGCGGGGCCGCCACGCTCAGCGGTCCATGGCGTGGATGGTGTCTGCCTCAATGCGCAGGATCACGCGTACCTGGTCGCGTCCGCCGTACCAGCCGTAGGGCCGCCCGGTGTAGCGCTGCGCCAGCAGCTCGATGTGCTCGGCCCCACCGTCGGTCGTGATGGCCACGACGCGGCCGCGCGCCGCGTAGTAGCGGGACGGGTCCTCGCCGTCGCAGACGGCGACGGCGACTCGCGGGTCGCGCTGGATGTTGCGCACCTTCTGGTGGGTCTGGACGGTGTTGATCACGACGTGCGTCCCGTCGGTATCGACCCAGGTCTCGGTGAGCTGCGGCGAGCCGTCCGGCATCAGCGTGGTGAGGAAGCACGGGCTCGGCCGGCGCATCAGCTCGACGAAGCGGTCGGGAAGGTCCATCGCGGCAGCGTCTCACGCGAGCCGGGACACGGCACGCCGAGGCGCGGTCCGGGCGACGGCGCACGGTCATCACAGGAGTCGATCGCTGGGAATCGCCAGTCGCCCCCGCTCGGACTGACCCGCCGTCGCGCAGGGTCCGGACATCGCGCAGGCCACGGCCCCTGCGCAGGGCACGCACCCCGTCGGGCGGAGGAGCCTTTCTCCCGCCCGTGGCTATCGTGTCGACGAGGCGGAGGAGGGGTCGTGGGTGAGCTGCACTGGGACGAGGTCGCGGCGCGCTTCGGCGCAGCGCAGAACTGGTGGGTCGGCACGTCGGGCCCTGGCGGCCCGCACG
>DASSQW010000386.1:0-8434 GCA_035702165.1 Candidatus Nanopelagicales bacterium
TTCCGCGCACGCACGCTCGCGGTCCTCGCGATCGGCTGGGCGCTCGTGAGCCCGCAGCTGTCGTACCTGGTCCGCGGCGCCCTGCCGGGGCCGCCGCACGACCAGGTCGACGTCTCGATGGTGCTCACCGACCCGTTCACCGCGGCCCATGCGCTGCTCTTCACCGGCTACTACCCCGCGTTCACCTGGCTCACCTACCTGCTCGCCGGCCTTGCTCTCGGCCGGATGGATCTGCGCTCGACGAGGGTCGCCGGCGCGGTCGCCGGCATCGGTGCGATCGTCGCGATAGCCGCGTGGACCGTGTCGTCCCTCCTGCTCGACGCCACCGGTGCAGCAGCCACCATCCGCACGGCGTCGGGACCGGTGCGTCTCGTCGGTGCGCAGGTCAACCAGATCGAGTGGCGCGGCGTCACCACAGCGGGGGTGCCGCAGTGGCTGCTCGTCGCGGGGCCGCACAGCGGCACCACGTTCGACCTCCTCGTCACTACCGGCAGCGCGATGGCCGTGCTCGGCGTGTGCCTGCTGGTGGTGCGCGGGGTCGGCGTACGCCTCCTGCGACCGCTCGCCGCCGTCGGCTCGATGACCCTCACGCTCTACACGCTCCACGTGCTCTCCCTCGCCGGACCGATCGAGTGGCCGGCGCCCACGGCGTACGCGATCCAGGTGGTGGTCGCGCTGGTGGCGGCGCCGCTGTGGCTCCTGCGCTTCCGCCGCGGCCCGCTCGAGGAGCTCGTCCACGACGTCTCGACCACCGCCGGCCGCGCGGCCGTGCGCCCGACCGCCCCCGAAGAACCGCCGTGATCTTGGTCGGACGCCGGTTTACCGCCTCGAGAACGGCCCGGTAACCAGCACAGGACCAAGATCACGCGGGCCAGGCGGCGCGGTATCCGGTTGGCCGGGTATGCCGCACCCGTGCGACCCTGGACGCACCATGACGCATGCGCACGACGACCTCGACTCCCTCGACGACCTCGCGCACGTCGACGACGAGGACCCCACCACCGGAGCGCTCGATCTCGCCGATCGAGCGGCGCTCCGCCGTGTCGCGGGGCTCTCGACCGAGCTCACCGACGTCACCGAGGTCGAGTACCGGCAGATCCGGCTCGAGCGGGTCGTGCTCGTCGGGGTGTGGACCGAGGGCACGCTGCACGACGCGGAGCGCTCGCTCGAGGAGCTCGCCCGCCTCGCGGAGACCGCGGGGTCCGTCGTCGTCGACGCCCTGGTGCAGCGACGCGACCGGCCCGACCCCGCGACGTACATCGGCAGCGGCAAGGCGCAGGAGCTGCGAGCGGTCGTCATCGAGTCCGGTGCCGACACCGTCATCGCCGACGGCGAGCTCGCTCCCGGCCAGCTGCGCCAGCTCGAGGACGTCGTGAAGGTGAAGGTCGTCGACCGCACCTGGCTGATCCTCGACATCTTCGCCCAGCACGCGCGCAGCCGTGAGGGCAAGGCGCAGGTCTCGCTCGCGCAGATGCAGTACCTCCTCCCGCGCCTGCGCGGCTGGGGCGAGTCGCTCTCCCGGCAGGGCGGTGGCGCCGGCGGCTCGAGCGGCGGCGTGGGCACGCGCGGTCCGGGTGAGACCAAGATCGAGACCGACCGCAGGCGCATCAACAAGATGGTCGCGAAGCTGCGCCGCGAGATCCGCGAGATGAAGACCGCGCGCGACACGCAGCGCGCCGACCGCAAGCGGCACGGCGTCCCCAGCGTCGCGATCGCTGGCTACACCAACGCCGGCAAGTCCTCGCTGCTCAACCGCGTCACCGGCGCGGGCGTGCTCGTCGAGGACGCGCTGTTCGCGACCCTCGACCCCACAGTCCGCAGGGCTCGTACGCCGAACGGCCGCGACATCACGGTGACCGACACCGTCGGGTTCGTGCGCCACCTCCCGCACCAGCTCGTCGAGGCGTTCCGGTCGACGCTGGAGGAGGTCGCCGACGCCGACCTGATCCTGCACGTCGTCGATGGCAGCGACGAGGCGCCGGAGGAGCAGCTCACCGCCGTGCGGGAGGTGCTCGCCGAGATCGGCGCGCAGCATGTGCCTGAGATCGTCGTCATCAACAAGGCCGACATGGCCGACCCCGTCGTCCTGGCGCGCGTGCAGCGACGTGAGCCGCACTCCGTCGTCGTCAGCGCCCGCACCGGCGCCGGCATCGAGGACCTGCTGCGCCTCATCGACGACGACCTCCCGCACGCCGCCGTCGCCGTCGACCTCGTCGTCCCGTACTCCCGCGGCGACCTCGTCGCCCGCGCCCACCGCGAGGGCGAGCTGGACTCCGTCGAGCACATCGAGTCCGGCACGAGGCTCGTCGGCCGGGTCAACGAAGCCCTGGCCCACGAGCTCTCGAACGCCAGCGCCTGACCACGCCCGCTGTGGAGGTCTGAGAGTCGCCGAGCGAGAACTCTCAGGCCTCCAGTTCGTGAGTCGGGCTCGTGCGAGGCTCTGCCTCGTGCATCTCGCTACGTGGAACGTGCTGGCTCAGGTGTACGTGCTGCCGTCGCGGTACGCCGGCTGCTCCCCGGACGATCTCGCGGCTCCGACGCGTGGAGCCCGTGTTCGCGAACGGATCGCTGCGCTGCTCGAGGACAACGACGTCATTGGGCTGCAGGAGATAGAGCCCGATGTGGTCGACCACCTCCGCGGCGTACCGGGTGCTGAGGTCGTCGCGACGATGCGCGGCAACGGCAAGGACGGCGTCGCGCTCGTCTCCACGAAGCACGCGCTCCGTGACCCGGCGACAGCGCTCACGAGCGACCGCAAGCGCTGCTGGGCGGCCGCGGAGGTGGAGGGCGTCACCGTGGTCGCGTTGCACCTCGATCCCGACTGGTCGCGACGTGGCCTGCACGGGGCGGACCAGGCGCGCGAGCTCGTCGCGTGGATCGACGAACGCAGCAGCGGGCCGGTCGTCGTGATGGGCGACCTCAACGCCCGCTGGCACTCGGCGACAGGTCGTGTGCTGCGCGATGCCGGCTTCCACCACGCGCCGGTGACGTCGACCGCCGCGACCAACGGCAAGGTCCGCACCCTCGACGTCGCCGCCGCACGGGGCATCGTCGTTCGGGCCGAACCGACCGGCCTCCCCGAAGAGGGGACGCCCCTCTGGCTGCCGACGCACGATGAGCCGAGCGACCACGTCCCGCTCGCTCTGGAGATCGCGGAGTGACCCCTCGGTGGCCCTCGGTGTCGGGCGCGGCTGGCGCGCGACGTCAGGTGGGCTGGTCGGGGTGGCGGCAGGCGGTCTTGCGGGCGATGAGCTCGTCGTCGGCCCGGCGGATCGCCTCCTCGACGGTCTCGGTGGGCCCGAGCCGGGTGCTCCCGCAGGTCCAGCCGTGCTCCCATCCCTGGGGTCGCGTCCGCTGGAACCGGGCGAGGGCACGCGCCTGCATCTCGGTCGCGACCGGTACGGGGGCACCGACGAGGATCGCCACGATCTCGTCGCCGCCCCAGCGCACCACGAGGTCGCTGTCGCGCACGGTGCTGGTGAGAGCCATCGAAGCCGTGACGAGCAGCTCGTCGCCGGCGAGGTGACCGCGCGCGTCGTTGAAGCGCTTGAACCGGTCGAGGTCGAGCACGCAGATCGTGACCTCCTGATGCGCGCGACGGGCTCCGGCGATCACGGGGGGAGCGAGCAGCGCGAGGCCGTGGCGGTTGAGGAGACCGGTGAGGTTGTCGTGCAGTGCCTGGTCGCGCAGCTGGGTGACGAGCCGCGAGAAGGCGTACGACGTCCCCACGATGATCACCCACCACACGAGGGCCAAGAACGGCGTGGCGAGCATCGGGTTCACCAGGGTCGCGAGCAGGAACATCGTGGCGCACAGGACCACGTCGACGAGCGCGCGACGCGACGAGCGGTAGTACGCCGCGAACATGCCGAGAGCGAGCAGGCCGATGCCGATCGTGAGCTGCCCCTCGATGTGCGGCACCTCCGCCACCGACAGGGCGGCGAGGACGCCGGCGGCGATGATGCAGACGTCGAGCCACCAGTCCCCGGGGAGATGGGCAGCAACGAACCAGGTGAACGCCGACAGGATCAGCAGCGCGACACCGACCCGCACCTCGAGGCCGCGCGCGATCTCGAACTCCCCCGGAAAGGTGTAGAACACGCCGACGATGCCGGCCGCCGCCAGCATCCACAGCGAGAGCGCCTGGTAGGGCGCGCGAGGTCCCGACAGCCGTCGTGCGGCCGTGGCGGGCCGGGCTGCGGGGTCCGCCGCGACGTCGCCCCCACGCGTCACGCCACCACGGTGGCACGAACAGCACGGGGATTCGCGTCGAGCCGTGTGAGGTCCTCGAGGACCTCGCCCGGACCGCGCCGAGGAACCAGCCGGTCCAGACCGTCGGTCCAATCCGCTGCGCCGCAACGGGATATCGACCGCCTACTCGTCCTGGTCCTCGTCGGAGAGGCGGTGGTCGGCCTTGTCGCCGAACATCCGGGTGTCGGCGCGGCGCAGCGCGAGGTAGAGGTCCTCGGCCGGGACCCACGTCGTCGTGCCGACGCTGAACGGGGCGGCGGTACGGCTGCGCACGCGGGCCACCAGGTCCTCGACGTCGTCCTCGGACGCGCCCGGGAGCACGAAGGCGAACTCGTCGCCGCCGAAGCGCGCGACCAGGTCGCTGGTGCGGATCTCCGCCTCCCACGCGCAGGCGATCTCGACGAGCCGCTGGTCGCCGGCGATGTGCCCGCGGGAGTCGTTGTACTGCTTGAACTTGTCCAGGTCGATGATCCCGACGGTCACGGGCGTCTCGCTGCGCGCGGCCTGGGCCGAGACGAGGTCGCTCATCACCTCGAGGCCGCGGCGGTTGAGCACACCGGTGAGCGGATCGTGCAGCGCCATCGCGCGAAGACGGCCCGCCAGCACGTGAACCATCACGGTGACGACGAGCACGGTCACCGCCACGACGACGAAGAACAGGGGCGAGGGCAGGTGCGGATCCAGGGCGAGGAACGCGCCGTACAGGCCGAGCATGAGGGCGAGGTGCCAGATCAGCCGCTCGGTCGGTCGGAACACTCCGGCGAAGACGCCGAACATCACCAGGCCGAAACCGATGAGGAGCTGGCCGTTGCCGTCGGGCACCGCCAGCAGCCCGACGGCAGCGACCACGTACCCGAACGCGAGCGAGAGGTCGAGCGGCCAGCCGCTCGGCGCTCGCGGCCCGAGCCAGACCAGGACCGCGGCCCCCGTCGCGAGGACGACACCGAGCCCGAGGTCGAGCCAGCGCAGCGGCTGCGAGAGCGGGTCGACCACCGCGAACAGGATCGCGAAGAACGCGATGAGGCCGAAGATGGCCGCGAGGATCAGGTACGGCGTGCGCTCACCGAACGCCGTCTGGGCGTGGTCGGTGCGTCCGCGGCCGCGCTCGGCCGCGGCCGGGACCTCGGTGATCGACCTCGCCACAGGCACAGGGTAGGGAGCCGATCCCCGCGACGCCGCACCAGGAGAGCGCTCCCGGAGCCTGGTGAGCCTCCAGTCGCCTTCGTGAGGTTCTCACTGAAGGGCACCCTCGTTGCTAAGAGAGCAACAATCCTTCCCCACTCACGAGCTGGCGCCACTGCCGAGCGGCTCTCCCCGCCCGGGCTGGCCCGGACCGCGACCCCCGGGTCGATCCACGTCACCTCGGCTGGGGACCTGCGGTGCCGCGAGGTCGGCGTGGGCTGGTTGGATCACCGGGTGAGCCCCACGACCCCCGCAGACGCCGCCGACACCGGCGACGGCGACGAGCTCGACGAGGCGGTCGACCCGTCGGCGGTCGCGGCGGCGCTGGCCGCAGCCGTCGAAGCGCTCGGGGGCGAGCACCGGCCCGGCCAGGTCGAGATGGCCGAGGCGGTCGCCGCAACCCTCGCGGGCGCCGGTCACCTGCTCGTGCAGGCGGGCACCGGCACCGGCAAGTCGCTGGCCTACCTCGTGCCCGCGGTCCTGCACGCGACCAGCCCGGAGAAGCGCGTCGTGGTCGCGACCGCGACCCTCGCCCTGCAGCACCAGCTCGTCAGCCGCGACCTGCCGCGCCTCGCCGACGCGCTCGAACCGGTGCTGGGACGGCGTCCGACGTACGCCGTACTGAAGGGCCGGCACAACTACGTCTGCCTCGAGCGCCTCAACCGCGAGGCCGGCGCCGACGACTCCGACGACGACGCCCTCTTCGCCGCGCCCACGACCGCGCTGGGCAAGCAGGCCAAGGCGCTGCGCGCGTGGGTCGACGAGACCGAGACGGGCGACCGTGACGACCTGCCCGAGCCGGTCGACGGCCGGGTGTGGCGCGGGGTGTCGGTGTCGGGCCGCGAGTGCGTGGGCGCGGCCAAGTGCATGTACGGCGAGCAGTGCTTCGCCGAGGCTGCGCGCCACCGCGCGGCCGAGTCGCAGGTGGTCATCACCAACCATGCGATGCTCGCGATCCACACGCTCGACCAGGTGCCGCTGCTGCCCGACCACGACGCCGTCGTCGTCGACGAGGGTCACGAGCTCGTCGATCGCGCGACCACGGCCGTCACCGACGAGATCAGCGGGAGCGCCGTGCACCGCGCGGCATCCCGGACCAAGCGGCTCGTCGACGCGGCTCTCGCCGACCGGCTCGACGACGCCGCGGAGGCGCTCGAGATCGAGCTGGCCGCGCGCGCCGAGGGCCTGTTCGGCCCGGTGCGCATCGAGAAGGTCGAGGGCACGCTGCTCCTCGCGCTGGCGGCGGTCCGCGACTCCACGCACGCCGCGATCACGGCGCTGGCGAAGGACGCGTCGAGCAAGGACTCCGACCCCGAGTCGCTCGCCACGCTCTCACGCGCTCGCGGCCTGCTCGGCGAGATGCACGACGTCGCCGGCAAGCTGCTCGAGCTCGACGACTCCGTCGTCGCGTGGCTCGACCCGGGCGACCGTCGTACGCCGACGGTCCGGATCGCGCCGCTCACCGTCGCGGGCCTGCTGCGCAGCGAGCTGTTCGATGAGTCGCGGGTCGTCATCACCTCGGCCACGCTGCAGCTCGGCGGCTCGTTCGCGCCGCTCGCGCTGTCGTTCGGCCTCCCGACCGACGGCACCAGGAGCGCCTCGGCGTCGTGGACCGGCCTCGACGTCGGATCGCCGTTCGACCATGGGCGCCAAGGGATCCTGTACGTCGCGACGTCGGTCCCTCCGCCGGGCCGCGACGGCACCGACGTCAAGGCGCTCGACGAGCTCGGCGACCTCATCGCTGCCGCGGGCGGGCGCACGCTCGCGCTGTTCTCGTCGTGGCGCGGTGTGGAGCGCGCGTCGGAGCACCTGGCGGAGGCGCTGCCCGACAAGCTGCTCGACCGCGGCATCGTCCCGCCCGACGTGCAGGTGCTCGTGCAGAAGCGCGGCGACTCCGTGGCCGACCTGGTGTCGCGCTTCGCCGCCGACCCGCGCTCGGTGCTGCTCGGCACGCTGTCGCTCTGGCAAGGGGTCGACGTGCCGGGGGAGTCCTGCAACCTCGTGGTGATCGACCGCATCCCGTTCCCGCGCCCCGACGACCCGCTCGTCGCCGCTCGGTCCAAGCACGCGGAGGACGAGGGCGGCAACGGCTTCACCCAGGTGTCGGTGCCGCGCGCCGCGCTGCTGCTCGCGCAGGGGGTCGGGCGCCTGATCCGCAGCTCGAGCGACCGCGGCGTGGTGGCCGTGCTCGATCCGCGCCTCGCCACCGCCCGCTACGGCGACTTCCTCCGGAAGTCCCTGCCGCCGTTCTGGTTCACCACCGACGGCGACCTCGTCCGTCAGTCCCTCACCCGCCTCGACGAGCTCGCCTCCGCCGACTGAGGGTTCTCACTGAAGGGCACCCTCGTTGCTAAGAGGGCAACAATCCTTCCCCACAGCCTGACCCGGTACGCCCACCTCGCCCGGCAGCCGTACGGCGTACCCGCGACGGACTCGCGCCCGCGAGGCGCGCGGTGTGCGCGTCGGCCTCACGGGCGCGGTCGGAGGAGACTGCAGGCATCGCCACCCCCCGTGGTCATGCCGGCCAGTCCGCCGTCCGGAGACATCCCCTCAGCCGCCGGGCGACGCCCGAAGCGTGCTCCGCGAAGCCCGTCGCAGACAAGACGTCGCGACTGTCACCTGGCAACACATCGCGCTCGGTGACACGCTCCCGCACGCACGATGACCACCACGGCTCCTTCTCTGCCGACGACGTGGGTGTGAGCCGCTCCTGAGGGGGTAGCGGGGCAGCATGAAGCCGACCCGAGAAGGCCACGGGCACCTCGCCCGCGCCGGCGCCACGCGCATCGACACGGCACGCCGTACGACCGACGACCGCGGCGAGGTCGTCTCCTTCCTCGACCGCGCCTCCGCCCGTGAGGCACGGCGCGCGATGGAGGGCCACGTGCTGCTGCGCGAGCTCACGCGCGACCACCTCTGCCTGCTCCGCGAGCACCGGGAGCAGGGCCTCGCGGGCTGATAGCCCGGATCCGCTGCGGCGGGTCGGCGAGCCGTCAAACCC
>DASSQW010000387.1:0-6209 GCA_035702165.1 Candidatus Nanopelagicales bacterium
GGCGGTGCGCTCGCGAACGCGGGCGACCGCGTGGTCGACGTCGAGACCGTCGGCCCTGGCCTCGCGCACCAGCTCGACCCAGAGCCGGAGCTCCTCGACCGAGCGGTCGAGCGTGGTCTCGACGTCGGTGACCGGCCCGAAGTGGCTGAACAGCAGGCGGCGTGGCGTGCGCTCGCGCATCCGCACCAGCGACTCCAGGGCGGCGTCGAGGTCGAACTCGGGCGGCGGCGTCGCGGGGCGGAGGTCGCCGGTCTCGGGCGTCCAGACGCCGGCCGCGTCTCCGGTGTAGAGGTCGCCGGAGACCGAGTCGAGCAGCCCCACGTGGTGGCGGGCGTGGCCGGGGGAGTCGAAGGACTCCAGGCGTCGGCCGCCGCCGAGGTCGACGGAGTCCTCGCCGGACAGCACGCGGATGCGCTCCCGCTCGGTCGGGCGCAGCCGGCCGAACAGCTCGTCGAGCACCGGGCCGAAGACCCGCTCGGCGCTGGCCATCAGGCGCGACGGGTCGGCCAGGTGGCGTGCGCCCGCCTCGTGCACCACGACCTCGGCGTTCGGGAACGCGGCGGCGAGGTCGCCCACCCCGCCGGCGTGGTCGAGATGGATGTGCGTGACCACGATCGCGGCGAGGTCCTCGGCGCCGACGCCGAGATCGTCGAGGGTTGCGACCACCGCGGCCGCGGAGTGAGCGGCCCCGGTCTCGACCAGGCAGGGCCGCTCGCCGCGGATCAGGTAGCCGGCCGTGATCCCCTCGTAGCCGCCCATCCTCGTGTCGACCATCCAGACGTCGTGGCCGAGGTCGACCGGTCCGCTCGTGTCCACAGGGCTCCCCCCGTCGGTGTCGTCCCCAGGCCCGGCGCGCGACCGTGCCGCGCGCGTCCGACCTCGGCAGGAGCGTACGTCTCGCCACCGCCGCCGGGGCGGTGCACGAGGAGGTGGTCGGTATGGGCCGAGCGGCGGCGCGGGGTGGAGCGGGTGCGACCGTCGACGACGACGCGGTCGAGGCGGTGAACGAGGTGCGGCTGGTGGGCCGTGTCTCGGGGCAGCCCGACGAGCGCGAGCTGCCGTCGGGCGACCGGGTGGTGGTGTTCCGGCTCGTGGTCGCGCGCGACGACGGCCGGCCCGACACGCTGGACTGCGCGGTGTTCCGCGGCGACCTGCGCCGCAAGGCACGAGGCTGGGTGCCGGGCGACGTCGTCGCGATCGACGGTGCGCTGCGGCGTCGCTTCTTCCGCGCAGGTGGCGCGCCCGCGTCGCGCTACGAGGTCGAGGTTGCCGGCGCCACGCGCGTGCGGCGGGCACCGGGCTGACGCGTGCGAGGATGGCCGGGTGAGCGACGTCGACCAGCCGGGCCCTCCGGCGGGCGACGCGTACGACTGGTACCGGCGAGGGACGTCGCTCCTCGAGTCGGGCAACGCGGCTGCAGCCGCCGAGCTGCTCACCTGGGCTGCGCGCGAGGAGCCCACGGCCGCGTCGGTGCGCGAGTCGTTGGCACGGGCGCTGTTCGACGCCCGACGGTTCCACGAGGCCGCGCGCGAGTTCGAGGTGCTCGTCGGGCTGGTCCCCGACGACGACTACGCGCAGTTCGGGTTGGGCCTGTCGCTGTGGCGCGTCGGCAGGTTCCGCCGTGCTGCCGACCATCTCGCGATGGCCTCGGTCATGCGTCCCGACCGGTCGGAGTACGCCGCCGCGCTCCGCCAGGTGCGCGCGACTCTGAGCGCGCGCGAGGAGGCGGGCCTGGCGGCGGATCTCCAGCCGGGAGAGGGGATCTCGTGACCGGGGGCCGGAGCGGTGAGACCCTGCTCGAACGCCACGACGCTCTGCTCGTCGACCTCGACGGCGTGGTCTACCGCGGCGCGCAGGCCGTGCCGCACGCGGTCGAGGCGCTGAACGCGGCCGCCCGCGGGGGCACGACGCTCGCCTTCGTCACCAACAACGCGGCGCGTCCGCCGACGGCTGTCGCGGAGCACCTGACCGAGCTCGGGCTCGCGGTGGCCGACCACGACGTCGTCACGTCGGCCCAAGCAGGTGCTCGCGAGGTGTCAGCGCTCGTCCCGCCGGGCAGCACGGTGCTCGCCGTCGGTGGCCCCGGAGTCGCGCTGGCGCTCGAGGCGTGCGGGCTCGTGCCCGTCGCGTCGGCGGCCGACGCGCCGGCCGCGGTGCTGATGGGGTTCGGCCCCGACGTGTCGTGGCGCCAGCTCGCGGAAGCGGCGTACGCCGTGGGTGCTGGTGCCGTGTTCGTCGCCACCAACACCGACGCCAGCATCCCGACCGCGCGCGGGATAGCCCCGGGCAACGGGACGCTGGTGGGCGCGGTGCAGGCGGCCACCGGTCGCGCCCCGGTCGTGGCGGGCAAGCCGTACGCGCCGTTGATGCGGGAGTCGGTCGAGCGCGTCGACGCCCGGAGACCGCTCGTGGTCGGCGATCGCCTCGACACCGACATCGAGGCCGGCCACGTGAGCGGCATCCCGAGCCTGCTCGTGCTCACCGGGGTCACCGGGGTCGAGGCGCTGCTCGCGGCAGCGGCGCACCAGCGTCCTACCTATCTCGCGGCCGACCTGCGGGGCCTCGCGCTGCCGGTCGCAGCGGTCCAGGTCGAGCCGACGGCGGCAGAGCACCCCGACGTCGACGGGCTCGCCCCGCTGCGCGCCGCGTGCCGGGCCGCCTGGTCTGCCGCGGATCGCGGCGCCCCGACGCCGCCGCGCGACCTCCCGGCGCTGGAGGAGGCGGTTGCGCGGGCCCTTCGTCGGGCCTAGAGGAACGACCGCAGCTTGAGGATGTCGCGGAGCTTCGCGTCGACCCGGATCTTGCCGGTGGCCCAGCCGCGGCCGAAGTGCAGGCGGCCGTCGACGACGTCGACCAGCGTGTCGGACGTGCAGGTGATCCGCAGGGTGGCGCCCCGGGTGTCCGCAGGGTCGATCTCGCGGACGTCGACGACGTCGCCGGACTCGAACCGGCAGCCGTAGGCGAGGTCGAGATCCTTGACCAGCACCGCGACCGACTCGTCGGGGATCTTGCGCCGGGTGGCGTCGTCGACGTCGCCGAACATGGCGTTGAGCCGTTCGACGGCGTGGCGGACCTCGTCGGTGGTGGCCATGTCCGGCGCCCTCCCGGATCGCTCGTGGGCTCCCGACGCTAGCGCAGCGGCCCGCGATAGCGTGGCCGTCGGACGCCGAGCCGGCAGCGGGTCGGCGGTGTCGGAGACGGATGGGGTGAGCGACGTGCTCGACGCGCTGCGCGGCTATGTCCAGCTGGCCACGGGCCTGACGGAGGTCACCGTGTCCAAGGCCCGCGAGGCGGCCGCCGCGGTCATCGCGCAGGGCATCGACCTCGCCGCGGCGTCCCGAGAGGTCCCCGGCGGGGACACGGCCAAGGCCGCGGCCGACCAGGTGCAGGGTCTGGCCGACGACCTGATGGAGATGAGCAAGCAGAACCGCGACATGCTCACCGACCTCGTGCGCACCGAGGTCGACCGCGCAGCGGGGCGGATGGGGTTCGTGCGCGAGGAGGAGCTCGCCGCGGTGCGCAAGCACGTGTCGCGGCTGGAGACCCAGCTCGCCGACATCCGCGCCCAGGTCGGTGGCGCCGCAACCGCCGCCGCACCGGCTGCCGCCCCTGGAGCACCCGCCGCACCGGCCGCCGCCGAGCCGGTGCCCGAGGCCGCGCCTGCGCCCAAGCCCGTGAAGAAGAAGGTGCCGGTCGCGAAGCCGGCGGAGACGGACGCCCCGTGAGCGAGCACGAGAACGCGCACGCGAGCGACCGCGAGCCGGTCGAGGTCGTCGCGGCCGACGCGGTCGAGACGGTGGAGCTCGAGGACGACGGCACCGTCGTCGACGTGGTCGAGGCCGACGTCGTCGAGGCGGTGCGGGACGCGACGGGCGACGTGGTCGAGCTCGTCGAGACCCACGTGGTCGACACCGAGGTCGTGAGCCCCGACGGATCGTTCGTCGAGGTGGTCGAGACCGAGGTGATCGACGCGCGTGTCGAGGGCGACGACGTCGTCGTCACCGACGTCGTCGACGTCGACCTGGTCGAGTCCAGGCTCGTCGAGGGCGACGACGCAACCGCAGGCTCCGAGGTGCTCGAGGACCCCGTCGACACCCGCGTCCTCGACGACGCCGCCGACACCCGCGTCGAGCAGCTCGACGACGGTTCAGCAGCGGTCGCGGGTGCCGAGGCGATCGTCGGGAGCCCGGAGGCGCTGCCGTTCGAGATGCCGCCCCGTGAGCGGTTCGCGGCGCTCGACGACGTCGAGGTCACCGGGGACGCCCGCGTCGACGCCGCGACGGCGCGCCTCGACGAGGTGCCCGACCTGCCGACCGGCGACCACGTCGCGGTCTACGAGGACGTCCACCGCCGCTTGCAGGACGCGCTCTCCGACACCGAGGTGCGCTGAGCGCGGATGGCCCGTCGCCGGCTCGACGCCGAGCTCGTGCACCGCGGCCTGGCCCGCTCGCGCGAGCTCGCGCGTGTGCTCGTCGACGAGGGTCGCGTCACGCTCAACGGCGTCCTCGCGACCAAGCCCGCCACCCAGGTGGAGCCGACCGCATCGATCGTCGTGCGCGAGGCCGAGCACGGTCCCGACTACGTCTCGCGCGGCGCTCACAAGCTCGTCGGCGCGCTCGACGCGTTCGGGCTCGACGTTGCAGGCCGTCATGCGCTGGACGCCGGCGCGAGCACGGGCGGGTTCAGCGACGTGCTGCTGCGGCGCGGGGTCGCGGCCGTGGTCGCCGTGGACGTCGGCTACGGGCAGCTCGCGTGGCCGGTCCGGTCCGACGCGCGGGTGACGGTGCTCGAGCGCACGAACGTCCGCGACCTCGTGCCCGGGCTGCTCCCGTTCGTGCCCGACCTCGTCGTCGGCGACCTGTCGTTCATCTCGCTCACGCTGGTGCTGCCGCCGCTCGTCGGCGTCGTGACTCCCGACGCCGACCTCTGCCTCATGGTCAAGCCGCAGTTCGAGGTGGGGAAGGGGCAGGTCGGCGCCGGAGGAGTCGTGCGCGACGCCGCGCTGCGGTCGCAGGCCGTCCGTAGGATCGCGGGTGCGGCCCTCGACCTCGGTCTCGGCGTCGTCGGCGTGGTCGCCTCGCCCCTCCCGGGGCCGAGCGGCAACGTCGAGTACTTCCTGCACCTGAGGCGCGGCGCCGACCCGCTCGACGACGCCGCTCTCGCCCGCGCCATCGAGGAGGGTCCCCAGTGACCACGCGCCGCGTCCTGCTCGCCGTGCACGGCGCGCGCCCCGAGGCGGTGGCGGTGTCCTCGTCGATCGCCGGCGAGCTCGCCGCCGCGGGCATCGAGGTCCGCGTGCAGTCCGACGTCGACGTCGTGCTGCCCGGTGCCACGAGCGTGCCCTTCGACAGCGCGGCCCAGGGTTGCGAGCTCGTGGTCGTCGTCGGCGGCGACGGGACGATGCTGCGGGGCGCCGAGCTCGCGCGGCCCTACGACGTGCCGATCCTCGGCGTGAACCTCGGACGCGTCGGGTTCCTCGCGGAGGCCGAGCGCGACGAGGTCCGCACCGTCGTCGACGCCGTGGTGTCGCGCACCTGGACCCTGGAGGAGCGCACCACGCTCGAGGTCGTGGTGAACCTCGACGGCGCTGAGGTCGCGCGCACCTGGGCGCTCAACGAGGCGTCGGTCGAGAAGGCCAGCCGCGAGCGGATGCTCGAGGTGCTCGTCGAGGTCGACGGTCGGCCGCTGTCGCGCTGGGGCACCGACGGCGTCGTCGCTGCGACCCCCACCGGCTCGACGGCCTACGCGTTCTCCGCGGGCGGCCCGGTGGTGTGGCCGGAGGTGCAGGCGCTGCTCGTCGTGCCCATCAGCGCGCACGCGCTGTTCGCCCGCCCGCTCGTCGTCGCGCCCACCAGCCGGATCGCGGTCGAGGTGCTGCCCCAGGAGTCCGGCGGGGTGATGTGGTGCGACGGCCGGCGCCTGGTCGAGCTGCCCCCGGGGTCGCGCGTGGAGATCTCCCGCCACCCCTCGCCGGTGCGCTTCGCCCGACTGCACCAGGCGCCGTTCACCGACCGCCTCGTCGCCAAGTTCGCGCTGCCCGTCGACGGGTGGCGCGGGCAGCGCGAGGAGCACGACCACCACGACGACCATCACGAGCACGGCGTGGCCCACGTCCACCCGACGCACGGGGCCCCGTAGGTGATCGAGGAGATCCGCATCCGCGGGCTCGGCGTCATCGACGACGCCGTGCTCGAGCCGCACCCTGGGCT
>DASSQW010000388.1:0-6235 GCA_035702165.1 Candidatus Nanopelagicales bacterium
AGCCGATGTTCGCCGCACAGCGCCGGCCGTTCAGCCGCGCCTGCCGCCCAGCTCGGTGAGCGCGGCCAGCATCCCGGCGCGGGAGCGGGCGGGGACCTGGTCGAAGTACGCCGCGTCCGCAGCCTCGACCGCCGCCACGGCTCGACGAGCCAGGGCGGTGCCGGCCGCCGTCGGTCGCACCCGCCACGCCCGGGCGTCGTCGGCATCGACCTCCCGGACGAGCAGGCCCTTGGCCACCAGCGCGCGGACGACCTGGCTGGTCATCATCGGATCCGTGCCCGCATGCTCGGCGAGATCGCGCTGGCGAGGGGCACCGTCGTGCTCGCAGAGCCACCAGGTCGAGGCCAGGAGCACGAACTGCACGTGGGTGACGTCGTACGGCGCCAGCGCCTCGGCCATCGCGCGCTGCCAGCGCAACGTGGCGTGCCAGAGCAGGAAGCCCGGGCTGTCCCAGGCGTCGGCGTGCCGCGATCCGCTCATGCGCCGGACGCGAGGCGCGCCAGCGCCTCCATCGCCTCGGGAGTGTCGGACGTGACCATCGGGCCGAGCTGCGCGGCGGCCGGGCCCTCGATGCGGACCTCGTGGACGATGGCGCTGCCCTCGGCCCGCGCCTCGATGCGGTGCACGAAGGTGAGGGTGGCCACGCCGGGGATCTCGGTGACGTCGGTGAAGGACGCGTTGTCGGTGACCTCGATCAGCTCCCAGGCCAGCGGCGGCTGGCCCTCGACCTGCAGGGTGCCGCGGCTCCCGACGGCGAACGGCCCCTCGAGGGTGACGCCCTGCAGGCCGCTGTCCCACTCGAGCCATCGGCCGACCTCGGCGTACAGCGGCCAGACCTGCTCCGGCGTCGCCGACGTGGTGACGGTGTGGGTCCACTCGAACATGGCTGCTCCTTCGCTATGCGCACTTAGTGGTCAATAATAAGCACGCATAGCATTGACTCGTCAAGAGCTCTGCGCGGGTGTGTGGGCGACGGTCTCGGGCGCGCGACGGGGCCGGTGCCCGGATCAGGTACTCGCTGCGGCGTACGCCATCGCCCGCCGCGCCTTTTTCAGCGCGCGATCGGGTCGAGGGTCTCGCGGCCGCCGAGGTAGGGCCGCAGCGCGACGGGAACGCGTACCGAGCCGTCGGCCTGCTGGTGGTTCTCGAGCAGGACGACGATCGCGCGCGTGATCGCCACGAGCGTGCCGTTGAGCGTGGCGAGGGGGCGGACGCCGTCCTCGTCGCGCATCCGGATCCGCAGCCGGCGTGCCTGGAACTCGGTGCAGTTCGACGTCGACGTCACCTCGCGGTAGCGCTCCTGGCTGGGCACCCACGCCTCGATGTCGAACTTGCGCGCGGCGCTCGAGCCGAGGTCGCCCGACGCGACGTCGATGACGCGGTACGGGATCTCGAGGCTGTCGAAGAACTGCCGCTCCCACCCCAGCAGCCGCTGGTGCTCCGCGACGGCGTCGTCGGGGTGGGCGTAGGAGAACATCTCCACCTTGTCGAACCAGTGCACCCGGAAGATGCCGCGGGTGTCGCGGCCGCCCGAGCCGGACTCGCGCCGATAGCAGGGCGAGTAGCCGACGTACCGGCGCGGCAGGGTGCTCGCGTCGAGGATCTCGTCGGAGTGGTACGCCGCGAGCGGCACCTCGGCGGTGCCCACGAGGTACATGTCGTCCTGCTCGAGGCGGTAGACGTTCTCGGCGGCCTGACCGAGGAAGCCGGTGCCCTCCATCGCCGCGGGCTTCACGAGCGCCGGCGGGATGACGGGCGTGAAGCCGTTGCCGCCCGCGAGCGCGATCGCGTGGTTCACCAGCGCCAGCTCGAGCAGCGCGCCGACTCCGGTGAGGTAGTAGAAGCGCGATCCGCTGACCTTCGCGCCGCGCTCGATGTCGATCGCACCGAGGAGCTCGCCGAGCTCGACGTGGTCGCGGACCGTGATGCCCTCGGCTGCGAAGTCGCGGCGTACGCCGACCTCCTCCACGACGGCGAAGTCGTCCTCGCCGCCGACCGGTGCACCGGGGTCGAGGAGGTTGGAGAGCCCGGCCAGCAGCGCCTGCGTCTCGGCGTCGTGGGTGTCGCGCTCGGCCTCAGCGGCCTTCACGCGCTCGGCGAGGGCCGAGGCCTCCGCCATGAGGGTGTCGAGCTCGGTCTGCGCGCCCGCCCGCTCGGCGTCGTCGGCCTTCTTCAGCCTGCCCTGCAGCGGACCGATCCGCTTGCCGAGCTCCTTCTGCTCGTTGCGCAGCGCGCCGAACGAGACCTCGGCGGCACGACGGGCCTCGTCGGCCGCGACGAGGCGGTCGACGATCGCCTCGTCCTCGCCACGGGCGCGCTGGCTCGCGCGCACTCGGTCCGGGTCCTCGCGCACAACCTTGAGATCGATCACGGCACGAGCGTAGTGGGACCGGTCCACCCGGTTCCGCGCCCCGGAGCACCCACCCGCACCACGTCACTGCCCGAATGCAGGGAGATCGACGCGGTCTTGCTGCAGTGCGGCAGTGACGTCGGGGTGGGTCAGAGGTAGAGGCCGCCGCTGCGCTCCTGCGGGGGCTCGCCCTGGCCGGGGCCGCCGGCCGGTACGCCGCCACCCGGGCCGAGCGCTCGGCGGCGCATCTGCTCGAGCTGGGCCTGGGCGGCCATCTGCTGGGCGAACAGCGCGGTCTGGATGCCGTGGAAGAGACCCTCGAGCCAGCCGACGAGCTGGGCCTGCGCGATGCGCAGCTCGGCCTCGGTGGGCACCCGGTCGTCGGTGAAGGGGAGCGAGAGGCGCTCGAGCTCCTCGACGAGCTCGGGCGCGAGACCGTCCTCGAGCTCGGCGATGGAGCGGCGGTGGATGTCGCGCAGGCGCGTGCGCGACTCCTCGTCGAGCGGTGCGCTGCGCACCTCCTCGAGCAGCTGCTTGATCATGCTGCCGATGCGCATGACCTTCGCAGGCTGCTCCACGAGATCGGCGACCGAGCCCTCGCGCGGCTCCTCGCCCTGCTCCCCCGGCGCGGGCAGGTAGCCCATCGGCTGACCGTCGGGACCCACGACGACGACGCGCGCGTCGTCCGCGCCGGCTTCGACCTGCCCAGGGTTCTGCGGCTCGCTCATGCCGCCATCCCACCACAGCGTCTGCGAGCACGCATCGGACGCGGCGTACGCCGATTTCCCGCTGTTCACCTGCCCGTGCTCCAATATCCGCTTGGCGCGCCGCACCGGCGCGCCCTGGCGGATCACCGTGAGGGGTGAGAGCACCGGACCCGAGGGGGCACCGGGCTGCGCGCACGTCGTAAGGAGACGTCACGTGGACTACAACTGGCTGTTCCCCGGTGCGGAGGCCCGCCCCGTCGGCGGCAAGGGATGGGGCTCGTTCGCCGTCGAGCCGATCCCCGCGGGCACCGTGGTCGCCGGCTTCGGCGGCTGGTGCGTCACCTACGAGACGCTCTCGACGTTCAGCCACGACCGGCAGGGCCGCTCGATCCAGATCGCCGAGAACCTCTATCTCGTCTCGAGCGACACCCCCGAGCCCGGCGACATGCTCAACCACTCGTGCGAGCCGTCGTGCGGCCTCGTCGGCGCGAACATCCTCGTGGCCATGCGCGACATCGAGGTGGGCGAGGAGCTCACCTTCGACTACGCCACCTGCGACTCCAGCGACTACGACGAGTTCGAGTGCCTCTGCGGCGAGCCGACCTGCCGCGGCGTCGTCACCGGCCTCGACTGGACCAAGCCCGAGCTGCAGGCCAAGTACGCCGGCTGGTTCTCCCCCTATCTCGCCCGCCGTATCGCCGCCCTCCCCGCCGGCTGAACCCGCGGGTCGAAACGCGGGCGACAGCGCTGCCTCGACGGCGCATCCTCGACGGCATGGACCTTCGCCCTCTCCGGTACGTCGACGGCTCCGTCCATCCCGACGACCTCGCCGCGGCCACGCGGCTGGCACTCGAGAGCGAGGCGGCGTTCCTCGGCGAGCCCGAGTCGACGCCGGACGACGTCGGCTACATGCTCGGCGTCCCGTCGGTGGACCGCTCCGCGTCCGGCTTCCTCGACCAGGGCGGTGAGCCCGTCGGGCTGCTGGTGATCGACGACGACCCCTTCGAGCACGTCACCGGCATCGAATCGTTCAGCCTGCCGTGGCCTGGTTCCAGCGACGTCCGCGCCGATCTGGTACGCCGAGGCCTCGATGTCGCGCGGCGCCGGCGCGAGGAGACCGGCGTACCCGCGTGGAAGGCGCGCGCCGGCGGTGTGGTCGCGGACACGGCGTACAGCGACGTGCTCACCGCCGCGGGCTTCGAGCCTGTGCGGCGCTTCTACCGGATGGCGATCGACGCCACCTCGCCGGAGATCCCGTCGACCGCACCGGTTCTGCCGGATGGCGTGGAGATCGTCGTGCGCGACGACGACGCGACGCGGCGTGCGGTCTACGACGTCGACCGCGCCGCGTTCTCCGAGCACTGGGGATTCGCCGACTATCCGTACGACGAGTGGATCTCGCACATGACGTCGTCGCCCTCGTACGACCCGTCCCACTGGTGGCTGCTCACGGTCGACGGCGTCCCCGCCGGCATCTGCCTGCTCGGCGACCGGCGGCTGTCCAAGGGCGAGGGCTACATCAACGTCCTCGGCGTCCTCAAGGACTACCGAGGCCGCGGCCTCGCGCAGCTGCTCCTGCGGCGCGCGTTCGTGCACTACCGCGACCTCGGTCGTACGGCGATCGCGCTCGGCGTCGACGCCACGAACACGACCGGAGCAGTGGCGCTCTACGAGAAGGTCGGCATGCGGCCCGCCCTCGTGATGGAGGCCTACGAGCACGACCTGTCGTGACCGAACCCGAGCGACAGCGGCGAGGTCGCGGGAGCATGCTCGCGGGCATGACCGAGCTGCACGTGCGGCCGCTGCGCCGCGACGCCGACGGCACCGTGGTGCCCGAGGACCTCGACGCGATGATCGCCGTGTTCCGGGCCTTCGAGGACGACCGAGCGGGGATCACCGAGACGACGCGAGCCGAAGTGCTCGCCGCCATGGCGATCCCGCGGTTCTCCTGGGCGGAGACGGTGCTCCTCCTCGAGGGCGACGCCGCGTCGCAGGCCGTCGTGGGCGCGGTCTTCGTGATGACCAACCCCGACCGCAAGGATGTCTACGTCGATCCCGCGGTACGCCTCGGCGGCGACGAGCGCCGGCTGCTCGAGGCGTGCGCCGACCACGCGGTCGCCGCAGCTCGGCGTATCGCGGCCGCCGATGGCCGCGAGGGGTGGACGCTGCGCACGGGCCACGCCGGCGGCGACGAGCTGACCGCGGAGGTCCTCGCGTCGCGCGGGCTGTCCGAGGTGCGCCGGTTCTACCGGATGCGCATCCCGTCGGACTCCCCCGCGATCCCCGCGGCGCGGCCGCCGCTGCCCGAGGGTGTCGAGCTCGTCGTGCGCGACGACGACGAGACCCGGCGCGCGCTCTGGCTGGTCGACGACGAGGCCTTCCTCGACCACTGGAACTACACGCCGATCTCCTACGACGACTGGTGGACCGACATGTCCGCCGGCGCGACGCGCGACCCCGACGGCTGGTGGCTGCTGCGCGTCGACGGCGAGCCGGCGGCGATGCTGGTGCAGGACGAGAGCCAGGCGGAGAACGGTGACGGCTACGTCGCCGTCCTCGCCGTACGCCGTCCCTGGCGCGGACGCGGCCTCGCGACCTGGCTGCTGCAGAGCGCGTTCGTGCGCGAGCGCGACCGCGGACGCGCCGGCATCCAGCTCTCGGTCGACGCGTACAACCTCACCGGTGCCGTGCGTCTCTACGAGTCGGTCGGCATGACGCCCGCCCACGTCCGGCACGGCTACGCCCTCGACCTCTGAGTCCGGCCCTCGCACTGAAGGGCACCCTCGGTGCTAACAGCGCAACAATCCTTCCCCTGACGCCGGGCGCAGCGCCCGCGCGCTGAGCGGGCAGCTCGGACGGAAACGCGGGCGACAGGCGGAACGGTCTCTGGTTGCGTGATCGTCATGGATCTCGCGCGCTTCCTGCCCGCCGGGCTGACCTTCCGGCGGCCGGTCCTCGACGACACCGGGGCGGTGGTCGCCTCCGACCTCGACCCGATCCTCACGCTCTGCCGGGCCAGCGAGATCCGCAACCGCGGCGTGAGCGAGACCACGGCGGACGAGGTCGCCGAGATGTTCACGCTCCCGTCCACCGACCTCGAGCACACCCTCGTCGTGCACGACGGCGACGAGCTGGTGGGCTTCGTCTGGACCGAGTGCGACGCCGCGACGGGCGAGTC
>DASSQW010000389.1:0-16791 GCA_035702165.1 Candidatus Nanopelagicales bacterium
GTCAGCTGGCGACGATGCCCTCGGGCCCGCCGTCGGCGTCGATGACCGGGAGGCCGGTCGCCTGGCTCACGTGGGTGAGGCCGCCGCGACCGTCGTTGGCGAGGACGTCGACCGTGCCGTGGACCGCGTTGAGGGCGTAGACGAACCGCCCCTCGTCACCGGCGGCGAGGTCGATGACGCCGCCCGCGGTCGTGGCCGCGACCGGGTGGCTCAGGGTCGAGGTGCCGTCGCGGTCGAGGCGCCACGAGGTCAGGGTCCCGCTGCCGGCGTTGGCGCCGAAGAGGTACGAGCCGACGCGGACGCTCCAGCACAGCGCCGCACCGCCCGACGGCGCCGACGCGCCGATCTGGACGAGCGAGGAGTCCTTGCGCACGGCGTACGACACGTTGCGGCCGTCGCCCGCCTGCTGCACCTCGAGGTTCCCGCGGGGGTCGAACACGAACGAGAACGGCACCGGGCCGGCCGACGCCGTGACCTTCGCGTCGCCGAGCGTGCCGTCGCCGCGCACCGGGAAGGCGACGATGGTGTTGTTCGCCTTGGTCGTGACGACGAGGGTGCGGCCGTCGGGCGAGAGGCCGACCTGCGCAGGCGCCGTGAGAAAGGCGGGGACCGCGGCGTTGTGCAGGCCGAGGCTGCGCACCGCGCCCGGGATGGGACGCAGCACGCCGTCGTCGAGCCGGTAGCCCGAGACGCCGCCCTCGCCGCCGGCGTTCAGCACGAACACGAGCGAGCCGTGCACCGCGACGCTGGAGGGGAAGCTCCCGCGCGAGGGCACGACCGATGTCAGGGCGAGGCCGCTGGCGTGCACGGCGAGGCTCGACACGCTGCCGCTGCCGGCGTTCACCGCGATGACGGTCGAGCGGTCGTCGGCCCATGCCAGCGAGCTCTGCGACGCGAGCGCGTCGACCGGGGCGCCCACCTCCTTGCCGCCCGCGCCACCGGTGCCGAAGACGCCGACGGGGGACAGCGAGCCGTCGTCGGCACGCGCGAAGGCCTCGATGCTGTTGGCCGCGCCGTCGTTGAGCTGGACGAGCACCGCGCCGTCGCGCAGGTCGACGCCCGACGCCTGCGCACCAGCGGCGGGGACGAGGACGAGACCGGCCAGCAGGGCGCTGCCCGCGATCGCGGCTCTGAGCTGCTTCATGGGGTTCCTCTCGGAGTTCGAGGCCGGACCTCCCGTCCGGCTCGCCCTCACCCTCGACGTCGCGCAGCGTCGGCGTCGCTTACGAGCGGCTTACGCCGGACCGCGACCGCGATCGGTAAGACTTCGGCAATCCCCAGCCCTTACGAAGCGATGACGTCGTCGCGCGACGCGCGTCGCCGGCACGACGCACTCCCTACGCTGGCCCCATGCCCCGTGTCCTCGTCGTCGACGACGACCTGACCGTGGCCGAGGTCGTGCTCGCCTACCTGCGGCGCGAGGGCATCGAGGCGACGCACGCCGGCGACGGGCTGCTCGCCCTCGACCTCGCCCGGCAGAGCCCGCCCGACCTCGTCGTCCTCGACCTCATGCTCCCCGGCATCGACGGGCTCGAGGTGTGCCGCCGGCTGCGCGCCGACCACCCCGACCTGCCGGTCGTGATGCTCACCGCGCGGGGCGAGGAGGAGGACCGCATCGCCGGCCTCGAGGTCGGTGCCGACGACTACGTCGTGAAGCCGTTCAGCCCGCGCGAGCTGGCGCTGCGCGTGCAGTCGGTGCTGCGCCGCAGCGAGGTGCGTTCGCCGTCGACCCCGGCGGTGCTCGTCGACGACGACCTCGTCGTCGACACCGGGTCGCGCCTCGCGCGGCTGCGCGACGAACCGCTCGCGCTGACCACGCGCGAGTTCGACCTGCTCGCGCACCTGATGTCGATGCCGGGCCGCGCGCTGCGCCGCGACGAGATCCTGCGCGACGTGTGGGGCTGGGACTTCGGCGACCTGTCGACGGTCACCGTCCACGTGCGCCGCCTGCGCGAGAAGGTCGAGGTGGATCCCGCTGCGCCGCGCCGCATCGCGACGGTGTGGGGCGTCGGCTACCGCTGGGACGGGTCGGCGGGCGCACCGGCATGACCGTCGACTGGGGCATGGCCGCCGAGGCCGCCGCCGCGGCGGCGGTCACCGGTCTCGTGATGCTGCTGGTCGTGCTGCTCGTCGGCCGGCGCAACCCGGCGCTCGCTGCCCTGCTCACACCGGTGTCGGTGGTCGTCCCGGTGGCTGCCGGCGTCCTCGTGGGCGCGCGTTCGATGGCGATCGACGCCGCGGCGCTCGCGGCGATGTGGACTGTCCTGCTCGCCGTGCTGCCGATCGCGCTGGTCGTGGGCGTCGTTCTGGCCCGTCGCACGTCGGCCCTCCAGCAGCACGCGATGGCGGAGGCGGCCGCGCGCGAGGCGGACGCGGTGGTCGAGGCGCGGCGGCGCGAGATGGTCGCGTGGATCTCGCACGACCTGCGCACCCCGCTCGCCGGCATGCGTGCGATGGCCGAGGCGCTCGAGGACGGAGTGGCCGACGATCCCTCGGCGTACCACCGGCGGATGCTCGACAGCGTGGAGCGCCTGTCGGCGATGGTCGACGACCTCCTCGCCCTGTCACGGCTGCAGAGCGGCGAGGAGCAGCCCCGGCTCGAGCTTCTGCCGCTGCACGACCTGCTCTCCGACGCCCTCGCCGACGCCGAGCCGCTCGCCCGCGCGCGCGGCGTCACGCTCACCGGTTCGTGCGAGGACGACGTCACGGCGTACACCGACGGCGATCGCTTCTCGCGCGCCCTGCAGAACCTCGTCGTCAACGCCGTGCGCTACACCGGCAGCGGCGGCACGGTCGATGTGGCGGCCACCACCGACGGCCGGCGTACGACGGTGTCGGTGCGCGACACCTGCGGCGGCATCCCCGACGACGAGATCGGGCGCGTCTTCGAGCAGGGCTGGCGCGGCTCGACCTCGCGCACGCCCGGCAACGACGGAGGTGCCGGCCTCGGCCTCGCCGTGGTGGCCGGCCTGGCGGACGCCCTCGGTGCCACGGTCAGCGTCCGGAACTCCGGCCCCGGCTGCCTCTTCGAGCTGACCCTCCCCGCTCTGGAGGTCTGAGAGTCGTCGATTCCCGACTCTCAGACCTCCAGAGCGGGCTTCCTCCGGCGGGGGGCCAGCAGGGTGCGGAGCCAGCTGTCGAGGAGCCACTGCTCGTAGCGCTGCGGCGTCCAGCCGCGCTCCTGCACCAGCAGGTCGAACATGTCCGCGGAGCTCGTCGCCCAGATGATGTCGCCGATCTCGTCGGTCCCGAGGCCGGGCCGCGCGCTGCCCGTGGCGACGAGGTCGGCGGCGAACCGGCGCATGTTGGTCGACCTGCGCTGCGAGATCTCGTCCCGGATGGCGCGCAGCTCGGGGGCACCGCCGGCCGCGTCGCGGAGCACGATGTGCAGCGGCCCGATGCGCCGCTGGATCGCCGTCACCGCCGCGGCGTACAGAGTGAGCTTGGCCCTGGCGGTCGGGGCTTCGCGGACCCGCCGCACGTAGTCCCTCTCCTCAGCCGGTACGACGTCGTCGCTCCCCGAGATCGCGGTCTCCCAGAGCTGCCGGAACAGCTCGGGCTTGGTTCCGACAGCCGCATACACCGTGTCGACCGCCACGCCCGCGCGGGCCGCCACCTGGGCGACCGTCGTCGCCGTGTAGCCCTGGGCGACGAACAGCTCCCTGGCGCCGACCAGCACGCGGTGACGGGTCAGCCGCGCCCGCTCCTCGCGGACGGCGGACCGGTACGCGCGGGTCTTGACCGGTTCGGCCATGCGCTCTACCTTCAATTCATCCGATCAATATTCGGATGAATTCAACCATGCAGGCTCCCGGGAGGACGCCATGGACACGACACCGATCGACACGGTCGTGGTGCGCTCCGCAGACGAGGCTCCGGCCAGCTGGGCCATGGGCTCGCTCTTCGAGCACCTGGTCGCCGGCGCCGAGACGGGTGGAGCGCTCGGGGTCTCGTTGGTGACGCAGCCGCCCGGCATCGCGACCCCGCTGCACGTGCACAGCCGCGAGGCCGAGGCCTTCTTCGTCCTCGACGGCTCGCTCTCCTACCAGGCGGGCGAGGATCTCCACCACCTCACCGGCGGCTCCTTCATCTACCTCCCGCGCGGCGTGCCCCACGCCTTCCGGATCACCGGCGACCGCCCGGCGCGCCTCCTCGCGATGGTCGTGCCCGGCGGCCTGCTCGCGCTGTACGACGAGGTCGGCATGCCGGCGCCGGAGCACCGGCTGCCAGGCGCCGACGGCGTACCGATGGACGTCGAGATCGGACGCTGGAACGAGGTCGGCCCCCGCTACGGGCTGCAGGTCGTCGGACCGCCGATCCCCGCCGACGCCTGACGCTGTCGAGCCCGGAGGGCTCGCCCGAGAGTCCGCCCCGCGACGACGCCGACCGCGACACGCCGCGGGGGCCTGGGAACCCTTGCACGAGACGTCGGCCGCGCGGAGCATCCGGTGGTGCTCGCCGATGCCGCCCCGGAGGACGACCCCCTCACCCAGGACGCCGACGCCCCGCCGGTGCGCGACGCCGCGGTAGCCCGATGGCTGCTCGCCGAGGACGAGCGGGGCAACCCCTCGACCGGGCTGCGCGCATTCAGCGCGGGCAACAGCGTGGAGCCCCTCGTCGACGGGGCGGCGTACTTCAGCAGGCTCTGCCACGAGCTGACGTCGACCGCCGAGGGCGACCAGGTCTACCTGCTCGACTTCCGCGGCGACCTCGAGGAGCGGCTCGGCGGTCCGGGCACGGAGATCGGCGCGCTGCTCGCCGACGCGGCCGACCGCGGCGTGCTCGTGTTCGGGCTGCTGTGGCGCTCGCACCCGAAGGCCTTCCAGCAGAGCGAGGAGGCCAACGCCGCGTTCGTGCGGCACGTGTGCGAGCACGGGGGCGACGTCCTCCTCGACGCGCGCACCCGCCGCGGCGGCAGCCACCACCAGAAGCTCGTCGTGATCCGGCACCCGGCTGCTCCCGAGCGCGATGTCGCGTTCATCGGCGGCATCGATCTCGGCTACTCCCGGCGCGACGACAACGACCACACGGGCGACGAGCAGACGATGGCCTTCCCCGAGGCGTACGGCGACCGGCCGTCGTGGCACGACCTGCAGGCGGAGGTGCGCGGCCCGGCGGTGCACGACCTCGAGCACACGTTCCGCGAGCGCTGGTACGGCAGCACGGCGCTCGACATCCCGAGCCCGGTGCGCCAGCTCTACGACCGGGCCTATCACGCGAGCGCGATGACCGGCCGCCCGCTGCCCGAGCCGCTGCCCGAGGACCCGACCCCCCGCGGCACGAGCATCGTCCAGGTGCTGCGCACCTATCCCGCGCGCCTGCGCCGCTATCCCTTCGCGCCGCAGGGCGAGCGCAGCATCGCGCACTCCTACCGCAAGGCGCTGCGCAACGCGCGACGGCTCATCTACGTCGAGGACCAGTACCTCTGGTCGCGCGACGTCGCCGAGGTCTTCGCGCAGGCGCTGAGAGCGAACCCCGAGCTGCACTTCGTCGCGGTCCTTCCCCGCTTCTCCGACCGCGAGGGATGGGCCGTGGCGCCGACGCAGCTCGGCCGCGACGACGCTGTGCGCATGCTGCGCCGCGCCGGCGGGGACCGCGTGCACCTGTTCGACGTCGAGAACCACGAGGGCGAGCCGGTCTACGTGCACGCGAAGGCCGTCATCGTCGACGACGTCTGGGCCGTGATCGGGTCGGACAACCTCAACCGCCGATCGTGGACCCACGACAGCGAGCTGTCGGTCGCCGTCCTGGACGAGGCCGCCGACGACCGCGAGCCGCTGACCCTCGGCGTCGACGACGTACGCCGGTTCGCCCGCGACCTCCGGCTGCGGCTCGCCGCCGAGCACCTCGACCTCGACGACCCCTCGATCGTCGTCGACCCGAAGCAGTGGCTGCACGAGCTGGACACCCGCGCGGTCGCGCTCCGCGACTGGCACGCGGGCGGCCAGGTCGGGCCGCGGCCGCCAGGACGCCTCCAGCCGCACGTCGTCGCGCACGTGCCCCGCTCGAAGCGGTGGTGGGCGGTGCCGCTGTACCGGCTCCTGTTCGACCCCGACGGCCGCGCCTACCGCGACCGCCTGCGCCGTCGGCCGTGACGACCGGGGGTCGACACCCCGTCGCACCAGGACGGCCCGCGGTCATCGCCGTCGCCACGATCCAGGGCACGATGTGCCGATGGACACCGCGCAGACGACGTACGACTGCGTGTGCCCCGACCTCCCCGACGGCGAGGTGTGCAACCCGGCCGGCGCTCAGCGCTGCGTCTCGCGGCTGCCCAAGGCGCACCTGCACCTGCACCTCACCGGCGGCATGCGGCACGCCACGCTGCTCGACCTCGCGGCGCAGCGCGGGTTCCGGCTGCCGGAGCGGCTGCTCGACCGATCGCCCCTGCACCTCGACGTGGATGCCGACGCCCGCTCGTGGTTCCGCTTCCAGCACCTCTACGACATCGCGCGCCTGCAGGTGAGCTCGCCCGACGTCGTACGTCGGATGCTCCTCGAGATGTGCGAGGACGAGCGCGCCGAAGGCTCGGGCTGGGTCGAGCTCCAGGTCGATCCGAGCGGCTACGCAGCCACCTTCGGCGGGCTCCACGAGGTGGTGGAGGTGCTGCTCGACGCCGCAGCCGGCGCGAGCGAGCGCACCGGGGTCGGCGTCGGGCTGATCATCGCAGCCAATCGCACGCGTCACCCTCTGCAGGCCTCGACGCTCGCTCGCCTCGCCGCGCAGTTCACCGAGTCGCATCCCAGCGGTCGTGCGTCGGCCGGGCGCGGCGTCGTCCCGGTCGTCGGCTTCGGGCTCTCCAACGACGAACGCGCGAGCCGGCCCGAGGAGTTCGAGCAGGCGTTCCGCATCGCGCGCAGGGCGGGCCTCGCCGCGCTGCCGCACGCCGGCGAGCTCGCCGGACCGGCGTCGGTCCGCGGCGCGGTGACGACGCTCGGCGCCGCGCGCGTGGGGCACGGGGTGCGCGCGAGCGAGGATCCGCACGTGCTCGATCTGCTGGCCACGCGCCAGGTGGCCGCCGAGGTCTGCCCCACGAGCAACGTGGCCCTCGGGGTCGCCGCCACGAGCCTCGACGTCCCGATCCGGAGGCTGATGGAGGCCGGCGTACCGATCGCGCTCGGCGCCGACGACCCGCTGCTGTTCGGGTCGCGTCTCGCCGCGCAGTACCGCATCGCCCGCGTCGTCCACGGTCTCGGCGACGAGGACCTCGCCCGCCTGGCCGAGCAGTCGGTGACGGCGTCCTGCGCCCCGGACGCCACCAAGCAGCGCCTGCGCACCGGCATCACCGACTGGCTCGGAGCCTCGTCCCCCTGCGCGTAACAGGCGCAACTGTCCAAGAATCGCGGCGGTTCTGTGCAGTTGCGCATGCTACGCGCGAGAGGTCAGGCGGAGCGGCGGCGGCGCAGGAGCTTGCCGACCTCGACGACGACGCCGAGCAGCAGAGCGAGCCCGATGCACGTGAGCCACTCCCGGCCGGTGAGCGAGGTCGTCATCAGCCCCTTCTGCAGCCGCTCGTTCTCCGTCGCGAACCACACGCGGGCGGCAGCGATCGCCGCGATGCCCGCCGAGCCGAGGATCGGGGCGCCCAGACCGCTGGTGGGGTCGCGCCGGTTGGTGATGGCGTTGACGAGGGTCCCCAGGCCCATGACCACGAACGTCATGGTCATCGACACGGTCGCCTTGTCCGTCGACGGCTCGTCGGGGCCGAACGCGAGCGGCAGGAACGCCGCCACGAACAGCGTCGCGCCGTAGACGAGCCACATGACGACGGCACTGCGGTGCGAGATGGTCACCTTCGGGTCGCGCGGCGGCCGGCTCATCACGTCGGGGTCGCCCGGATCGATCGCGATGATGATGACGCCGCTGCTCGTCAGGAAGAACAGCAGGTAGAGGACCATCGTCGGAGTCAGCGCGACACCCTCGTTGAGGTTGAACGCGGTCGCCGCGATGAACAGCATCACGAGCGCGAGCAGCTGCGTCATCTGGTAACGGACGTAGGCGACGACCTTGGCGTACACCCGCCGCCCGATCTCGACCGCATGCACGAGCGTGCCGAAGTTGTCGTCGGTCAGGATCATGCGCGCGGCCTGCTTGGTGACCTCGCTGCCACTGCCCATCGCGACGCCGATGTCGGCCTGCTTCAGCGCTGCGGCGTCGTTCACGGCGTCGCCGGTCATCGCGACGATCAGGCCGTCCTCCTGCATCACGCGCGCGAGGCGCAGCTTGTCCTGCGGCGTGACGCGGCCGAAGACGTGCAGCTGCGGAAGGCGGGAGCGCAGATCCTCGTCCGACAGGGCCACGAGCTCGCTTCCGCTGATCGCGCCGGCACCGAGACCCAGGCTCTCGCCGATCGCCTGCGCCGTCACGGCGTGGTCGCCGGTGATCATGCGCACGTCGATGCCCGCGCCGAGGGCTGTCGTGACGGCCGCCTTCGCCTCGGGCCGCAGCGGGTCGATCATCCCGACGAGGCCGACGAACGCGAGGTCGTGCACCAGCGACATCGGGTCGCCCGCCGCGAGCTCCTCCGCCGAGACCAGGCGGGCCGCGAACGCCAGCACCCGCAGCCCCTTCTCGCCCATCCTCGCGTTCGCGTCGTCGATGCCCTGCCGTGCGTCGGCGAGCGGGATCTGCGAGCCGCTCAGCGGTCCGCCCGACTCCGTGCAGCGGGCCAGGACGACGTCCGGGCCTCCCTTCACCAGCAGGATCGTGACGTCGCCTCCACCGGGTGCGGGCACCGAGTGCACCGTGGCCATGAACTTGTACTCGGAGTCGAACGGCACCTCGGCCAGGCGCGGGTAGGCGCGTCGGGTCTCCTCGGCGTCGACTCCGAGCTTCGCGGCGAGGACGACGAGCGCCGCCTCGGTGGGGTCGCCCACGACGTCGCCGTCGTCGGACACGGTCGCGTCGCTGTCGAGGCTGAGGCCGTAGGCGAGCCGGGTGAAGTCGGGCACCTCGACACCGGCGACCGACCGGATGCTGCCCTGCTTCTTGTAGCCCTCGCCCTCGACCGTGAACCACGAGCCGTTCGCGAAGATGACCGAGACCATCATCTCGTTCATCGTGAGCGTGCCGGTCTTGTCGGTGTTGATCGCGCTCGTGGCTCCGAGCGTCTCGACGTCGGTCAAGTTCTTGACGACCGCCTTGGCCCCCGCGAGCTGGCTCGCGCCCATCGACAGCAGGCCCGAGACGAACGCCGGGAGCCCGGTCGGGATCGCCGAGATCGCCATTGCCGTCCCGAGGAGGAGCAGCTCGCTGAGCTGCATGCCGCGCACCAGGCCCACGACGACGATGAACGCGACGGCGCCCCACGCGATGATGCCGAGCACGCGGGTCAGGGAGTCGAGCTCGCGCTGCAGCGGTGAGCGGGTGCGCGTGACCGACGTCAGCATCGTGGCGATGCGGCCCATCTGCGTGCCCATGCCCGTGGCGGTGACCACCATCGACGCCGTGCCGCGCGTGACCGACGTGTTCTGGAACAGCATGTTCGACTGGTCGCCGAGCGCGACGTCGTCGCCCTCGAGGGTGCCGGCGTCCTTCGCGACCGGCGCGCTCTCACCGGTCAGCGCGGCCTCCTGCGTCTCGAGAGTCGCCGAGCGCAGGATCCGTCCGTCCGCGGGCACGATGTCGCCGGCCTCGAGGTTGACGACATCGCCGACCACGAGATCCACCGCTGGCACGAGCGCCACCGAGCCGTCGCGCACGACCTTGGCCTGGGGGACCTGCAGGTTCGACAGCGCATCGACGCTGGCACGCGCCTTCATCTCCTGCCTCGTGCCCAGCACGATGTTCAGCAGGATGAGCATGCCGACCAGGAGCCCGGTGGAGACCTCGCCGATGACGAAGCTCACCACCACGACCGCGACGAGCATCAGGTTCATCGGGTCGCGCAGCTGGCCGAGGGCGACGGCCCAGATCGACGGCGGCTTCTCGCTGGTGATGGAGTTCGGTCCGTCGGCGGCGAGCGCTGCCGCGGCGGACGACGAGGTGAGCCCGCGCTGGCCATCGCTGCCGAGCACGGCGACCGACTCGTCCGGCGTACGCGAGAACCAGGGGACGTCGGTCGTGGTGGACGGTGCCTGTTCCGCGGTGCTCATGGAGCCGATCCTGCCGCGATCCCCGTCATCGGAGGAACTTGAGGCGGGAGCCGACCCGCTCCTCCCACCAGGCGCTCGCGCCCCAGACGCGGCCGTTGCGCAGGAAGATCAGCCCGACGAGCATGAGGATCTCGATCACGTGGTCGTCGATGAACGGGTTGAGCGAGAGCGGCAGACCGGCCAGGTAGAACATGAGCAGCATCAACGCGCCGCAGATCGCGGAGAAGCGGAACGCGAGCCCGGTCATGAGACCGACCCCGACACCGAGCATCCCGAGCATGTAGAGCCAGGTGACGAGCGCGCTGCCGGCCATCGGGTTGAACAGCCAGGCGAACGGGCCGTCGACGCTCTTCAGGAAGCCGTACGTCGGATCGCCGGGACCGGCGCCGAACCGCCACGCCTGGTCGCTGGGCGTGGAGAGGCCCAGGCCGAAGCACTTGTCGAGGAAGCCCCAGAGGAAGACGAACCCGAGCGCGATCCTCGACAGCGCCAGCGCGCGCTGCGCAGGCTCGAGGCGCACGGGCAGCAGGGCGTCGACGACCCCGGGCTCGGACATGCTGTGGTTCACGGTTCGTCTCCCTCGCGCCGGAGGCGAAGCCGCGGCGGCCGCGCCAAGAAAGAGGAGTCGGACCCGCCAAGGTCCTCGACCTGTCTAGCAGCAGCCCACGCTCCCACGCCTCGGAACGGCCGATCCGCCGCCGCGTGCACCGGGCGTCGTGGCGTCACCCCGCGCCCGGTCATCTCCCACAACGCCTGCTGCATCCGGGGACTCGGTCGGGGCGTGCCGGCGCTGACCCAACCCTGACCCCGGCAGGTGGACCACGACCCAGGGCACGCGGATACTCGGGATGGTCCACGGGGGCACGGCATCCCGGAGGTCCGCATGCGCCTCGACCATCCTGCCCACGGCCCCTCAGCGAGCGCGACGGCCGCACTGTTCCTCACGGCCGACAAGTTCGAGGACCTCGAGCTCGTCGTCCCGTGGTTCCGCCTCCTCGAGGCGGGCGTCGCGGTCACCGTCGCCGCGCCGACGCTCGACCCGATCGAGGGCGAGCACGGCTACTCCACGGTGCCGCACGCGGCGTTCGACGACATCGACCCCGCGGGCTACGACCTGCTCGTGGTCCCCGGCGGATTCCCCGACGGCGCACCTGCCACGGTGCGCGACGACGCGACCGCGCAGCAGATCCTGCAGACGTTCATGACCGAGGCACGACCCGTCGCGTCGATCTGCCACGGGCCGTGGCTGCTGGCCTCCGCCGGCGTCGCGAGCGGCCGCCGGGTGACGTCGTACTGGCACGACGGGGTGCCTGAGGACCTGCGCGCGGCGGGTGCGATCTGGGAGGACTCGGCCGTCGTGGTCGACGGCAACCTCGTCACCTCCCACTGGCCGCCGGACCTGCCTGCCTTCTGCGCCGCGATGCTGGCCCTGGTCGAGGGCACCGTGCTCGTCGACGACGCGAGCCACGCGTTCGGCTGATCGGTCACCGCCCCGCGACCATGGCGGGGACGTCCGCGAGCGTCTCCGGGCAGCGGATCCCGAGGGCCTCGAGGTCGGCGCGCACGTCGACGGGGAGGTCTCCGCCGCGGTCCTCGTTGAGGACCCCGCCCATCACCACGACCCCGTCGTAGTCGAGGGCGGCCAAGGACGCGTGCAGACGGCTGCCGACGGTGAGCGCCGATCCGTTGTACGTCGACGCGATCACGGCGTCGGCGTCCTCGGCGACGGCAGCCCGCGCCACCGCCTCGGGGAGCGAGTCGGTCGGGAGCTGCACGACCTCGGCGCCGAGCCGCACGAGCGAGGAGCGGATCACGTCGCGTGCGAGGTCGTGGACGTCGAGGCAGGCGAGCACCACCCGGACGCCGTGCAGGTCGTGCGCCGCAGCCGCGAGGTCGTCGGCCATCCTCCGCATCGTCGAGGCCTTCCAGGGCTGCCAGCGTGCGATGCCCTCGGGCGCAACGGTGCCCAGGCGTCGCTCGAGCGCCACGACATCGGTGCGGCGCAGCACGGCCAGCAGACCAGCGACGTCGTCGACCGGTACGCCGTCCTCCTCCAGGAGCGCGAGCATGCGGCGAGACGTCGCGAGCGCGTACTCCGCGGCTGCGTCGGCCTGGCGGTCGAGGTCGGCCCAGTCGAACAGGTCGGCGCTGCGTCGCGCGTCGGCCTCGATCTCGCGCGCGAGCAGCTGCACCTCGAGGATGTCGGCAGCGCTGGGGATGCGCAGGTTCTCGGTGAGCGGCACGGGATTCACGGCGTGGCCGGTCGGTGCGTGCAGCTGCGTCGCGATGTCGGTCAGGAGGTACTCGGAGAGAACCTCGCCGTTGTGCGCGAGGTCGCGCGAGTAGTCGACCGTGTTGCCGTAGACCATCGATCCCGCGCCGCCGGTGCCGTGCAGCCGCCGGAGCGTCAGTCCGATGAGCGCACGCGCGGCAGGCTGAGGGACGAGGCCTCCGTAGCAGTGCGTGAGCCGTGCACCGGCCATCGACTCCACGACGTGGATCTCCAGCGCCGCCCACGCCAGGTAGTCGCCGTAGCTGCCGAGCTGCATCGCGAGGCCGTCGTCGAGGTAGGAGTGCACGAGCGCGCCGGAGCCGCGCGCCGCAGCCATGACTCCGAGGGCACGGACGGTGGCCCGGACGACCGCGAGGTCGTCGGCTCCCGGCGTACCGAAGGCGAGGAACTGACCGAGGTTGCCCACGGTCGTGATTCCGTTGCGCAGCGCGTGCTGAGTGTTCTCGACGGACGCCTCGGTGCCGATCATGAAGTCGCCCAGGTGCGGCTGCGTGTCCGCGACCGTGGCGAGCGCGGCCCAGTCCTCGTCGTCGAGCCGCGGTCCGGTCTCCTTCGCGACGAGCGCACGCCTCTCGGGCGGCAGGCCCATGCCGCGGTCGAGCGCGAGGCCGTAGCGGTCGAGGACGTGCCCGCGCTCGGCCAGCTCGGCGGTGATCTCCTGCAGCGCGGCAGCCGTCGCCGGCCAGGTGTTCAGGCCGACGTGCGCGTGGAACATCACGCGCCCGTCAGCGACCGACAGCCTCTTGTAGTCCAGCTCGGACGCGGCACCGCGGGCGGCGCAGAAGCGCGAGATCCCGACGGGGACGGCAGCGGCGCGCCCTTCGGCGAGCAGCTGCTCGCCAGGCTCGAGTGACATCGGTCTCCCTCGGTACGCCGCGGACGCTCAGCCTACGGGCGGCACGGCGTACCGCCGAGGCACCCGGGCGGCGGCGCCGGCTCCGGTCAGGGACAATCGGTGCAGCACGCGACCCGACGTCCCCGAGAGAGAGCGCCGTGACCACGCCCGCCGCGACCGACCGTGTCCGCACGGACGTCCTCGTCGTCGGCGCCGGGCCCGGCGGCGCCTCCGCTGCGACGCACCTCGCGCGGCTCGGGCGCGACGTGCTCCTCGCCGACGGCGCGGTCTTCCCGCGCGACAAGGCCTGCGGCGACGGCCTCACGCCGCGCGCGGTCGCGGAGCTGCGCACCCTCAAGCTCGACCATGTCCTGCAGGGCGGCCCGGTCAACAACGGCCTGCGCGGCTACGGTTTCGGCCAGAGCCTCGTGCTGCCGTGGAACGGACCGCACCTGCCCAAGCACGGGTCGGCCATCGCGCGCACCGTCCTCGACAACGCGCTGCGCGACGCAGCGCTCGACGCCGGTGCGACCGGCCTGGACGGACATCGCGCCGTCGACGTCGAGCTGACCGGCGGCCGGCTCACCGGTGTCGTCCTGCGCAGCCAGGACCGTACGGTCGTCGTGCAGCCGCAGCACGTGATCGTCGCCGACGGCGGCAAGAGCCACCTCGGCCGGATCCTGGGCCGCGAGTGGCACCAGGAGACCGTCTACGGCGTGGCGTCGCGCGCCTATGCCACGAGCCCGGACGCCGACGACCCCTGGATCACCTCGCACCTCGAGCTGCGCGACGAGAGCGGCCGGATGATGGGCGGCTACGGCTGGGTGGTCCCGCTCGGCGGCGGCATGGTCAACATCGGCGCAGGCACCCTCGCGACGAAGAAGCGTCCCGCGAACATCAACCTGCGCAAGCTCACCGAGGAGTACGCCCGCCAGCGCCGGCAGGAGTGGCAGCTCGGCGAGCTCTCCGGCTACGGCTCCGCACCTCTGCCGATGGGTGGCGGCGTCAGCGGTGTCGCGGGGCCCAACTGGATGCTCATCGGCGACGCCGCCGCGTGCATCAACCCGCTCAACGGCGAGGGCATCGACTACGCGCTCGAGACCGGTCGGCTCGCGGCCGAGCACCTGGTGTCGCTCGGGCCGAAGGCCGACCTCACGGCGTCGTGGGCCGAGGAGCTCTACGCCGAGTACGGCGACGCCTTCTCGATCGCGCGCCGCCTCGGCCTGCTCATCACCCACGAGCGCCTGCTCGCACTGTCGGGCCCGATCGGCATGCGCAGCCACGGGATCATGTCGGTCGCCTTCCGGGTCATGGGAAACCTCGTCACCCCCGAGGACCGCGACGTCGTCGCTCGCGTCTGGCGGCTGGCCGGCCGCGCGTCGCTCGCCCTCGACCGCCGCCGCCCGTTCCACTGACCGCTCCTGGCGACCGCTGCGGACGACGGCCTGCGGTCAGCCGGCGACGTCGACGTCGGGTGCCGGGTCGGAGTAGCGGCCGGTCTCGGCGTACAGGTGCCGCTTGCGCGACAGCATGGACTGGTCCGCCCGCTCCACGAGGTCGGCGAGGTGGCTGCTGCTGTCGCCGACCGTCACCCCCACCGTGACGGTCGGAACGATGCGGATCCCGTCGGCGACGAGGACCGGACGGGTCACGGCCTCGGCGAGCTTCAGCGCCAGCGCGTGCGCGCCGTCGTCGTCGGCCCCGGGAGCGAGCACGACGAACTCGTCGCCACCGACCCGGGCAACCACGTCGTCCCCGCGCACCGCACCGTCGATCCGGTCCGCGACGGCGCACAGCACCTTGTCGCCGGCGCCGTGCCCGTGCACGCGGTTGATCTCGCCCAGCCCGTCGAGGTCGACGTAGAGCACCGCGGCACCGCGCGCGAGCCTGCGACCCGGGAGCCGCATCGACCGCGCGGAGTCGTCGAGGCCGGCCCGGTTGAACAGCCCGGTCAACGGGTCGGTCACCGCGCGGGTCGCCAGGTCCTGGCGCTGACGCACCTGCTCGGTGGTGTCGCGCCAGGTCAGCGACAGACCGTCCTCCCCCACCGCGACCGCCCGGTTGGAGAAGTAGCGGTCCTGCCCTGCCGTGGGGAAGGGGACGTCGTCCTCCAGCAGGCTGCGACCGGTATCGACCACCGAGGCGTAGCGCGCGAGCAGGGCGCCCTGATGCTCGGGGAGCACGTCGAGCAAGCGACGACCGAGCAGCTCCTCGCGGGTCGTGCCGTTGTGCTCGCACGCGGCCCGGTTCGCGTCGGCGTAGACGAAGTCGACGATCGCACCGTCCGGCGAGCGCACGGCGACGAGGTAGACCCACGGGTCCGGGAACGCGTCGACCGTGGCACGCAGCAGGGCCCCGGCGGCGCGCGCATGCTCCTCGGCGGCGAGCCGCTCGGTGTCGTCGACCGCCGCAGCCAGGAACCCGGCGGGCAGTCCGTCGGAGCCCCGCAGGAGGGTGACGGTCACGTCAGCGCGCACGGTGCTGCCGTCGCCGCGGACGTACCGCTTGCCCACCCGGTAGGTCGCGACCTCGGTGCGCAGCGCCTCGTCGAGTCGGGCCCGGCTGGTCTCGACGTCGTCGGGGTGCGTGATGTCGGCGATCGAGAGGCCGACGACGCCCCCGTCCGGCCGACCGAGCAGGGCAGCGGTCGCGGGGTTGGCGTCGATGATGAGGCCCGCCGCGTCGGTGACGAAGAGGGCGACGCTGGCCTGGTGGCCCACCTCGCGGTAGCCGTCGGCGACCAGCGCCCAGGCCGGACTGGCTGCGGCACGCGCCTGCGCCGCAGCGTCGGGATGCCGAGCGGGCGGATGCTCGCGGGGGAGCACCGCCTCGACCGTCGTCGCGATGTCCCGGTCGGTGAGGCTCATCTCACCTCTGTCGGCGCCGCGGTCGGCCGGTCTTGAGGGCGCGACGCCGCTGCCGCGCGGGGGCGCCGTCCGGCTCATGAGATCGATCTCCTCGTCGAGGACCCCCGTCCGAACCCCCGCCAGCGATCGTCCTCCCGTTCGCTCACCACCGGCTGACGACACGCTGTGCGCCGGCTCTGGCCCGGTGCAGGACGGAGCCCCCGCCTCGGGGGCAGCGGGGGCTCGCAGGAGGTCCTCGGTGGTCCCCTCCGTTCGCAGCCGGCGGGAGCCGGTGACCTGCCTCCGTCGAGGCTATAACCGGGCGCTGGCCGAATGCGCGGCGAGCGCGGGATCGCCTGTCCCCCAACCGTTCGGTGGATATGTGGTCGTGGAGCGATTGCATCGGTGAACCTTCACCTACCGTGGGCGGACGTGGGCCGACACCGACTCCCCTGCCCCGTCTGCGGCGGGCTGCTGCACATCATGGGTTCGCCGATGTCGGCTCCCGACTGCCTCCTCCATCATCGTGAGACGAGCGACCGTCACATGTACGACGTGCTCCGTCGCACCATGCTGACCGATGAGGCGCGGACCTTCCTCGGCTCCGACGGCAGCACCGGTCCGTGCGCGGGCGGCGGCCATCTGTGGATCGGCATGCGAGGGATGCCCGAGCTCGACCTGGTGTCCTGCCTCGCGTGCGCCGCGCTCGCCGTCCGCATCGAG
>DASSQW010000390.1:0-6952 GCA_035702165.1 Candidatus Nanopelagicales bacterium
TCACCGCCACGCTGGCGCGCATGCACCAGGAGCGGCGCATGCGGGTCGATAGCTGACATCAGACCTCGAGACCCTGGGGCCAGGTGTCGGTGAGCCGGTAGCCCTGCGGGTAGGGATCGGTCGGGTCGAGCACGAGCGTCGTGAGGTCGGTGATCCACGCCTGTCCTGCGATCGACGGGACGATCGCCGGTACGCCGCCCACGCTCGCGGTCGACTCGATGCGGCACTCGAAGCGCGAGTCGATGATCGACGTGTGCACGAAGTCCTCGCCGACCGCGAGCTCGCCGCGCGCGTGCATGACGGCCATCCGGGCCGACGTGCCCGTACCGCACGGCGAGCGGTCGAGCCGGCCGGGTGAGACCACCACCGTGTTCTTCGCCGTGAGCACGCCGTCGACCCGCTCGGGCGGCAGCGTGAGCTCGCAGATGGTGATGCCGGGGAAGCCGGGGTTCTCCGGGTGCACGGCGTCGAGCTGCTCGGCCGCCGCCATCTTCAGCCGCTCGCCGACCGCGCAGATGTCGCGCGCCTCGTCGGGTGCGATCGCGAACCCGAGGTCGCGGGCGTCGACGATCACGTAGGCCATGCCGCCCCACGCGACGTCGACGTTCACCGTGCCGAGGCCCTCCACCTCGACCGGCGCGTCGAGGTGGTAGACGAACGCGGGCTGGTTGGTGAAGCGCACCTGGGTCACCTTGCCGTCGCGCACCTGGCACTCGACCGGGATCAGACCCGCGGCAGACTCCAGGACGAGGTTCGTGACCGGCTCGACGGCGTCGAGCATGCCGGTCTCGAGCAGGACCGTCGCCACGCAGATCGTGTTGCTGCCCGACATCACGGGGTACTCGATCGACTCCATGATCACGTACCCGGCGTCGGCCTCGGGGTGGTTGCTCGGCAGGACGATGTTGGCGTTGCGCGCCACCTGGCCGCGGGGCTCGGACAGGATCAGCGTGCGGATCCAGTCGCGGTGCTCGGCGAGGTAGTTGCGCTTGTCGAACATCGTCTCGCCCGGCACCTGGCCGAATCCGCCCACGATGACGTTGCCGACCTCGCCCTCGGCGTGGGCGCCGACGACCTTCAGCGACCTGTCGAACCTCATGGGGTCTCCTCAGTAGCCGACGCGGTAGACCTGACCGGTCTGCCGGCCGAGCGCGGACTTCACGTACGCGCGCGCCGCGTCCGCCACCGGGACCGGCGGGAAGCCGGGGAAGTACGGGCCGTACGCCGGCTCGGACTCGGTGAACATCGTGGGGCTCACCGCGTTGACCCGAAGGCCTCGCGGCAGCTCGATCGCGGCTGCGAGCACGAACGAGTGGAGCGCGCCGTTGACGGTGCTCGCGACCGTGCCGGTGGCGATCGGGTCGTCGGCCGTGATGCCGGTGATCAGCGTGAAGCTGCCGCCGTCGGTCACGTGGTCGAGACCCAGCCGCACCAGGGCGATCTGGCCCAGCAGCTTGTCGGTGATCCCGTCGCGGTACTGCTCGACCGAGAGGTCGGTGATCGGCGCGAACGGGACGTGCCCGGCGGTGCACGCGACGGCGTCGACGGTGCCGACCCGCTGGTAGAGGGCCTCGATCGAGGCGAGATCGGTCAGGTCGACCTGCTCCTGCCCCGAGCGCGAGGCGAGGACGAGGTCGTGGCCGGCGAAGGCCTCGGTGACGGCACGCCCGAGCTCTCCGGTCGCTCCGACGATCAGGACGCGCATGTGCTCCCCTTCGAGGACGGGATGGAGGACGAACCGTACGACGCTCAGCCGGCGAGCACGCCGGCGGCGGCGAGGATCGCGGACAGCCGCTCGCGGTCCTGCGCCGACAGCGGCTGGATCGGCAGGCGCGCCGGACCGGCGGAGCGTCCGACGAGCTCCAGAGCACCCTTCACGCCGGCGACGTAGTCGACGGACTCGAGGAAGTCCGAGAGCGCCCACAGGTGCGTCCACTGCTCGCGCGCTGCGACGAGGTCGCCCTTGACCGCCAGCGTGTCCCAGAACTCCACGGAGAGCTCGGGGACGATGCCAGCCATCCCCCAGACGCTTCCCTTGGCACCGGACGCGATGCCGAAGAAGGTCAGCGTGTCCCAGCCGTTGAACGCGGTGATGCGATCGGTGTGCTTCACGAGCAGCTCCGCGAGCTTGACGGCATCGCCGCTCGTGTCCTTGATGTAGTCGAGGCCCTCGATGTCGCCCAGCGCCGCGAGCTGCTCGGAGGTGAGCGTCGTACCGGTGGCGCCCGGCACGTTGTAGTAGACGGCGGGGATCGAGACGGAGCTGCAGACGTCGGTCAGGAACGCGACGAGCTGGTCCCACGGCTGGCTGCCGTAGAAGGGGGGCAGCAGCATGAGAGCGTCGGCACCGGCCGCCTCCGCCGTCTGCGCGAGGGCGATGGCCTCCGACGTGCGCAGCGACCCGACGCCGGCCACCACCGGGATGCGACCGGCCACGGCGTCGACGTAGGCGGTGACGACCTGCTGGTACTCCTCGCGCGTCAGCGTCGTGAACTCGCCGGTGGTCCCGGTGCAGACGAAACCGTGCACGCCGGCGCCGATCAGCCACTCGGTCTGCGCCTTCAGGGTCTCCACGTCGACGGCCGAGCCGTCGGCCGTGAACGGCGTGGTGACGGCCACGATGATGCCGTGCAGGTCGGCGGTACGTCGGGTGCTCATGGGGGAACCTCTCGGCTGGTCGGTCAGAAGCGGGCGGGGTCGAACGGGGCGAGCACCGGGCGGCGCACGCCGTGCAGGACGAGGTCGGTGAGGGCGAGCGCGCTGCCCGCGGCGAGGGTGACGCCGAGCATCCCGTGCCCGGTGCTGACGTAGGCGTTGGACAGACCCGGGAGCGCGCCGATGGCGGCGAGGCCGTCGGGCGTCATCGGCCGCATGCCCGCCTGCGCGAGGGGTGCGGACGTCGGCGGCGTCCAGCTGCGCAGGTATCTCTGCGGCGCACGCAGGATGGCGGCGACGCGGCGGGAGTTGACCTCCTCGTCGACGCCGGCGAACTCCATCGTCCCGGCGAGACGGAGCCGGTCGGAGAACGGCGTCAGCGCCACCTTGGAGTCGTGGAGGTTGGTCGCGCTGCGCAGCGGCACGGGCGCGACGTCGATGCTGTAGCCCTTGCCGGGGCGGACCGGCAGCCGGTGTCCGAAGAGCTTCGAGAGCCGGCCGGTCCACGCGCCGGTGGCGACCACGAACGCGTCGCCGTCGATGCGGCCGCCGGTGGTCTCGATCGCGGTCACCCGACCGTTCGCGGCGACGAGGTCCTCGAGCGCGCAGTGCTCGCGGATGCGCACTCCCATCTCGTCGAGCCGCTTGTGCAGCGCCTGCACGAACGCGCGCGGGTCGAGGTGGCGCTCGTCGGGGAAGAAGATGCCGCCGTAGACGGCGTCGGAGAGCTCGGGCTCGTGCACGCGGACGTCGTCGCCGATGAGCACCTGAGGTTCGACGCCGTGCGAGCGCGCGATGTCGAGGTTGTGCACGTGGTGCTCGAGCAGGTCCTTGCCCGTGAACGCCATGAGCAGGCCCGCGGAGTGCATCTCGAAGTCCATGCCGTCGGCGCGGTACTCGTCGAGCACCTCGCCGGTGGACTCGGCGAGCGCGAGGTGGGCCGCGAAGCCGGCCCGCTGGTCGGCGTCGTTGCAGTGCCGCCACATGCTGATCATGAAGGCGACGAACCGGGGCTCGACCGACGGCCGGATGTAGACCGGGCTGTCGGGGCGCAGCATCCACTTCAGGGTCTGCGAGACCATGCCCGGGCCCGGCACCGGCATCGCCTCGGACGGGACGAACCAGCCCGCGTTCACGGCCGAGGCGCCCAGACCTGTGGCTCGGGCGTCGATGAGCTCGACCTCTGCGCCCTCGCGGGCGAGGTGGTACGCCGTCGTCAGACCGATGATCCCGCCCCCGACCACGACCGTGCGCACGCCCCGGCTCCCGTCATGCGGCCCGGAGGTCCGGGCGGAGGATTGTCTGACAACCCGTGACAGTAGGCCCTCGCCTCGGCTAGGGTCAAGGGATTGTCCGACAATCCTCGTGCCGCTGGCGGAGGTGCCCGATGAGCGCACAGCCCGACCTCCCGACCCGTACGCCGACGACCACCCCGGCCCGCGAGGCCGTCGTCACCTCGATCCGGCGCGCGATCGTCATGGGCGAGCTGCGACCCGGCGACAAGCTCACCGAGGTGCCGCTCGCGGCGTCGCTCGACGTGAGCCGAGCCACCCTGCGCGAGGCGCTCAACCTGCTCGTGCAGGACGGTCTGCTGGTGCAGGAGCCCTACCGCGGGTTCTCGGTCACGTCGCTGTCGCCCGAGGCGCTGCGCGACATCGCGGCCACCCGCGTGCCGATGGATCTCATCGCCGTGCACGCGATCCTGTCCGACGGCAGCGGGCGCCGGATCGGACTGCTGCTCGAGGCGTGGGACCAGTTCGACCGCCGCGCGTTCGACCCCGACCCGCTCGTGCAGCACGAGGCGCACGTCGACTTCCACCACGGGCTGTGGGCGGCGTCGGAGAACTCGATGCTGCTGCGGCTCTGGCCGGTCACCGAGGCCATGTCGACCATCGCGCTCGCGCAGGACCAGGCCGCGCACCACGATCCGGCGCGCGCGCACCGCTTCCACCGGCTGCTGATCGACGCGATCGTCGCGCGCGACCTGCCGCTGATCGAGCAGCGGCTGCACGAGCACATCGTCGACGCGGCCGAGGAGCTGCTCACCCTGGAAGGCGGCACCGCATGACGTGGGACTCGACGATCGACCTGCTCGAGGTGCACTGCCAGGGCGAGCTCGGCAAGGTCATCGTCGGCGGGGTGCCGAGGATCCCGGGCAGCACCGTGCTCGACCAGATGAACCATCTCAACGCCGGCCACGACGAGCTGCGCCGTTTCGTCACCCTCGAGCCCCGCGCCCACGCGGCGATGTCGGTGAACCTCCTCGTCGAGCCGACGCGCCCCGACGCCGACGCCGGCTTCATCGTGCTGCAGGCCGACCGCGCGCACCCCATGTCGGGCAGCAACTGCATCTGCGTAGTCACCGCTCTGCTCGAGTCGGGCCGCGTGCCCATGAGCGAGCCGGAGTCCGTCGTACGCCTCGACACGGCGGCCGGCCTCATCGTGGCCCGGGCGCGCTGCGAGGGAGGGCGGGTGCTGTCGGTGAGCTTCGACAACGTGCCGGCGTGGGTGCACACGCTCGACGCCCAGATCGAGACTCCGCGCTGGGGCACCATCCGCGCCGACGTCGCGTTCGGCGGCGTCTTCTACGCGCAGGTCGACGTCGAGCAGATCGGGTTGACCATCGAGCCGGACAACGCGCGCGATCTGGCCGAGTCCGGGCTCGAGCTGCGCCCGCTGGTCAGCGAGCAGGTGGCGGTGAGCCACCCCGACCTCCCCGGCCTCGACCAGATCGCCTACGTGATGTGGCGCTCGTACGACGACGACGGCGCGCTGCGCACCTGCACGACCCTGCCGCCCGGCCGCGTCGACCGGTCGCCCTGCGGCACGGGAAGCTCGGCGAACCTCGCGGTCGAGCACGCGCGGGGGCGGCTCGCGGTGGGCGACGTCCGCATCTCCCGCTCGATCATCGGCGGCGAGTTCACGGCCGAGGCGCTCGGGCTCACCACGGTCGGCGACCGGCCTGCGGTGCTCCCGCGGATCACCGGTCGCGGCTACGTGTACGGGCGCGAGCAGCTGCGCCGCGACGTGCACGACCCGTTCCCCGAGGGCTGGGCGCTGTCGGACACGTGGGGTCCATCGCTGGACCACCTCGGGTGAGCGCCCGCCCGTAGGCTCCGCACGTGGACCTCTCGACCGTGGCGCTGCGCAGCCTCTACGAGATCTCCCAGCGCGGCACGATGACCGCCGCCGCCGAGGCCCTCGGCTACACCCCCGGTGCCGTCTCCCAGCACGTCGCGTCGCTGTCGCGGGCGGTCGGAAGGCCGGTCGTCGTGCAGGCCGGGCGCAGCGTCCGGCTCACCGACGCCGGCCTCATCCTCCTCGAGCACGCGCGGCGCGTGATCGAGTCCGAGGCCGTCGTCGATCGGGAGCTCCACGCGCAGGTGGCCGAGGTCGCCGGCACGCTCGCGCTCGGCATCTTCGGGTCGAGCGCGGTGATCCTCGAGCAGGCGCTGCCCGGACTGCGCACCGACTACCCCGCGCTGCGCGTCGAGGTCCGCGAGCTGCGCGAGACCACCCACGAGAACCCGGGGCTGGCGGTCTCGCGGGGTGACGTCGACCTCGCGCTCGGCCTCGACTACCCCGACGCGCCCGTCGAGCGGCTCCCCGACGTCGAGCACCGCGTGCTGACGACCGAGCGGTTCGGCGTCGCCGGTCTCGCTCCCGGCGAGGGCGACGACTCGGTGCCGCTCGCCGACCTCGCAGCCCTCGACTGGGTCATCCCGCCGCCGGACTCGGCGTACGGGCAGGCGGTGCGCGCGGCCTGCCGGCGCGCGGGCTTCGAGCCGCGGGCCACCCACCTCGCCACGGACACGGCGTTCTCGCTGCGGCTCGCGGCCGCCGGCGTCGGCATCACGCCGGCCACCCCGCTCATGATGCGGTTCGCCGGCCCCCCGGGCTGCCGCTGGCGCGAGCTGGCCGAGCCCGTCACGCGCGACGTGCTGCTCGTGGTCCGCCAGGGTGACCTCGACCGGCCACCGGTGGCTGCGGTGGCGGAGGCGCTCCATGCCGCGGTCGACCCCGGGCGCTCGACCGGCGTCGGGGGCTGAACGACCCTTCACGGATCCTTACGGGGACCCTGCAGCAGCCCTCGCTGGTCGCCCCTCGGACGGTCCGTCAGACTGGCCCGCATGACGCTCCACGACACCCTGCTCTCCCGTGCCCAGGCCGCGCTCACCGCGTGCGGCGCCACCGGCCCCGAGGGCGAGGGCTGGACGGCGCGCTCCCCCCTCGACGGCGCCACGCTGCTCTCGCTGCAGGCGCACACCGCCGCCGACGTCGAGGCCGCCATCGGTAC
>DASSQW010000391.1:0-5744 GCA_035702165.1 Candidatus Nanopelagicales bacterium
GCAGCTCGCGCGCCGCGGTCGGCGGGCCGCCGGGCTGCACCAGCGCCGGCTCGGAGGACGCCGGTGCCGAGGACGCCGGTGCCGAGGACGCCGGTGCCGGGGTCGCCGGTGCCGGGGTCGACGGTGCCGGGGTCGACGGGCGCTGCACCGCGGCCGGCACGGTGGACGCCGCGGGAACGAGGACGGGCGGCGCGACGACGGCGGGGCGGACCGGTGCGGTCTCGGGCAGCGGGAGCATCGGGGACAGCGGGCTGACGGTCACGGCGGTCTCCTCTCGGGCGGTGGCCGGGATCGGGGGGTCGGTGGGTCGGGGGTCGGTGGGTCGGGGGTCGGGTCGGGTGCGGTCGGTCGGATCGGGGGTCGCGGCCCGGTCAGTCCAGGGCGCGGGCCAGCCGCCAGCGGGCCCGCGGGGGGTCGCTCGGAGCCGCGCCCGGCGGCGGTGCGGGGACGTCGCGGACGAGGTCGTAGACGCCGACGCGCGCGCTGCGACCGCTGGCCGCCTCGACCCGCCACACCTCGCGCTCGACGGCGCCGACGTCGGCCGCCACCGAGCGCGGGGCCGGACCGGTCGAGCCGGTCGCGCCGGTCGAGCCGGTCGCGCCGGTCGGTGCTGCGGCTGCGGCTGCGGCTGCGGGGGCGGAGGTGCGCGGCGAGCGCGCCGTCCACCAGGTGCCGAGCTCGACCCAGTGGGCGAGGACCTCGCGGACGAGGTAGAGCCGGCCGCGCCACAGGAACTGCGCGGGAGGCACCGGCGCGGCGGGCACGACGGACAGCGCGGGGTCCGGTGCTGCGGCCGGGTCGGCCGTGCGGACCTCGATGCTCTCGCCGTACGTGCGCATGCTGCTGCCTCCTGCCCACCGCGCCGAGGCGCGGATGCCGGTCGTGGTGCGGGTGCACCACGACGAGGGCGGGGGAAGGCAGCCCGTCGTGCCGGGTCGCTGCCCGCCGGCGCGGCCGGAGCGCTTCCCCACGCTCGCGACCGTCGCCGCCGGACGGCGCACCCGGTCGGGTCGCGAGGACCGCGAGGACCCCGCGGCCCGACCGGGCGGCGGTGGCGAGGTCCGCGGCCGCGAACCGCGACCTCTCCACCGGATGTTCGAACAGATGTTCGATGCAGGACCACCGTACTCCCCGCCCCCGACAGCGCGTCAACCCCTGCCCGCAGCCGGTGCCGCCCTCCAGCGACAGGGCGCCGCGGCCGGCGTCGACGGGCGCTCACCACGACCGAGACGCTGCCCCATCCCCTGTCGGCGACAGCGACGCCCGACGACCCCGCCACCGCCGGTCGGGACGGCCCCGGTAGGGCGCGCCCGGTGCCGACCCCTACCCTGAGCGCCCATGGAGCAGACGAGCGGCGGCGACGAGGTGCACCGGCGCGGGCCCGAGCACGACCCGCACCCCGAGGTGCACGCGGTCGTGAACGCCGACGGCACCCTCGCGCACACCGCCGACAGCGCCGACCTCGCCGCGCTGCACCCCAACGCCGCGAACGTCGCCCGCGCGCTCGCCGGGCTCGGCGTGGCCGGCCAGGTCCGCGAGCTCGACGACCGCGCCGCCACCGCCGCGGCCGCGGCCGAGCTGCTCGGCATCGAGGTGGGCGCCGTCGCGAACTCGCTGGTGTTCGACGCCGACGGCCGGCCGCTGCTCGTCATGACCTCCGGCGCGCACCGTGCCGACACCGCGAAGCTCGCGAGCATCGTCGAGGCGTCGCGAGTACGCCGTGCCGACGCCGACTTCGTCCGCGCCGCGACCGGCCAGCCGATCGGCGGCGTCGCACCGGTCGGGCACCCCCAGCCCCTGCGCACGATCGTCGACGTCGACCTCGCGCGCTACGACGTCGTCTGGGCGGCGGGCGGCCATCCGCACTACGTCTTCCCGACGACCTACGACGAGCTGCTGCGCATCACCGCCGGCGAGGCCGCCGAGGTCGGCGAGGAACCGGCGTAGCCGACCGTCGATGTGGGCTGGGACGCCGCCAGAGCCGCGGCACAGCAGACATCGACAGCGCGAGACCGCGACGACGACTCGCTACGGTGGCGGCTGGTGTGCCGGGAAGCCTGGTCGGCGTTCGTGGACGCATGCGTCGAGGAGGTCGGGTGGGCACCGTCGTCACGGTCGCGCTCTTCGCGCTCGCCACCGCTGCGGCGCTCGCGGCGTCGCACCTGCTCATCATCCGGCTCGAGCGCATCGGCGCGCGCCTCGCGCTGACCGAGGCGGCGCTGGGCGTGCTCGCCGCGCTCGCCGCCGACATGCCGGAGATCTCCACCGCCGTCACCGCGCTGCTGCAGGGCCAGAACGACGTCGGTGTCGGCGTCGTCCTCGGCTCCAACGTCGCGAAGCTCGCGATGCTCATCGGTCTCGCGGGCATCGTCGCCGGGCGGATCGTCGTCGACCGGCGGGTGATCGCGCTCGAGACCGTCGTCGCGATCCCGTTGGCGCTGCTGACCGTCGGCGTCGTCGGCGAGGTGGTCGCTCCCCGACCCGCGATGCTCGTGTCGCTGCTCGTGTTCGTGCCCTACGTCGTGCTCCTCGCGATGCGACCCGAGCACCGTCGTCGGCTGCGCGTGCCGGCCGGGCTGCGCGGCACGCTGTCGGCGGCGGTCGACGAGGAGGAGGAGTACCTCGACATCGAGCCGCCGCGGGCTCGTGGTGGCGACGTCGTCGTCGCGCTCGTGGCGCTGGTCGTCGTCGTCGCGGCGTCCGTCGTCGTCGAGCGGACGGGTACGGATCTCGGCGACACGTGGGGGCTCTCCGACCTCGTCGTCGGCGCGGTGCTCCTCGCGATCGTCACGAGCGTGCCGAACGCGGTCGCGGCGGTGCACCTCGCGCGGCGCGGCCGCGGCGCCGCGACCCTGTCGACCACGACGAACAGCAACAACATCAACGTCATCGTGGGTCTGCTCGCACCCGCGGCGCTGATCGGGCTCGGCACCGTGACGGCGGCGACCACCCTCACCGCCTGGTGGTACCTCGGCCTCACCCTCGCGGTGCTCGCGTGGATGTTCGTGCGCCGCGGCCTCGGACGGGTCGAGGGCGCACTGATCGCCGTCGCCTACCTCGTCTTCGTGGTGCAGCTCCTCCGGTGACCCGCCCGAGATGTCGTACGCCGTACGGCGGCAGCGGCACGTCGTTCGACATCTCCGGTCGCGTGCCCGAAACCTCCGAGCACCGACCGGGCCCGGCGGTCACGATGGAGGCATGGACGACGCCGACGGCCGGGTGAGCCTGCGCGAGATCACCGACGCGAACCGGGACGCGGTCGCGGCTCTGCGCGTCTCGCAGGAGCAGACCCACTACGTGGCCTCGGTGGCGCGGTCCTACGTCGATGCCGCGGAGAACCCCGACGCGCAGCCGTGGATGCGCGGGGTCTACGTCGGCGACGTACCCGCCGGGTTCGTGCTGCTCGCCGACGGCGTCGACGTGGCGCATCCCGACTTCGCGGGGCCCTACTACCTCTGGCGGCTGCTCGTCGACGAGCGGTACCAGGGCCGTGGGATCGGCACGGCCGCACTGGATCTCACCGTGGCGCACGTGCGCGAGCATCCGGACGCGCGCACGCTGCGCAGCTCGGTCGTGCCCGGCGGCGAGCGCAGCCCGCTGCCCTTCTACCTCGGGTACGGCTTCGTCCTGACGGGCGAGCTGCTCGACGGCGAAGAGCTCATCGAGCTGCGGCTGCGCGACTGACGGTCAGGCGCCTGCGTGGGCGGCGCGGAGCGCCTCGACGTCGATCTTGGACATCTGCAGCATCGCGTCGCGCGCGGCGGCCGCCTTGGCGGGATCCGGGTCCCCCATCAGCGTCATGAGCTCGCGCGGCACGATCTGCCAGCTGATGCCCCAGCGGTCCACGAGCCACCCGCAGTTGCCCGGCTCGCCGCCCTCGACGAGGGAGTCCCAGTAGTGGTCGACCTGCTCGGACCCCTCGCACAGCACGGACATCGAGAACGCCGGCGAGTGCACGAAGCCGGCCGGGCCGCCGTTGATGCCCTGCACCCGCTGACCGTCGAGATCGACCTCGACGACGATGTCGCCGTCGGAGAGGATCCGCGCCTCGCCGTACCGGGAGAAGACCTCGACGTAGCGGGTGAACGCCTCCATGGCGTCACCGGCGAAGAACCACAGGCACGGCGTCAACTGGGCCACGAGCGAACCTCCACGGGACGGGCGCCCCGGTCGGTGACGCCTGTCCACGCTACGGGCACGATGGCGTCGTGACCATGACCCGGTGCGAGGCGGCGCCATGACCGGGTACGCCGTCAGCGACCGCCCCGGAGCGCCCGAACCGCTCCCGGCCGTCGTGAGCCTCGACCTCTACGGCGTCCACGGCATCGGCGTCGCCCGCGCGATCGGGCACATGGCGCGCGACCGCTCGTCGGTGCGACGGATCCCCGGCGCCACGTTCGCGAAGCTGCTCGGCACCGGCTCGGGCCGCACGTTCACGCCGCGCGACGCCGACCCCGGGCGCTGGGGCGTGCTCGTCTGCTGGCGCGACGCAGACGGGCCGCAGCGCTACGACGCCTCGAGGGAGCACGCGTCGTGGCTGCGCACGTCCGACGAGCACGCCCGGATCCTGCTGCGCCCGTTGGCATCTCGCGGCACATGGGCTGGCCGCGCGCCGTTCGGCGACCCGGTCCCGCACCGCTGGGACGGCCCCGTCGCCGCGATCACCCGCGCCCGGATCCACCCGAGGAGCTGGCGGACGTTCTGGTCGGCCGTGCCGCCGGTGTCCGGCGACCTGCGCGACGTCGACGGCCTGCGTCTCGCCCTCGGCATCGGCGAGGCGCCCGTCGGGCTGCAGGGCACGTTCAGCCTCTGGGACTCCAACGCCGCGCTCACCGAGTTCGCCCACCGCCGCTCCCCCCACGTCGAGGTGATGCGCCGCACCCACGAGGTGCAGTGGTACGCCGAGGAGCTCTTCGCACGGTTCGCGGTCGTGGGCACGAGCGGCACCCTGCGCGGCGTACCGCTCTGACCTCAGCGCGGACGCGCCTTCTCCAGACGCGCGAGCGCGGCGGCGACCGCGCGACCGGTCGCTGTCGCGTCGGCCTTCGCGGCGGTGAGGTCGGCGCGCGCGTCCGAGAGGGCCTGCTTCGCCGCGCGCAGCGCCTCGGCCGCCTCGGACTCGGCGGCCAGAGCAGCGTCGAACGCGTCCTGCGCGGTTGCGAGCGCGACCTCGGCGTCGGCGTCCTGCAGGCGTGCCTCGGCGAGCGCCTGCTCGGCCTCGACCACCATCCGCTCGCGCTCGGCCTGCGCCTCCCGCTCGGCCGCGGACACGGACTCGGTCGGGCGGGCCGGCGCGGACGCCGCGCCGCCGGCCGGGCGCTCGGGCGGCACGACGCCGAGGTCGAAGCCCATGCTCGCGCTCTCGAGCGGACCGGTGATCCGCGCGGTGAGCAGCGTCGCGGCGGCCTGCTCGTCGGCCGCGGCGGCGGTGAACGTCGCCTCGAGCTCGCGCTGGTGCGTGGCCGTCATGCGTACGCCGTCCTCCTCGGCGATAGCGCGGGCCCGCGCACCGAGGTCCGAGAGGAGCGCAGCGCGGTGGCGGCCGAGGTCGCGCAGCCCGTCGGCGTCGCCCGACACGGTCGCCTCGCGCATCGCCGGGCCGACCGCGAGCACACCGGCCACGACGTCGGGGGCCATGCGCACCAGGCGATTCGCGAGGTACGCCGTCACCGTGGGCTTGCGCAGCTTCCCGAGCGCTGTCGCGGCGGCGCGGTCGCCGGCGTCGCGCGCGGTCTCGACGACCG
>DASSQW010000392.1:0-3697 GCA_035702165.1 Candidatus Nanopelagicales bacterium
GTCGACGTCACGTCGGCGGCGACCGTGCCGGCCGACCAGCGTTCGACGCTCGACCTCGTGGCCCGGGCGACCGGCGTCGTCGCCGGTATCCCCGTTGCCGCAGCGGTCTTCGACGTCGTCTGCGACGGCGACGCCGAGATCACCGTGGTCGAATCCGACGGTGCACGCGTCGTGCGCGACGACGTACTGCTCACCGCCACCGGCCGCACCCAGCAGCTGCTCACTGCGGAGCGCACCGCGCTCAACCTGCTCTGCCACCTCTCCGGCGTCGCCACCGCCACGGCGCAGTGGGCCGACGCGCTGGAGGGAACCGGCACGAAGGTCCGCGACACCCGCAAGACCACGCCCGGCCTGCGCGTGCTGGAGAAGTACGCCGTGCGCTGCGGCGGAGGCGTCAACCACCGGATGTTCCTGTCCGACGCTGCGCTCGTGAAGGACAACCACGTCGTCGCCGCAGGCGGGGTCGCTGCGGCTTTCGACAAGGTGCGCGCGATGTGGCCCGGTCTGCCGGTCGAGGTCGAGGTCGACTCCCTCGCGCAGCTGACCGAGGTGCTCGACGCCGGCGCCGACCTCGTCCTGCTCGACAACTTCACGCCCGACCAGATGCGCCTCGCGGTCGGCATCGCCGAGGAGCACGCGGCGAGCACCGGGAGGGAGCGGTGCCGGCTCGAGGCCTCCGGCGGGCTCACGCTCCGCGACGCCGCGGCCGTCGGCGCCACCGGCGTCGACTACGTCTCCGTCGGCGCCCTCACCCACTCCGCGCCCGTCCTCGACATCGGCGCGGACCTGCGCCCGATCGCCTGACCCAGGGACCGCCCATGCTGCTCGCGATCGACGTCGGCAACACCAACACCGTCCTCGGCCTGTTCGACGGCGAGCAGCTCATGCGGTCCTACCGCGTGAAGACCGACGCCCGCTCCACCGCTGACGAGTACCGCCTCACCTTCGACGGCCTGCTGCGCGACGACCCGGACATCTCCGGCGTCGCCCTGTGCTCCACCGTGCCCGCGGTGCTGCGCGAGATGCGCGGCATGCTGGACCGCTACTTCACCCACGTGCCGAACGTGATCGTCGAACCCGGTGCGAAGACCGGCGTACCCGTGCTCGTCGACAACCCCAAGGAGGTCGGCGCGGACCGCATCGCCAACACGCTGGCAGCGCACACGCTCTACGGCGGTCCGTGCATCGTCGTGGACTTCGGTACGTCGACGAACTTCGACGTCGTGTCCGCGAAGGGCGAGTTCCTCGGCGGTGCCCTGGCGCCGGGAGTGGAGATCTCGCTCGACGCGCTCGCCCAGCGCGCGGCGCAGCTGCGCAAGGTCGAGCTCGTCCCGCCGCGGTCGGTGATCGGCAAGAACACGGTCGAGGCGCTGCAGTCCGGCGCGCTCTACGGCTTCGCCGGCCAGGTCGACGGGATCGTGCGCCGGATCACCGCCGAGATCGGTGAGGTGGCCCAGGTGATCGCGACCGGCGGTCTCGCGCCCGTCGTCATCCCGGAGTCGGAGACCGTCACCGTCCACCGGCCCGACCTCACGCTGCAGGGCCTGCGCGTCGTCTTCGACAAGAACACCTGAGGCCGCCCCGCGCTCAGCGGGACGGCCTCGAGGGTGCGGTGCTGGGTCAGTAGGACATCGCGCAGCCCTGGGTGGCACCGGCCACCCAGTTCTGCTGGACGAGGTACTGCGTCGTCCCCCACGTCACGTTGTACTTCGCGCCGTTGGCCGCGATCGACGTCGCGCCGAAGGTCCACGCGCACTTGTCGGCGTTCTCGGCGCCGGATCCGTCGTACCAGGCGTTGAGGTCGGGGTCGCTCGCCGCCTCCTCGAGCTCGTGCGCCACGACCGAGGCCATCGCGTCGGCGCCGGCGTACGCGGAGCCGTTGGGGCCCACGCTCTGTGCTGAGCAGTTGGCGAGCTTCGTGGAGGGGTCGCCGACGAACGCGTACTTGATGTCGGAGCCGCCGATGGTTGCGTGGGTGTGCCAGCCGCAGTACTTCGTGAGGAAGCCGCTGGTCTCGCTCACGTCCTTCGCGGTCAGGACGAAGTAGACGCCGTTCGTGTCCTTGGGCAGGCGGCCGGACGAGATCGCGTTGCTGACGATCGTCCTGATGTTGGCGTCGGTGAGCCGCTTGCCCAGCGAGTAGCCGTAGTCGGTGGTCTGGCCTGCGAGGGTCACGGCGTTGTGCACGTAGCCGCCCGAGCCGTTGGTGTAGGTCGTGTTGATGTTGAAGTACGGCGAGCCGCCGATGTGCGCGAGCTCGTCCGCGAGCAGGGTCGAGCCCTTCGACACCACGGTCGTCGCCCCGTTGTCCCAGCCGCCGTACCAGACGACGTAGGCGTGGACGCCGCCCGCGTCGGCCATCACGGCGCCTCCGTGGTAGGTGATCGGCGTGCTCGCGCCGCCTCGCGGGGACGCCGAGCCGCGCGCGTGCAGCTGCTGGATCTCGGTGGCCTCGGCGGGGGCCGAGGCCGAGGCGGCGGGGGCGGCTGCCACCGCGAGCCCGAGCGCGAGAGCGGTGCAGACGGCGAGGAGCGAGCGGCGCATGGATTCAGCTCCGGAGCGAGGAGGACGGTGGGGGACCAGTGTGCGGTGGGTGACCGCGATCGATCCCGCAGGCTCGCCCGAACGGGTGACCTGGCCCAGGTTTCGTGAACCTTGCGTGAGCGGCCGTCCGGATCACGGGGCGGGCGACCGGTAGACGGCGGTGACGTAGGGCATCTCGAGCTGGTCGCGAGCGGCGGTGTCGGGATGCGTCGCGAGCAGCTCGCGCACCTCGGCGTAGAGCTCGTCGGCCCGCGGGGAGAGGCGCACGTAGGAGTACGTCGCGACCAGGGCGAGGACACCCTGCGGCGTGATGGGCACGGCGTGGGCGAAGGACGCACGCTCGACCGCCGGGAGGAACTCGCGGATCTCCTCGGTATCGGCCCGCTCGGAGAGGTCCTGCGACGACTCGGCCACCATCCGCATCGAGTCCTCGCCGCCGATGATGTCCTGCAGCGCCGCCATCCACGGCACCCGGGTGTCGCGCACGTTCCACAGCAGCCCGATGACGCCTCCGGGCCGCAGCACCCGGCCGAACTCCGCCGCCGCGGCCGCGTGGTCGAACCAGTGCCACGCCTGCGCGGCCACCACCGCGTCGAGGCTGTCGTCGTCGGCCGGCAGCCGCTCGGCGCTCGCCACCGCCCCGGCGACCCCGGGCACCCGCGCGAGGAGCTGATCGAGCATCGCGGGATCCGGCTCGTACGCCGTCACGCGATCGGCCATCGTCACGAGGGTGCGGGTCAGCGCACCCGCGCCGGCACCGATGTCCGCGACGTCGCGCACCGGGCGGGTCGCACCGTCGAAGACCCACGCCACTGCTTCCGCCGGGTAGCCGGGCCGGTGGTCGGCGTACGACGCCGCCGCGGCGCCGAAGGACAGCTTGCGGTCGTCGAAGGTGGGGTCGCTCATGGGCGCCAACGGTAGGCCCGCACGACGTAGGGCACCTCGAGGGCCGCTCGCCCCGCTGTGTCCGGGTGGGTCGCCAGCAGCTGCCGGATGCGGCGGCGCACGTCGTCGGGGTCGGGAGCGAGCAGCACGGTCGAGTACGTCGAGCACAGCGCGACGAGCTCGTCCGGCGCCATCGCGACGACCATCCCGCGCGAGCCTCGCTCGGTGCCGGGGAGCACCTGCTCGAGACGCGTGCGCATCCGCTCCC
>DASSQW010000393.1:0-20208 GCA_035702165.1 Candidatus Nanopelagicales bacterium
CGGCTCGAGGGAGACACCACATGTCCGTTCGTCCCAGCCGCCGCACTGCCGCCGTCGTCGGCGGAATCGCGGCAGCACTGCTGCTCGCCGCGTGCGGCAGCAGCTCCGACGGTGGCGGCAGCAGTGCCAGCGCCACCAACACCGACCCCGCGTGCAAGGACTACGCCCAGTACGGGTCGCACCCGAACACGACGGTCACCGTCTTCACCTCGATCCTGCCGCCCGAGCAGCAGAAGTTCGAGACGGCATGGGCCCAGTTCGAGAAGTGCACCGGCATCTCGGTGAAGTACGAGGGCAGCGACCAGTTCGAGGCGCAGCTCCCGACCCGTATCGCCGGCGGCAACGCTCCCGACATCGCGTTCATCCCGCAGCCCGGCCTGCTCGCCAAGCTCGTCAACGGCGACAACGGCCCGGTCGCCGCGCCCGAGGGCGTGGCCGCGAACATGGACAAGTGGAACGCGCAGTGGAAGACCTACGGCACGGTCGACGGCACGTTCTACGCCGCTCCGCTGGGCTCCAACATGAAGTCGCTGGTGTGGTACTCGCCGTCGTTCTTCAAGGCCAAGGGCTACACCGTCCCCACCACGTGGGCCGAGATGATGAGCCTCTCGGACAAGATGGCTGCTGACGGCGTCAAGCCGTGGTGCGGCGGCATCGAGTCCGGCGGTGCGACCGGCTGGCCGGCCACCGACTGGCTCGAGCAGGTCGTGCTCGGTACGCAGGGCGGCGACGTCTACGACCAGTGGATCGCTCACACGGTGAAGTTCGACTCGCCGCAGATCACCGCCGCCATGAACACCGTGGCCGGCTGGATGAAGAACCCGAAGTACGTCAACGCGGGTATCGGCGACGTCAAGACCATCGCGACCACGGCGTTCCAGGACGCGGGCAAGCCGATCCTCACCAACAAGTGCGGCATGCTCCAGCAGGCGTCGTTCTACGCGGCCCAGTGGCCGTCGTTCAAGAAGGACGTCAAGATCGCTGAGGACGGCGACATCTTCGCCTTCTACCTGCCGCAGCAGAGCGACTCGGTCAAGACGCCCATCGTCGGCGGTGGCGAGTTCGTGACCGCGTTCTCCGACAAGCCCGAGGTGCAGTCCTTCCAGACGTTCCTCTCCTCGTCGCTGTTCGCCTCGGAGAAGGTCAAGCTCGGTGGATGGGTCTCCGCCAACAGCGGCGTCGACCTGTCGCTGTACCAGGACCCGATCTCCAAGCTGTCGGCCGAGTACCTCACCAAGACCGACGCGACGTTCCGCTTCGACGCCTCCGACCTCATGCCCGCCGCCGTCGGCGCCGGTGCTGAGTGGAAGCAGCTGACCGCGTGGTTCGCCACCGACCAGTCGACGCAGACCACGCTGCAGAACATCGACGCCGCCTGGCCCGCCAGCTGACGTCGCGCACGACAGGTCGCCCCTCACGGGTAAAACCGTGACGAAGTGACACCGGCCGGGGCCCGGGAGGAGTAGACACTCTCCCGGGCCCCGATCCGTCTCCGGACACCGATCCGGACCCTCATCGTCCCGTTTCGCAGCAACCACGAGAGGGCGGTCGCGCGGCATGAACGCGACATCCAAGGCCGGCGAGATCATCGTCGGCATCGTCCTGACCGTGTGCGGAGTTCTTCTCTTCGCCACGGCGTCGAAGGTGGCCCTGGCCGCAGGCTGGGTGCTCGTCTTCTTCGGAGTCCTGCTCATCATCTTCTGGCTCGCTGCTCGGGCAGCCGGTCGCTTCCAGAACGGCCTCGCCCGGTTGGTCTTCCTCGGACCCGCCGTCATCCTGCTGTTCGTCGGTCTCGTCGTCCCCGCGATCCTGACCACGATCGGCAGCTTCCAGAACGCCAACGGCAAGAAGTTCGTGGGCATCCAGAACTACACGTGGATCTTCACGACGCCGGACAACTGGGTGTTCCTGCGCAACACGCTCTTCTGGATCGTCATCACGCCGATCTTCTCGACGGTGCTCGGCCTCGTCCTGGCGCTCCTCATGGACCGCATGCGGCGCGAGTCGATCCCCAAGTCGCTGATCTTCATGCCGATGGCGATCTCGTTCGTCGGCGCGTCGATCATCTGGGGCCTGATCTACGAGTACCGCGACCCCAGCGTCGACAGCGAGCAGGTCGGTCTGCTCTCCGCGGTCGTCATGAAGCTCGGTATCGCGAACCCGCCGAACTGGCTGCTGTGGGAACCCTGGAACAACTTCCTGCTCATGGTGATCATGATCTGGATCCAGACCGGCTTCGCGCTCGTCGTGCTCTCCGCAGCGATCAAGGCGATCCCCGTCGACGTCACCGAGGCCGCCATGCTCGACGGCGCCACCGGCTGGAACCTGTTCCGCAAGGTGACGGTGCCGATGATCCGCGGCACCCTCGTCGTCGTCCTCACCACGATCGCCATCGGGGTGCTCAAGGTCTTCGACATCGTGCGCACGATGACGAACGGAAACTTCGGCACCCAGATCCTCGCCAACGAGATGTACGCCCAGTCGTTCGTGCAGTTCGACAAGGGACGCGGCAGCGCGCTGGCCGTCATCCTGTTCATCGCTGTGACCCCGCTGATCGTCTACAACGTGGTCCAGCTTCGGAAGGAGCAGCAGATCCGATGAGCGTCGAGACCGGTGGCCTCACCGCACAAGTCGAGGAAGCGGTCATCAAGACCGCTGCTCCGCACAACGACGGCATGTCGTCCGCGATGCGCCGCAACCTGTCCAGCCCCTGGGCCAGCGCGTTCGTCATCGTCCTGACGATCCTGTGGACCGTCCCCACCTTCGGACTGCTGGTCACCTCCCTCCGCCCGTCGGAGAAGGCGACCGACACGGGCTGGTGGACGGCGTTCGTCCCGCCGTTCGACTTCACGCTGAGCAACTACAGCGAGGTGCTGAGCGGCGGCCAGACCATCCCGCAGGGCATCTTCCCGTACTTCGTGAACTCGTTCGTGATCTCCATCCCGGCGGCGATCGTGCCGCTGGTGCTGGCGCTCATGGCGGCGTACGGCCTGGCCTGGGTGAAGTTCAAGTGGAGCAACGCGCTCTTCCTGCTGATCTTCGCCCTGCAGGTCGTCCCGCTGCAGATGGCTCTGCTGCCGCTGCTGACGCTGTTCAACAGGGGCTGGGGCCCGATCCCGTCGATGAAGTCGATGTTCCAGGCGATCCCGGTGATCGGGCAGGACATGTGGCCGGCCGGCGGCACGAGCTTCGTGCCGCTGTGGATCGCGCACACGATGTTCGCACTGCCGCTGGCGATCTTCCTGCTGCACAACTTCATCGCCCAGCTGCCGCGCGACCTGTTCGAGGCGGCCCGCGTCGACGGCGCGAGCCACTTCCTCATCTTCCGCACGCTCGTCCTGCCGCTGTCGGTCCCCGCGATCGCGTCGTTCGCGATCTTCCAGTTCCTCTGGGTGTGGAACGACCTGCTCGTCGGTCTGACGTTCGCGGGAGGGACGGTCGACGTCGCACCGATCACGGTGTACCTGTCGAACATCAAGGGCACCTACGGCGCCCAGCTGCACCTGATCACCGCGGGCGCGTTCATCGCGATCGTCGTCCCGCTGATCGTGTTCTTCTCGCTCCAGCGCTTCTTCGTCCGCGGCCTGCTCGCCGGCTCGGTCAAGGGCTGATCCTCGACCACGAGCAGAAGGCCCGCCCCGACACGGGGGCGGGCCTTCTGCCTGTCCGTGGTCGTACGGCGCGAGCGGGACCGGGCGGCCACCGAGCCCGCAGCGAGCGGCGCGAGGGAGCTGGGAGGCGCTAGGAGAACGGCTTGCTGGGGTAGCCGGTGTCGAAGTGCATGTAGTCCTTGACGTCGATGTCCTGCCAGATCCAGCCCTCGCGGGTGAACGCGGTCCAGGCGACGCCGCCCTTCACGATCACGCCCTTGCCGACGCGCAGGGTGCCGTACGTCGCCGACGGGCTCCAGCAGGGCTTGCAGCGCGGGTCCTGCCACGGGTTCTCGTAGGGGTTGACGTCGATCGCGCGGCCGTTGGCGTGCGGCGACTGCAGAGGCGGCGCGTTCTGCTGCGCGGCGGAGCGGCAGTTGTACGCCGCCGTGTTGTCGTCCGCCATCGACTTCTCGTTGTCGCCGCCGTACTCCTCGAGCGGCGTCATCCGACGGATCGGGAACCGCTGGTCGAAGAGCTCGGTGAAGATGCGGGCGACGCTGTCCGCGACGTCGGAGCGCACGACGAGGACGCCGCGGTGCACGGCACCGTCGAAGCCGTGGAAGTTGACCTCCACCCGGCGCAGGTCGGCGCGGGTCGCGGGGCAGCCGGTCCGGGCCATGCCGGCGGCCTTGATGCGCGCCCACTGCTCGGCACCGACCGGACGCACCTGCGCGTCGGCGGTCGTCGCCGTGGGCGGTGCGGTGGGGGCGACGGACGTCGGTGACGGCGTCGGGGTCGGGGAGGGGCTCGGCGTCGCGGTGGTCGGGTTCGTCGCCGTGGGCTCGACGACCGGCGCGGACGTCGTGCAGGCGGTCAGGGCCGCGAGGCAGACCAGGGCGGACAGGACGCGGCGCACGCGGCCCAGGCTACGTGCCCGGGTCGCGTGCGCCGGAGGTGGTGGGCCGGGGTGCCCGGCCCGTGATCAGGTGGCCGAGCTGCCGCGGCTGGTGACTGCGCGCAGGATCAGGATCAGGATGATCGCCGACACGATCTGCAGGAAGTGACGGGTCCAGTCGATGCCGGCCGTGGTGGCCACGCCCATCGCGCGGGCGATGAGGTCGCCCACGATCATGCCGACGATGCCGACGAGGATCGTCATCCAGAGCTTCATCGGGACCTTGCCCGGGATGAAGAAGCGAGCCAGGATGCCGATGATCGCGCCGCCGATGATGGTCCAGAGCAGGTTGCCGAGGCTGAAGTACTCGCCCATGCGGGCTCCTTGTGGTTGGTGACGCTCCGCCGCGTCGTCACGCACAGTGAAGCAGCCGGGTCACGACCAGGTCAGCGTTTTCGCGCAGCCGACCCAGCGTCGTTCCAGGTCAGGCGATCGCGCGCAGCCGGAACATGCGCGGTGCGAGGCCCTCCCGGCGACCGAGGTAGTCGGCGTATCCCGGGTAGACGGCGACGAAGGACGGGAACACGCGGTCGACGGTGTCCTGGTCGACCTGCTCCGCGCGCACCGCGAGACGCACCGGGCCGACCTCGATCGCGGCGTCGGGGTGGGCCAGCAGGTTCGCCGTCCACGCCGGGTGCTTGGGCTGGCCGAAGTTCGTTCCGAGGAGCATGACGTCGTCGCCGTCGCGGACGTAGAGCAGCGGCGAGGACCTGGGCAGGCCGCTCTTCGCGCCGGTCGTGTGCAGGATCAGGACGGGGAAGCCGTAGAGCCTGGCCATGAACCGGCCGTCGTTGATGTGCGCGATGCGGGGGTCGATCACCGGCCCGACGCGGCGGTAGACGGCGGCGAACTGCGCGGTGCGGCCGAGGCGGCGCATGAGGCGGGTGAGCGGGCCGGAGCGCACCCGCGCCTCGTGCTCGGCGAGCGCGGCCAGCGAGGTCGGCAGGTCGTCGGACATGGCTCGGAGGCTACCCGGCGGCTCTGCGGCCCGACCGCCACCTGACGGATCGGGACGAGTCGTCAGATTCGTCGTACGCCGCTGTCGATTCCGGGAGACCGTGTTCGTCGTCGAGGTGCGGGGAGTGTTCAGACGACCAGGAAGGACCACGATCATGGCTACGCGCTACATGTTCCTGCTCTACGGCGACGAGTCCGGCATGGCCGACGTGACGCCCGAGCAGTGGGACCAGATGCTGCAGGCGCACAACGCCTGGGCGGAGTCCGTGCAGGCGGCAGGCGCCACCATCGTGAGCGGCGAGGCGCTCGCGCCCTCGACGACGTCGACGACGGTGCGCAAGACCGCCGGCACGCCCACCGTCACCGACGGTCCCTTCGCGGAGACGAAGGAGGCGCTCGGCGGCTACTACACGATCGACTGCGCCGACCTCGACCAGGCGCTCGCGCTCGCGCACACCTGCCCGATCGACGTCGTCGAGGTGCGTCCGGTCATCGCGACCTGACCGGCCCGCATGCCCGAGGTCGTCGCCGCCGTCGAGCAGGCGCACCGCGAGGAGTGGGGACGCGTCCTCGCCACCGTGGCGCGTCTGCTCGACGGCGACCTCGCGACGGCCGAGGAGTGCACGCAGGAGGCGTTCGAGCAGGCGCTGCGCACCTGGGGCGAGCGCGGCATCCCGCGCAGCCCCGGCGCCTGGCTCACCACCACCGCCCGCCGCCGCGCCCTGGACCGGGTGCGCCGCGAGGCCGCCCTGCGCACCCGGCTGCCCGACCTCGTCGTCGACGAGGTCGACGACCCCGAGGAGGAGGCTGCGGTGGACGTCGACGACCGGCTGCGGCTCGTGTTCACCTGCTGCCACCCGGCGCTCGCCCCCGAGTCGCGTACGGCCCTCACGCTGCGCCTGGTGTGCGGCCTGACGACCGACGAGATCGCCCGCGCGTTCCTCGTGCCCGAGCCCACGATGGCCGCGCGCATCACGCGCGCGAAGAAGAAGGTCACCGCGGCCGGCATCCCCTACCGGGTGCCCTCCGACGACGAGCTGCCCGAGCGGCTCGACGGCGTGCTCACCGTGATCCACCTCGCCTTCACGGCCGGGCACACCAGCCCCGGTCCCGAGCTGGTGCGGGCCGACCTCGTCGCGCGGGCGCTGGACCTCGCGCGCGTCCTCGCGGTCCTCATGCCGGACGAGCCCGAGGCGCTGGGCCTGCTCGCCCTGCTCGAGCTCACCGACGCCCGGCGGGCCGCGCGGGTCGACGAGCACGGCGGTCTGGTGCTGCTCGAGGACCAGGACCGGTCGCTCTGGGACCGCGAGGCCCTCGACAGGGGCGACGCGCTGGTGGTGCGGGCGCTGCGCCTCACCCGCCCCGAGCGACCGCCGGGCCGGTTCCTGCTGCAGGCCTGCATCGCCGGCGCGCACTCCGAGGCGCCCTCGTGGGAGGCGACGGACTGGCGCGCGACGGTGCTGCTCTACGACCGGCTGCGCGAGGTGTGGCCGAGCCCGGTGGTCGACGTGAACCGCGCCGTGGCCGTCGCGTTCGCCGAGGGGCCCGAGCAGGGCCTGGCCGAGCTCGACGCCGTCGCCGACGACCCGGCGCTGCGCTCGTGGCACTACCTGCCTGCGGCGCGTGCCGACCTGCTGCGCCGGCTCGGCCGTCGCGAGGAGGCAGCGGCGGCGTACCGCGCGGCCCTCGGGCTCGTGTCCGACGGAGCGGAGCGGGCCTTCCTGCGCCGCCGCCTCGGCGAGGTCGAGACGCCCTAGCGGCCGAACAGGCCCTTCACCCGCGCCAGCAGGCCCGTCCTGGGCGCCGCGGACGGCACGCGTCCAGGCTTCCAGGCGGCGACCGGCAGGCCGCGCTGGCCCGCTCGCTCGACGACATCGACGAAGGCGCTCTTCGACAGGATGGCGCCCTCGCGGCGTACGGCGGACTCCGTCACGGCGAGCGGGCGGTCCAGGCGCACCCAGCTCGCGCGGCCGCTCGAGTCCCACGGGCCCGACCCGATCGGCCACCACGCGCTGTCGTCGTCGTGGTCCTTGCTCGAGAGCATGAGGGCGACCAGCACGTCGTGGTCGTCGGCATCCCGCCCGATCACCACGATCGGCCGGTCCTTGCCCTGGCTGGGGTCCTCCTGGAAGGGGACCCAGGCCCACACGACCTCGCCGGGGTCGGGGTCGCCGTCGCGGCGCGGGGAGTACTCCGGGTGCAACCGGCCGCGGAAGTCCCAGGCCCCGCCCCGCTCGGGTCGCTCGACGCTCATGGGCCGCAAGCGTAGGGCGGCACCGACGCTGGGAGCGCGGGCCGAGGCGGTGAGCCGTCCCGGCAGCCGGACGATCGCATGTGAGGAGGACCACCGGGGGCCGTGTCGTGCCACGGATCTACGCGCGGCGTGCGTCATCCTGGGAAACAGGTGCGGGGCCCCTCGATGTATGAGATCGAGGGGCCCCGCTGCACGTCCACCTGCTCCGCGGCCGGGTCGCCCCGACCGCTGCGAGCAGGCTTCCATGCTGCCGCACGTGCTGCGGACCTCGTCGTCGGCGCGGTCGCCCGCTCCGTCGCCGTGCATCGGCTCCGAAGAGCCTCCGCTCGGACCACCGCTCGTGTCGGCGGCCGCCGTGCGCGTCCGCCGGGCCGGCCTGCGCTCCGGTCTCCCGGTGCGCCAGCCTGCACAGTGCCGCTCCGAGGAGCTGCTCCGTGGCCCGCCGATCGTTCTCGGCGTCGCCTCCCACCCGGTCTCGGAACCCGTCCCGGGGCCGCTCCTCCGGTCTCCGGCCTGCCGATCGCTCGGCCTGCTGGTCGTCCGGTCTCGCTTCCCTGGTCCGTGGAGTTGCCTCCGCGGTCCCGCCCGTCGTGCTCGGCGTGGGCGTAGTTCTATCCGGGTCCGGCCAAGCGCCGCAAGGGGTTTCACCGACAACTTTGACCCGTTCCCACCGTCCACCGTCGTCCCACAGGATGTGCACACGTTGTCCTCCGGCGACCGGGTCACCGTCCCCAGGTTGTCCCCAGCTCTGTGCACAGAGGGCTGCCTACTTGAAAGATTTCGCAACTGTGCGGATACTGCATTGGCATCTGTCGCGACCTCGGAGGACCTCGTGCCCGTCCCGCTCTACCAGGCCAAGGCCGACTTCTTCCGCACCCTGGGGCACCCCGCGCGCATCCGTGTCCTCGAGCTGCTGACCGAGCGGGACCACGCCGTCCACGAGCTGCTCGCCGCGATCGACATCGAGCCCAGCAACCTCTCCCAGCAGCTCGCCGTGCTCCGGCGGGCGGGCCTGGTCGTGCAGCGTCGCGAGGCGGGCGAGGTCGTCTACTCGGTGAGCGTCCCCGAGGTGAAGGACCTGCTGCTCGCCGGGCGCGCGATCCTGCGCCGGGTGGCCGAGGAGCAGGGCGCCCTCGGTCGCGAGCTGCGTCGCGGCACCGTGCGGGCTCGCCGATGAGCACAGGTACGCCGCAGGCCTCGCTGGTCGGCCGCACGCTGGCACGCGGGCGCGCGCTGCTGCCGGGCCGTCCCGAGCTCGAGACGCTGCGGCGCGACCCGCGGCGCGACCTGATCGCCGGCCTCACCGTGGCGGTCGTCGCGCTGCCGCTCGCGCTGGCCTTCGGCATCACCTCGGGGCTCGGTGCGGGCGCCGGTCTGGTCACGGCCGTCGTCGCAGGGGCGGTCGCGGCGGCCTTCGGCGGCAGCAACCTGCAGGTGTCGGGCCCGACGGGAGCCATGACGGTCGTGCTCGTCCCGATCGTCGCGTCGCTCGGCGGCGGTGCGGTGCTCGTCGTCGGGCTCCTGGCGGGGGTGATCCTGCTAGGGCTGGCCTGGACCGGCGCCGGCCGGTGGATGCGCTACATCCCGCTGCCCGTGGTGGAGGGGTTCACGCTCGGCATCGCCTGCGTCATCGCGCTGCAGCAGGTGCCTGCGGCCCTCGGCGTACCGGGGCACGGCGAGAAGGTGGTGGCGGTCGCGTTCGACGCCGTCCGGACGTGGTTCGCCAACCCGCACTGGGCGGAGCCGGTCATCGCGGGGCTGGTGGTCGGGGTGATGCTGCTGGCGGTGCGGTTCCGGCCCGCGTGGCCGGTGTCGCTGCCTGCGGTGGTCGTGGCCGCGGCCGTCGTGTCCTACGGGCACCTCCAGGTGCCGGTCATCGGCACCATCCCGTCGGGCCTGCCGGTGCCCTCGTTGCCGACGGTCCCGTGGGGCTCGCTCTCGGCGCTGGTGCTCCCCGCGGTCGCCGTGGCGGCGCTCGGTGCGCTCGAGAGCCTGCTCTCCGCGACGGTCGCCGACGGGATGAGCGTCGGCGAGCGGCACGACCCCGACAAGGAGCTCCTCGGCCAGGGCCTGGCCAATCTCGCGGTGCCGTTCTTCGGCGGCATCCCGGCGACAGCGGCGATCGCGCGCACGGCGGTGAACGTGCGCAGCGGCGCGCGCTCACGGCTGGCTGCGTTCACCCACGCGATGGTGCTGCTCGTCGTCGTGGTCGCGCTCGCGCCGCTCGTCGCCGGCATACCGCTGTCGGCGCTCGCCGGCGTCCTGCTCGCGACGTCGTTCCTCATGGTCGAGGTGTCGAGCGTGCGCGCGCTGCTGCGGTCGACGCGCGGCGACGCGGTCGTGCTGGTGCTCACCGCGGTCGCGACCGTGGCGTTCGACCTCGTGACCGCCGTGATCCTCGGCCTCGTGGTCGCCGGGTTCTTCGCCCTGCAGCAGGTGGCGCGGTCCTCGCGCGCCGACGAGGAGTCGGTGGTGCTCGACCCCGCGGGCCATGACGCGGAGGAGAGCGCGCTGCTGGCCGAGCACATCGTCGCCTACCGGCTCGAGGGGTCGCTGTTCTTCGGTGCCGCCCACGCGTTCCTGCTCGAGCTGTCCGAGGTCTCCGACGTACGCGTGGTCATCCTGCGGATGTCGCGCGTGGTGAGCCTCGACGCCACCGGCGCGTCGGTGCTCGCCGACACGATCGCGCGGCTCGAGGCGCGACAGATCACCGTTCTGCTGTCGGGTGTGCGGCCCGAGCACGAGCAGGTGCTGACACGCCTCGGCGTCTACGACGAGCTCGCGCACGAGCGGCACGTGTTCACCACGACACCCGACGCGATCGAGCACGCCCGAGCGCACGCGCAGCGGCGCCAGCACGCGCCCGGCGACTCCTGACCTGTCGGCAACGGCGCCCGGCGTACGTCGCTGCCGCGTTGGTGACGCGAGCGTGCGCATGACGCTGGCGGCGCGCGCTCCGTGGGTGGGGAAGGGCGCCGCAACGGGGTGAAGAGTGCCCTGGCGTAGTCGCGTGGCCTCGCGGAGTCGGTGGGTGCTCAGCGCGGCATAGAGACCGCGCTCAGCAACCATCGACTTCTGCCCCGCTTCGATGGGTGCTCAGCGCGGGATAGAAGCCGCGCTCGGCACCCATCGACTTTCTGTGCCCCGCCTCGGGTGCGGGGAGTCCTGCGCATCGGGCTGCGTGCCGGCGGCTCGTGCGGTTGGCTGGTGCCCTGCCCCTCACCGTGGAGGACTCATGAGCCTGGACCGCAAGGTCGCGCCGGACCCCTACGACTTCCTGCCGCCGGTCCCCGAGTTCGACGTCACGAGCGACGACGTCGTCGGCGGGTCGATGGTGCCGCTCGAGCACGTGCACGACTCCGCCGGCGGCGCCAACCGCTCGCCGCACCTGCGCTGGAGCGGTGCGCCCGAGGGGACCCAGAGCTACGTCGTCACCTGCTTCGACCCGGACGCGCCGACGCCCTCGGGCTTCTGGCACTGGGTGGCTGTCGACATCCCCGCGTCCGTGACCGAGATCGCCGCCGGGGCGGGCGGGTCCGACGCGACGCTGCCCGACGGCGCGTTCCACGTCACGACGGACTTCGGCACCGCTGCGTACGGCGGGTGCGCACCGCCCGAGGGCGACATGCCGCACCGGTACTTCTTCGTGGTCCACGCCGTCGACCTGTCGAACCTCGGCGTCGACGCGTCTGCGAGCCCCGCGGTGGTCTCGTTCCACCTCGCGTTCCACACCCTCGCCCGCGCGACCATCACCCCCACCTACGCCCACTGACCCGTCCCACCGCGACGGATCAGTCGGGGTAGACGAGGCCGATCTGGCGGCGGATCTCGTCCATCGTCTCGAGCACGGTCACGGTCTCGGCGAGGGGCATCACCGGCGACTCGGTGCGGCCCTCGCGCAGGCAGCGCGCGACCTCGATGGCCTCGAAGCGCATGCCGTTGCCGTCGTAGGGGCGCTCGACCCGCTCCGGGGTGTCGTCGCTGTAGACCAGCGTGAAGCCGTGCGTGCGGAAGAACGGGCTGTCGACCTCGACCCGCGCGTCGCGCCCGACGACCACGGCCCGCGTCTCGGTGTTCGCGAACATCGTCGTGCTCACGAGCGCCTGGCGTCCTCCGCCGTGCTGCAGGATCGCCGAGGTGTGGCCGTCGACGCCGGTCGACGCCGGATCGCTGACGGCCGTCACGCGGGTCGGCGTACCGAGGAGCATCGACGCGAACGAGACCGGGTAGACGCCGAGGTCGAGCAGCGCGCCGCCGCCGAGCTCCGGCGCGAACCACCGGCTCTCGGGGTCCTCCGCGAAGCCGACTCCGAAGTCGGCGTGCACGGCGACGAGCTCGCCGAGCCTGCCCTCCGCGACGATCTCTCGCAGGGCGACGATCGCAGGCAGGAAGCGCGTCCACATCGCCTCCATCAGGAACGCGCCCGAGGCCTGAGCCGCCGCGATCAGCTCGCGCGCCTGCGCGGCGTCCATCGTGAACGGCTTCTCGCACAGGACGTTCTTGCCCGCCTGCAGCGCCAGGAGGGTCGCCGCGTGGTGCGCGGGATGCGGGGTCGCGACGTAGACGACGTCGACGTCGGGGTCGGCCACGAGCGCCTCCCACGAGCCGTGGGCGCGGGCGTCGTAGCGCGCGGCGAAGTCGTCGGCGCCGCCCTCGCGGCGAGAGCCGGCGGCCACGACGGCGTGGTCGTCGAGCAGTGCGAGGTCGTCGCAGAACGTCGTCGCGATACGGCCGGCTCCGAGCACTCCCCAGCGGATGGTGTCGGTCATGGCGAACATCCAACCGCGCCGGTGCGGGCGGTCCCGCCTGCCGCGCCGGGTCAGAGCGCGACGGCGTGCACGAGCGTCGCCTGCTCCGGCACGTGGATGCCGAGCGGTACGCCGACCGCGCCGAGCAGCGTGCCGTCGGCCTCGAGCCCGTCGGCGTACCACGACGGCTCGTGCTTGCCCGGCGCCCAGTTCGCGCCCGGCAGCAGCAGCCGCTCGACGCGGTAGCGCCGGCGGGGATCGAGACCGACGAGGCGCAGCGGGGCCGGTGCGGAGCGGTCCGGGGCGGTGAGCTGCGCGTAGGAGAACAGCGCCTCGCTGCCGTCGCGCGCGACGACACCGTGCACGAGCGCGGAGGAGTCGGGGTGGTCGACGCGGACGGTGCGGCCGTGGTGCAGGAGCGGGCGCATCCTCTTGTGCAACGCGATCGTGTCCCGCACCGCCGCGCGGTCCTCGGCGCTCGCGCGCAGCAGGTTCCACTCGAGGCCGAGATGGCCGAAGAACGCCGTCGCGCCGCGGAACGGGAACCACTGGCGGCGCGCGGTCGTGTGCGCCCACTCGCCGCCGATGTGCGCGCCCATGAGCTCGGGCGGGACGACGTAGGAGAAGCCGCGCTGGATGCGCTGGCGCTCGAGGGCGTCGTTGCAGTCCGACGTCCAGAACCGGTCGGTGCGCGCGGCGATGCCGAGATCGACGCGCCCGCCTCCCGACGCGCACGACTCGATCTCGACGCCGGGGTGAGTCGCGCGGATCCGGTCCATGAGGGCGTAGAGCGCGAGGGTCTGCGCGTGCACGCCGGCCGCGCCGTCGCGGCCGCCGGCTGCGACGAGGTCGCGGTTCATGTCCCACTTGAGGTAGGCGATGTCGTACGCCGTGAGCAGGTCGTCGATCCGGTCGAACAGGTACGCCGACACCTCGGGCCGTGCGAGGTCCAGCACGAGCTGGTGGCGCGCCATGACCTGGTCGACGCCGTCGACGCCGAGCACCCAGTCCGGGTGCGCGCGGAACAGGTCGCTGTCGCGGTTCACCATCTCGGGCTCGACCCAGAGCCCGAACTGCATCCCGAGCCCGGTCACGTGCCGGATCAGCGGCTCGAGGCCGTCGGGGTACTTCGTGGCGTCGACGTACCAGTCGCCCAGCGAGGTGGTGTCGTCGTTCCGACCGCGGAACCACCCGTCGTCGAGGACGAACCGCTCGACCCCTGCCTCGGCCGCGGCGTCGGCGAGGCGGCGCAGCTCGTCGAGGTCGTGGGTGAAGTAGACGGCCTCCCAGGTGTTGAGCAGCACCGGTCGCGGCGTGCGCGGGTGGGTGGACCGGGCGCGCACGTGCTGGTGGAAGGACTCGCTGATCCCGTTGAGTCCGTGGGCGGACCACGCCGCGAGCACCGCGGGTGCTGCATACGTGGCGCCCGGCTGAAGGCGGATCTCGCCGGGCAGCAGCAGCTCGGCGAGGGACAGCGTGCGGCGTCCGTCGGGCAGCACCTCGGCGCGCATCGCGTGGTCGCCGCTCCACGACAGGTGCGCGGCCCAGACCTCGCCGGTCTCCTGCGCGAACCCGCGGGTTCCGGCCATGAGGGTCGGCTGCACCTCGTGCGAGGTCCGGCCGCGACGGTTCTCGAGCACGAGCGCGCCGGCGTCGAGCATCGTGCGCGTCTCGACCATCTCGCGCGCCCAGCGACCGGTGAGGCTGAGGACCTCGACCGCGCGCTGCGGCACCGGCAGCACCGGCGCAAAACCCGAGACGTGCAGCACGTCGTCGCCGTCGTTGGTCAGCTCGGCCGCGACGCGCAGCACGCCGTGCTCGTCGAGCGCCAGCGCGATCGTCGCGGACACGCCAGCCCGGGAATCGCTGCCGCGCCAGGTGAACGAGCTGCCGTCGAGTCCGCTGGAGGAGCGCTGCAGCAGGGGTGCCCATGCTGTGCCGTCGTCGCGGTGCGCCGAGATCCCGCCGTACGCCGACCATCCCCGCGCCGCCTCGGGCAGCAGGCCCATCGGCACGGCGACGTCGAGGCTCCCTTGCGGGACGGCGACGTCGAGCAGGGCGTCGACCCCGTCGACGTCGTCGACCGGGGCGCCCCAGTGCACGATCCGCGGGACCGCGTCGTCGTCGGAGACGACGACCGAGACCGACATCGATCGGAGCAGCACGTAGGGCATGTCCCGACTGTGCCGCACCGTCCGCCGGGACGGGTAGTCAGCCGCGCTGCGGCCGGTTGCGGCGCCCCTCGAGCGGGATCGGGTCGCGCTCGGCCACCTCGGCGGCCCGGCTCATGACCTTCTCCAGCATCCGCAGCAGCTGGTGCAGCTCGCGGTCGGACAGGACGCCGAGCGTCTCGAGCTCGACGACGCGCACGCCGGCGAGCAGCTGGTCGGCCGTCGCGCGCCCGGCCTCCGTCACCGACACCAGGGTCGAGCGGCGGTCGTCCGGGTTGGGGCGGCGCTCGATCCAGCCGCGGCGCTCGAGGACGTCGAGGGTCGCCGTCATCGTGGCGGAGGGGACGATCACCCGCTCGCTGATCTCGCTGGGAGTGAGCGGGCGGTCGGCGCCCTCGATGACCGCGAGGGCGGTCGCGACGGGCTGGGGGACGCCGAAGGTGAGCTGGATGCGGCGGTCGAGCTCACGCAGGAGGACGTCGCCGAGGCGGACCAGGGACGCGTGCGCCTCCGTCGCGGCTGGGTCGCCGTCGGGGAACTCGTCGGTGAAGCCCTCGTCGACCCGGACGACACCGCGCGACGCAGGGGAGGGCCGGTCGCTGCCGGCCCTCCCCTGACGACGTCGTGGCGTGTTCTCAGACACTCGTGAAGATCTCGATACGGGGCGGCCCCGAGACGCCGGCGCGCTGCATGCCCTCCTTGAGGGCGGGGTCGTGGGCGAAGGACTCCGCGGCCTCGACGCTGGGGAAGTCGTGGGTGACGAAGACGTCGTTGCGGTCGTCGGGCGCGACCATCACGTTCTTGCCGGTGCAGCCGTGCGAGGCGCGCAGCGGCTCGAGCTCGTCGTAGACGGCGTGCCAGGCGGCGTAGTCGGTGACCGGGTGGCGGACGACCAGTGTGGCGCTCATGTCGGACCCCATTCTGCTGGCGTCGAGACACCGTTGTCTCGAACTGGGCCGACCTTGGCACATAGTTCGGTTCCGAGACAAGTATTTCGAGACCGAAATATCTGTCACCTGCCGACGGTCGCCGACGTCAGCCGCGGAAGGGGCGGAGGGCGCCCGGGGGGACCACGCCGAGGCGGCCCTTCTGGAAGTCCTCCACGGCCTGCATGAGCTCGCGCTGGGTGTTCATGACGAACGGGCCGTACCACGCGACGGGCTCGCGGAGCGGCGCTCCGCCGAGCAGGACGACCTCGAGCGCCGGGTGGCGCGACTCCTGCGTCGAGTCGGCGGCGATCGTGAGCGAGCCGCCGTTGCCCAGCACCGCGAGCTGACCGGTGCGGACCGGGCGCTTCTCCTCGCCGACGGTGCCGCTGCCGGCCATGACGTAGGCGAGGGCGTTGAAGTCCTGTCGCCACGGGATCGTCATCGAGGCACCGGGGGAGACCGTCGCGTGCACCATCGTGATCGGGGTGTGCGTCGAGCCCGGCCCCTGGTGGCCGCCGAGCTCGCCCGCGATCACGCGCAGGAGCGCGCCACCGTCGTCGGACGACAGCAGCGCGACGTCGGACGCGCGCAGGTCCTGGTAGCGCGGCGCGGCCATCTTCGACTCGCGCGGCAGGTTCACCCACAGCTGCAGGCCGTGGAAGAGGCCGCCGGAGACCACGAGCTGCTCGGGCGGGGTCTCGATGTGCAGCAGGCCGCTGCCCGCGGTCATCCACTGGGTGTCGCCGTTGCTGATCGTGCCGCCGCCGCCGTGGGTGTCCTGGTGGATGAACGTGCCGTCGATGATGTAGGTGACGGTCTCGAAGCCGCGGTGCGGGTGCCAGTCGGTGCCGCGCGGCTCGTACGGCGCGTACTCCACCTCGCCCATCTGGTCCATCATGATGAACGGGTCGATCGCGGCCGCGTCGACTCCGGCGAAGGCCCGTCGTACCGGGAAGCCCTCGCCCTCGTGGCCGCTCGGGGCGGTCGTCACGGACACGACCGGACGGGCCGGCACCAGCCCGGGGTCGGGACGCTTCACGCGCGGCAGGACGGTGATGTCGTCGACGGTCACGGCGGGCACAGGAGCCTCCTGGTCGGTTCTGGGGCGTACTAGTTCAAGCATCAACTAGTCTGCACGCACCATTGTTCCGCACACCGTGGCTAGGGTCGAACGGCCGCCTGCGAGAAGGAGTACGCCGATGCCGCCCACCGACGAGGAGCTCGTCGCCCTCCGGGCCCGCCGCCACGAGCTCCGCGACCGCTACCTGCTGCCGCCGTCCCGGCGCCCGGCGTCGCCCGGCCGCGGCATCCACCACGCGGCCCTCATCTGCTCCGACGTGGAGACGACGATCGGGTTCTACCAGGGGCTGCTCGGCTTCCCGCTCGTCGAGCTCGTCGAGAACCGCGACTACCCCGGCTCGTCGCACCTGTTCTTCGACGTCGGGAACTCCACGCTGCTGGGCTTCTTCGACTTCCCCGGTCTGGGCCTCGAGCAGGGCGTCGAGGCCGTGGGCGGCGTCCAGCACATCGCGATCTCGCTGCCGCAGGACCGCTGGGACGAGATCCGCTCGAAGCTCGACGAGGCGGGCATCCCGTACGCCGGTCCCGACATCGGGATCCCCGAGTCGATGTACCTGCGCGACCCCGACGGCATCGGCCTGGAGATGCTCTCCGACCCGCTCATGTTCTTCGGCGGCACGCAGCTGGACGAGGAGTAGCCGTGCGCGTCGGGCTCGGCCTCCCGGTCTCCGGCACCTGGGCGACACCGGATGCCCTGCGCCACGTCGCGACCGCGGCGGAGGAGCGCGGCTTCGCCTCGCTGTGGACGTTCCAGCGGCTGCTGCACCCCGTCGACGAGGAGTGGGGCGCGGCCTACCACGCCGTGCACGACCCGCTGACGTCGTTGGCGTACGCCGCTGCGCTCACGTCGCGCATCCGCCTCGGTGTCGCAGTCGTGATGGCGCCGTACTACGCGCCGATCGTCCTCGCGAAGGCGCTCACGACCATCGACGTGCTGTCCGGCGGCCGCCTCGACGTCGGCCTCGGGCTGGGCTGGTCCGCTGAGGAGTTCGAGGCCGTCGGCGTACCGATGGAGGGCCGCGGCGCCCGCGCCGAGGAGTTCGTCGAGGTGCTGAGGACCATCTGGACCCAGGACCCGGTCGAGCACCACGGCTCGCTCTACGACGTCCCGCGCTCGCACGTCGACCCCAAACCCGTCCAGACGCCGCACCCGCCGCTGCTCATGGGAGGGGGCGCCCCCGCGGCGCTGCGCCGCGTCGGACGCATCGCCGACGGCTGGATCTCCAGCAGCCGCACGGATCTCACGACGGTCGGCGAGCAGGTCGACGTCATCAAGGACGCGGCGCGCGAGGCCGGCCGCGATACGGACGCGCTCCGTTTCATCGTGCGGGGCGTCGTCCGCCTCACCGACGAGCCGACCGCGGGCGAGGCGCGGATACCCTTGCAGGGCAGCGCTTCTCAGATCCGCGACGACATCGCCCGCCTCGCGGAGCAGGGCATCACCGAGGTGTTCCTCGACCTCAACTGGGACGACAGCACGGTCGGCGCCGACGACGAAGGTGCTGCGCTCGCCAACGCCGACCGCGTGCTGGAGCAGCTCGCGCCGTAGCGGTCAGCCCGGCAGGAGCGTCGCCTCGACGCTGATCGACGCCACGCCCGCGAGCGCACGGCTCACCGGGCAGCCGTCCTTCGCCTCGGCCGCTGCGGCCGCGAACTGCGCCTGGTCCATCCCGGGCACGACCCCGTCGACGTGCAGTCGCACGGCAGTGATGGCCAGCTGGCCGTCGACGCGGTCGAGCTCGACCTCGGCGCTCACGGTCAGCGAGGTGGGCGGCGTCCCGGCACGGCCGAGGCCGCCCGAGAGCGCCATCGAGAAGCAGGCGGAGTGCGCTGCCGCGATGAGCTCCTCCGGGCTCGTCGTGCCCTCCGGCTCGCCGACGCGCTGCGGGAACGTCACGGCGAACTGCGCGGTACCGCTGGAGTCGAGGGTCGTGATGCCGCTGCCGGTCTGCAGGTCTCCGGTCCACCGGGTCGAGGCGTCGCGCACGGTCATGGGTCCTCCTGGGAGCGTCGGTCTTCCTGGGTCCACCGTCGTACGCCGGACGCTGGTCCGCCACCGCGCGCGCGAGCACACTCGAGTCGCGCGGAACCCGCGGGGCCACGAGCGCGTGTCTCGTCCAGGAACCCGATGGGAGGAGGTGGCGCGGTGAGATCGCAGTTCGACGCGTTCTACGTCGCGACCTTCCCGCGGCTGCTGCGCCAGCTCACGCTCATGACCCTCGACGGCGAGCAGGCGCAGGACGCGCTGCAGGAGGCGTACGTCCGCGCGTGGCAGCGGTGGGAGCGCATCTCGGCGTACGACGACCCGGAGGCCTGGGTGCGCACCGTCGCCTACCGGCACTGCGTCTCGCACTGGCGGCGCGTGCTCACAGCGCGCAGGGCCGCGCCGCGCATCGCCGTCGACGAGGCGGTCGGCCCGGTCGCCTCTGCCGAGGTGGTCGCCGTGCGCCGCGCGCTCGCCGACCTGTCCTACGAGCAGCGGGCGGTGCTGGTGCTGCACGAGCTGTGCGACCTCTCGGTCGAGGAGATCTCGGCCACGCTGCGCATACCGACCGGGACGGTGAAGTCACGTCTCTCGCGCGGTCGCACCGCGCTGGCCGACCTGCTGCGCGACGAGCCCGACGACGAGCCCCCGCGAGCGGCTCCTGCCGTCCCTCCGCAGCCCCGCCCGTTCGTCGTGAAGGAGGTGCCCGATGTCCTCGGTACGTGAGTTGCTCGAGCAGGCGGGGCCGGTCGAGCACCGGGTGCCGCTGCCCGCCGCCGAGATCCGTCGCCGGGGCGACCGCCGCCGTCGCCGCGGCTATGCGGTCGGCGCGGCCGTCGCCGTCGCCGGGGTGGCGCTCGCCGCGTTCGTCGGGGTGCAGGTGCTCGACTCCGTCGGGCCGCGTCCCGACGGCAACGTCGCGACGACACCGACACCGACGCCGAGCCTGTCCGGCCAGCCGGTGCGTGCGCTCGAGGGCACCCGCTGGATCCCCGACCTCGTCGTCTTCAACGCGGCGACGTCCCAGGCCTACCCGGGTGAGAGCGGCAGCGCGGCGCGAGCCCTCCTCACGTTCGAGCCGGGCGGCGTGCTCGTCCTCGATGTGATGCTCCCCGGGCGCCCGGTGACGACCCTGCGCGGCACGTGGCAGGCGGCAGCGGCCGACCCGCAGCTCGGACCCGCGCTGCGCGCATCAGTGCGGCTCTCGATCATCGCACCGGAGGGGTCGCCCGACGGGATCGTCAGCCTCGTGACACGGCTCTCCCTCATCCGGACCGCCGAGGGGTACACGAGCTCGGGCCCGCCGGCCTCGCTCACCGGGCTCACCCTGTGGTTGTACGACACCTCCCACACGAGCGTCATAGGTGCGATCGATCTCGTGCAGCCGGGAGCGGTGCTGCCCTCGCCGTACCCGGCGAGGCCCTAGACCGGGGGATGCGCCGCGGGGTCGGTCGCACGAGGCCCGCGACCGGCCCCGCCGCGGATCGCGCTTGTCGGCGGCCGGCTGGAGGTCGAGAGAGCGCTGCGCGCCTCGGCG
>DASSQW010000394.1:0-8387 GCA_035702165.1 Candidatus Nanopelagicales bacterium
GCGTTCCGCGAGGTCTTCCGCTCCGGCGACGCCCGCGTCTTCGAGATCGTGCGCGGCTGAAGCAGACACGTCGGACCCATCCGGCGCCGGCGGTTCTGGCAGAGTCGCCGCCGTGAGCGACCGCACCCACGTGACCGACGACGGACGCCGGGTCGTGGTCGCCGCCGCCGTCGAGCGCGCTGGTCGGCTGCTGGCCGCGCGGCGTACGCGGCCCTCCTCGGTGGCCGGCGGCTGGGAGCTGCCCGGCGGCAAGGTGGAGCCGGGGGAGGAGCCCGCGGCCGCGCTCGTCAGGGAGCTGCGCGAGGAGCTGTCCGTCGACACCGCGGTGGTCGGGCGAGTCCTGGGGCCGGACGTCGGCGACTGGCCCCTCGACGACGCCTACGTGCTGCGGGTGATGCGCGTGCGGCTGCTCGAGGGCGAGCCGAGACCTGGTGTGGCGCACGACGAGACGCGCTGGCTGGCACCCGAGGAGATCGACGACGTCGCGTGGCTCGCCCCCGACGTCGGGCCCGCGCACGCCGCCGCGCACCGTCTCGGGACGTGGGTCGATTTCCCCTCGGGTGCGGTGACGGGGACCGGAACCGTGCAGCGCACCGACGACCTCGGCGATGGACGCGCCGCAGTCGTCGTCGACCGCACGCCGTTCCACCCGCTCGACCACGGCTGGCCGGACCAGCCGGGAGACACCGGCTCACTCGGCGGTGCGCGCGTCCACGACTGCCTGACGGGCACGGTCGACGACGACGGCAACCTGCGCGTGGGCGACGACGTCGATGTACGCCGCGGCGATCCGTCGCGCACGTGGGTCGTCGCTCATCTCGTCGACGCCGGCTCGGCGCCCGCGCCAGGCGACAGGGTCGAGCTCGCGGTCGACTCCGAGGTGCGCAGCGCGCTCTCGCGCGGGCACTCGGCCTGCCACCTGGCGGCGCTCGCGCTCAACGAGACCACGGCGCGCTTCTGGAGCAAGGAGCCGCCGCGCCGCGACTCGCGCGGATTCCCCTTCCTCGACCAGATCGCGATCCAGGTCTCGCGGATCGAGCCCGACGGCGCCTACGACGCCTACCGCTGCGGCCGGTCGTTGCGGAAGGCCGGTTTCGACGCCGAGGCGTTCCTCGCCGAGCGATCAGCGGTGGCCGAGGCGGCCGAGCAGCTGCTGGCCGGCTGGATCGCCACCGGCGCGACCAGCCGGATCGACTCAGGCGGGGACCCGACGCTGGCCGGGCGGCGCAGCTGGTGGTGCGACGTCCCTGGCGGACCGGCGGTCATCCCGTGCGGCGGGACCCATGTCCCGGACCTCGCGCACCTGCCGCGCGTGCGGGTCGCGTACGAGCCGACCGACGAGGGCTTCGAGCAGCGCACCTCCGTCGGCTGACGGTGTCCTACGGCACGTCCGCGCTGGTCGGGAGCGTGCTCCCCAGCACCTAGACTGGGGCGTCTCCCCGTTCTCTATCCCGAGGTCTCCCATGTCCCGCCACGGCTCGGCCGTCCGTTCCGACCTGCGCAACGTCGCGATCATCGCGCACGTCGACCACGGCAAGACCACGCTCGTCGACGCGATGCTCTGGCAGTCGGGCGCCTTCACCGCCCACCAGGCCGACGAGGGCTCGGTGCAGGAGCGGGTCATGGACTCGATGGACCTCGAGCGCGAGAAGGGCATCACGATCCTCGCGAAGAACACGACGGTCCGGTACACCGGCGAGGGCGCGCCCGAGGGCGGCGTCCTGATCAACATCATCGACACCCCGGGCCACGCCGACTTCGGCGGAGAGGTCGAGCGCGGTCTCGAGATGGTCGACGCCGTGCTGCTGCTCGTCGACGCGAGCGAGGGCCCGCTCCCGCAGACCCGCTTCGTGCTGCGCAAGGCGCTGCAGAAGCGGCTGCCCGTGATCCTCGTCGTCAACAAGGTCGACCGCCCCGACGCCCGCATCGCCGAGGTCGTCGACGAGACCTACGAGCTGTTCTTCGACCTCGACGCCGACGAGCACCAGATCGAGTTCCCCATCGTCTACGCGTCGGCCAAGGCCGGGCGGGCGTCGCTGAACCGTCCCGAGGACGCCGGGATGCCCGACAGCGAGAACCTGGTCCCGTTGTTCCGCACCATCCTCGAGACGGTGCCGGCACCGCAGTACGACCCCGAGATGCCCCTGCAGGCGCACGTGACCAACCTCGACTCCTCGCCCTACCTCGGCCGCCTGGCCCTGCTGCGCATCCACAACGGGACGCTGCGCAAGGGCCAGCAGGTCGCCTGGGCCCGCCACGACGGATCGATCGAGCGCGCCAAGGTGGCCGAGCTCCTCGTGACGCAGGCCCTCGAGCGCGTGCCGGCGGAGTCCGCCGGACCGGGCGAGATCGTCGCGGTGGCGGGCATCGAGTCGATCACGATCGGTGAGACGCTCACCGATGTCGACGACCCCCGCCCGCTGCCGCTCATCACCGTCGACGAGCCGTCGATCTCGATGACGATCGGCATCAACACCTCGCCGCTCGCCGGGCAGAGCGGCACCAAGCTCACGGCGCGCCTGGTCAAGAACCGCCTCGACGCCGAGCTCATCGGCAACGTCTCGATCCGCGTGCAGAGCACCGAGCGGCCCGACACCTGGGAGGTGCAGGGCCGCGGCGAGCTGCAGCTCGCCATCCTCGTCGAGATCATGCGCCGCGAGGGCTTCGAGCTCACGGTGGGCAAGCCGCAGGTCGTCACCAAGATGGTCGACGGCAAGAAGCACGAGCCGATGGAGCACCTCACCATCGACATCCCCGAGGACTACCTCGGCGTCGTCACCCAGCTCATGGCGCTGCGCAAGGGTCGCATGGAGCAGATGGTCAACCACGGCACCGGCTGGGTGCGGATGGAGTACGTCGTCCCCGCCCGCGGCCTGATCGGGTTCCGCACCGAGTTCCTCACCGAGACGCGCGGCACCGGCCTGCTGCACCACGTGTTCCACAAGTACGAGCCGTGGCACGGCGAGCTGCGCACGCGCCCGACCGGCTCGCTCGTGGCCGACCGGCGCGGACCCACGACAGGCTTCGCGCTGGCCAACCTCCAGGAGCGCGGGACGCTGTTCGTCGGTCCGGGCACCGAGGTCTACGAGGGCATGATCATCGGCGAGAACTCCCGGTCCGACGACATGGACGTCAACCCGACCAAGGAGAAGAAGCTCACCAACATGCGCCAGTCGTCCGGCGACGTGCTGGTGCCGCTCATCCCGCACAAGCAGATGTCGATGGAGCAGGCGCTCGAGTTCTGCCGCGAGGACGAGTGCATGGAGGTCACGCCGGCCACCGTGCGCATCCGCAAGGTCAACCTCGACCAGGTCGAGCGCGGCCGCGCGGCCGCCCGCGCCAAGAAGCAGGGCTGAGCCCCCGGCGAGTCGATCCGGCCCGTCCCGCAGGGTGGTCCGGGACCTGTGGGAATCCCCACGTCGCCGGTCAAGCGGGATTCCGCCGCTGTCCGCTGGACCTCGGTCGAGGCGGGGCTACCGTCCGGTAAACGGGCGTCGTGGTCCCTGATCAGCCACGGAGCCCGTCCCGTGTCGGGAGTGCGTCCGGGAGCGCGCGACACCGTGTGCGACCTGGGATCTCGCGTCACGGGGAGGTGGCGGCCGGGTGTCGGGGATGTCCCGATTCGCACCGAGGCGGTCACGATCCGGTCACGGGGGTCCCCGGTGCTTTCCTGCCCTCCGGCGATGTCATAAGTTGCGCGAGTCTCACCGGTGGGGGGCCGAGCTCGGGTCGTGCGACCCGACGTCCGGTCATCTCGCCCCGGCCCAGCAGGATTTCCCGTACTCGCACAGGAAGGCAGCGGTTTCTTCATGACGGCACCCGTCGACACCGTGGCCGAGGTCGCTGCTGTTCCCGAGGAGATCCAGGGCAGGTCGCTCTCCGCGATCGCCTGGGGCCGGTTCCGCCACGACAAGGTGGGCATGGTGGCGCTCGTCGTCCTCGTGATCCTGCTCCTGTGCGCGGTGTTCGCCCCGTTGATCTGCAACCTCATGGGCGTCGACCCGCTGGCGCTGAACGACACGGTCCTCGACAAGGAGAACGGCGGCGTCCCGCTGGGGTGCGGGCTGCCGGACTCGGGCTTCTTCTGCGGCATCAGCTGGCAGCACCCGTTCGGCGTCGAGCCGGGCACCGGCCGCGACCTGTTCGCCCGCGTGCTCTACGGACTGCGCATCTCGCTGCTGATCGCGCTGTCGGCGACGTTCATCACGACGCTGCTCGGCTCGCTGTTCGGCATCGTCTCGGGCTACCTCGGCGGCCTCTGGGACAGCGCCATCGGCCGGCTGATGGACATCATCCTGGCCTTCCCCTTCCTGCTGATCATCCTGGCCCTGTCCGGCGTCTTCACGCAGCGGCTCGAGGCCATGGGCGTCCCCGAGGGCAACCCGGCGCGCATCACCTACCTGATCCTCGTGCTGAGCATCTTCGGCTGGCCCTACCTGGCGCGCATCGTCCGCGGACAGGTGCTGAGCATCCGCGAGCGCGAGTTCGTCGAGGCCTCGATCGCCATGGGATCGGGCACCGGACGGATCCTGTTCAAGGAGATCCTGCCCAACCTCTGGGCGCCGATCATGATCTACGCGACGCTCACGCTGCCGACCTACATCGCCACCGAGGCCGTCCTGTCCTTCCTCGGTGTCGGCGTGCTGCCCCCGACCCCCACGTTCGGCGCGATCCTCGCCGACTCGGTGAACTACATGAGCATCATCCCGAGCTACCTGCTCATCCCCGGAACGATCCTCGCGATCGTGGTGGTGACGTTCAACCTCGTCGGCGACTCCGTGCGCGACGCACTCGACCCCCGCGCGGCCCGGGCATGAGCCGCACCAGCACCATCACACAAGCTCCCGGCCTCGGGCTCTGATCGGGCTTAGGACGGGGAAAGGCCGGGGAGTCCCGGCGAGACCAGGAGGAGACATGGCAAAGGTCAGTCCGGTTGTCCGGACTGCCATCGTCGTCGGTGTGGGCGCACTCGCGCTCGCGGCGTGCGGCGGCGGCGGCGGTGGCAGCAACAGCACGTCGTCGGGCGGCACCCCCACCAAGGGCGGCACCATCCAGTACCTGACGCAGTCCGAGCAGTTCGACAAGGTGGACCCGCAGCGTGTCTACACCGGTGAGGACCTCGCGTTCTTCAACGGCACCATCGAGCGCACGCTCACGGCGTACAAGTTCTCGCACGACGCCAAGGAGGGCACCTCGGTCGTGCCGGACCTGGCGACCGACACCGGCCGTCAGTCCGACGGCGCCAAGACGTGGGAGTTCACCCTCCGCGACGGTGTGACGTTCGAGACCGGCGCCGCGATCACCTGTGCCGACGTCAAGTACGGCGTGTCGCGCACGTTCGCCACCGACATCATCACCGGCGGCCCGACGTACGCGATCTCGATGCTCGACATCCCGGACGACCCCAAGGGCGGCTCGGCCTACAAGGGCCCGTACGTCAAGACCGGTCAGGACCTGTTCGACAAGGCCGTGACCTGCTCGGCGGACGGCAAGACCATCACGTTCCACCTCAAGCGCCCCGTCCCGGACTTCAACTACACCACGACGCTGCTGGCGTTCTCCCCGGTCCCGCAGGCCGCGGACACCGGTGAGAAGTACGACGACCACCCCGTCGCCTCCGGCCCGTACAAGATCCAGACGTACAACAAGGGCAAGGGCGGCAAGATGATCCTTGTCCGCAACGACAAGTGGTCGCAGGACTCCGACCCGTACCGTCACGCCTACGTCGACTCGTGGGACGTCGAGTTCGGCATCGACCCGACCGTCATCGACCAGCGCCTGATCCAGGGCGCGCCGGCCGACCAGACCGCGATCTCGACGACGCTCGAGCCGCAGAGCCTCCCGGTCGTGTTCAACGACCCGAAGTTCGCGAGCCGTCGCACCAACGAGTTCGACCCCTACGTGCGCTACTTCGCGATCAACGTCACCAAGGTGCCGAACCTCAAGCACCGCATGGCGATCGCCGCGGCCCTCGACCGTGAGGCCCTGCGCACCAACGCCGGTGGCGCCTACGCCGGCGACTACGCCGACGGCGTGATCAAGCCCAACATGGGCCAGGACTACGCCCCGACGCAGATGTGGGACGGCCTCCTGGGCCAGACCATCCCGCCGACCGGCAACGTCGACTACGCGAAGCAGCTGATCGCCGAGTCCGGTGCTCCGGTCCCGACCATCACGTTCGACTACCCGAACACGCCGACCAACACCAAGGCCGCTGCGATCATCGTCGCGTCCCTGGCCAAGGCCGGCATCACCGCCAAGCCGAACCCGATCGAGCCCGGTTCGTACTACGGCGTCGTGTTCGACCCCAAGAAGGCGCACGAGCTGATCAACGCGGGTTGGGGCCCTGACTGGCCCAACGCCTCGACGATCATCCCCGAGCTCTTCACCCCGACCGGTGGCTTCAACCTCTCGCAGTACGACGACGCGGCGTACAACGCCAAGGTCGACGCTGCGAAGATCGAGCTCGACCGGGCGAAGCAGGCCAGCGAGTGGCAGGCGCTCAACACCGAGGCGATGAAGAACGTCGTCGTCGTCCCGACCCGCTTCGGCCGCGACCAGCGCCTCCCCGGCGCCAAGGTGGGCAACGCCTACCTGTGGCCGGCCTACGGCTCGTGGCCGTACGGCGACATGTACGTCAAGCAGTAAGTCTCGACCGCACTGACGGTGTGGGGGCGGGGTCTCACCCCCGCCCCCACACCCGCGCACCAGCCTCGCCAGCCGGAAGGCTCGCAGTTCCTGTCAGACCTCGCCCCACGGAAAGGCTCGGTCCTTGGGCGGCTACATCGCGCGGCGACTGCTGAGCATGCTGTTCATGCTGCTCCTGCTCTCGCTCGTCGTCTTCCTGCTCTTCAGCGTGCTCCCGACCGATCCCGCTCGCCTCACCTGCGGCAAGTCGTGCACACCGGCGATCATCGAGGCCAACCGGCATCGGCTCGGTCTGGACCTCCCGGTGTGGCAGCAGTACTGGGAGTTCCTCAAGGGGCTCTTCGTCGGCCGCACCTACGGCTCCGGCGACCAGACCTTCAACTGCAGCGCCCCGTGCCTCGGCTACTCGTTCAAGAAGGGCGAAGAGGTCACCGTCCTCATCAAGGACCGGTTCCCGGCCACGATGTGGCTCGCGATCGGCGCGTTCGTCCTCTGGATCACCGTCGGCATCTCCGTCGGCATCTACGCCGCCCTGCGCCGCGGCAAGTGGCAGGACAAGACCGTCATGGGCATCTCGCTCGTCGGTTACTCGCTGCCCTCGTTCTTCATCGGCCTGATCCTGCTGTTCTTCATCATCCTCAAGTGGCAGCTGCTGCCCTACCCGGCGTACGTCCCGCCGTGGGAGAACCCGATCCAGTTCTTCCAGACGATGATCCTGCCGTGGATCGTCCTCGCGATCCTCTACGCGGCCTTCTACATGCGTCTGACGCGCAACCAGATGCTGGACACCCTCGGCGAGGACTACATCCGCACGGCCCGGGCCAAGGGTCTGCCGGAGCGGATCGTGATCCGCAAGCACGCGCTGCGGGCCGGGCTCACGCCCATCGTCACCGCCGCGGGCCTCGACCTCGCCGGCCTTCTCGGCGGCGCGATCATCACCGAGCAGATCTTCAGCCTCCCCGGACTCGGCTCGCTCGCGGTGAGCTCCGTCCAGGACTACGACCTGCCGCTGATCGTCGGCATCACACTGATCACGGCGACGTTCATCATCGTCGCCAACCTGATCGTCGACCTGCTCTACGCCGTCATCGACCCCCGGGTGAGGCTCGTATGACCACCACGACCGGCGGGGCCGCCGGCTCCTACCTCGACGTGCGCGACCTCCGCGTGGAGTTCCCGACGGAGGACGGCATCGTCCGTGCCGTCGACGGCGTCTCCTTCTCGGTGGACCGCGGCCAGACCGTGGCGATCGTGGGCGAGTCCGGCTCCGGCAAGAGCGTGACGTCGCAGGCGATCATGGGTCTGCACAACCGCAAGACCACCACGATGTCGGGCGAGGTCATCCTCGACGGCCAGGACCTCATCGCCATGAGCGACGAGGAGGTGCGCAAGCTGCGCGGCCGCGAGATGGCGATGATCTTCCAGGACCCGCTGTCGTCGCTGCACCCGTTCTACACGATCGAGAAGCAGCTCGTGGAGGCCGTGCAGGTCCACCAGAACGTCAATTCCTCGGAGGCGCGCAAGCAGGCGATCGCGCTGCTGGACCGGGTCGGCATCCCGCACCCCGACCGCCGCATCGACGACTACCCGCACCAGCTCTCGGGCGGTATGCGCCAGCGCGTCATGATCGCGATGGCGCTGCTGAACGACCCGTCGCTGCTCATCGCCGACGAGCCCACCACCGCTCTCGACGTCACGGTGCAGGCGCAGATCCTCGAGCTGCTCAAGGACCTGCAGCG
>DASSQW010000395.1:0-10403 GCA_035702165.1 Candidatus Nanopelagicales bacterium
TCCAGTCGCGCCTGTTCGCGTTCCGACGGGCGTCGTACCGCACGGGCGGCGTGCGGGTCGCGGTGGTCGGCGCCGGGCGCACCGGAGCCACCCTCCTGCGCGAGATGAAGCAGGAGGAGTCGCTCGGCCTCGTGCCCGTCGTGATCGTCGACGACGACGCCTCGCTGCGGGGCCGCACGCTGCACGACGTCCCCATCGCGGGCAACCTCGCCGCGCTCGACCGGCTGGTCGACACCCTCGGTCGCCTGACCGGGGTCGCCGACGGCGGCAGCCGCCGGGTGCTCGGCGACCGCACGTCGATCGGCCTCGACGCGCTCCTCGAGCAGCTCGTGGCCCCGTACGCCGACGAGGCCGTCACCGTCGCGTCCGCGATCCCTCCGTTCGGACCGGACGCCGTGACCAGCGTGCAGCTCCCGCTCGTGCTCCGCGCCGCGGGCGAGCTCGTCGACAACGCGATCGCGCACTCCGGCACCGAACGCGTGGACGTCGCGCTGGCTGCCACGTCGGATGCCCTCGTGATCGAGGTGCGCGACCACGGGGTCGGATACACCTGGCCCTCGAACGGCGCGCTGCCGCAGGGCGGCAGAGGTCTTGCGCAGGCGTCGCGGCTCGCGGGCGCCCTCGGCGGCTCGCTCGAGATCGTCGAGCACCCCGACGGCGGCTCCGTCGCCCGGCTGCGCATCGCGGCGCGGTCGGGGGGCACCGCGGCCTGGGCGGCCCGCAGCCGTCGCGTGCTGCTCGTCGACGACAACGAGATCAACCGGCGGCTGGCCGCCGCGATGCTCGGGAGGATCGGCCTCGACACCGACGTCGTCGAGGGCGGCCAGGCCGCCCTCGATGCGATGCAGCGCTCGGCGTACGGGCTGGTGCTGATGGACGTGCAGATGCCCGGCATCGACGGGCGCGAGACGACGCGGATCTGGCGGGCCGGCAGCGGCGGGGAGACCGTGGTCGATGTCCCGATCGTGGCGCTGACCGCGCACGTGGGTCAGACCGAACGGGACTCGTGCCGCGCTGCGGGGATGACCGATTACCTGAGCAAGCCCTTCGGCATCGACGCGCTCAGCGACATGGCGCGCACCTATCTCGACCCGGCCCAGGGCACGGAGGAGTGAGGGCTCAGGCGGTCGCGGACTGCGCGAGGTAGTCGCGCATCGCCGTGTCGGTGCGGCGCGCGACGTCGGTGATCTGCTCGACCAGCGGCCGGCAGTCGTCGATGCGCCCCTCGAGAGCGGCCGCCTGCAGCAGCTTGGAGACGCGCGAGACCTCGGCCGCGCCGAGCATGGCGGCAGGCGAGCCGAGAGCGTGGGCGGCGGAACGGATCTCCTGGCCGTCGCCGCCGGCGAGCGCCACCCGGATGGCGGCGAGGCGGTCCGGGCTCTCGTCGAGGAAGGTCTGCACGGCCTCGCGGACGAGGGCGAGGTCGCCGATCTCGTCGACGAGCGTCGCGAGCCGCTGGAGGTCCAGGAGCTCGGCGGCGGGGTCGGTCATCTCTGCGCAGTCCTTCCGTCGTGGCGCGGACAGTGTCCCTGGCGGCGCGGCGGGATGGGAAGGCGAGTGAGGTTCCGGAGAGGACCGGGTGCAGCCCTGCTGCGCCGGTGCCGGTGCCGCCTACGATGACCGGGTGAGCGCCGCACCCGCCCCGTTCCGCGTCGTACGCGGGACCCTCGTGGCGACGGTCGGCCTGCTGCTCTCGGCGACCGCCCACGGGCTGGCCTCCGCAGGCGCGGTGCCGCTGGGCGCGCTCGGGATCCCCACGGCGCTGCTCGTCCTCGTCGGCTGCGTCGTCGCATCCTCACGTGCCTGGACGCCCGCCCGGCTGGTCTGCGTCCTCGGCGGGATCCAGGTCGTGGTGCACACAGCCCTGGTGCTCGGTACGCCGAGCGGCTCGGTCGACCCGCGCCTGGCCGGTGTCGCGGCCGCCTCCGTCCACCACGGCCACGCGCACGCCGAGGCGCTGACCCCTGCGATGGTCGCCGCCCACGGGGCGGCCGTGCTGCTGGCCGCGCTGATGCTCGCCCGCGTCGACGTCGCGGTCAGGGTGCTCTGGCACCTGACCCGGCGACTGCTCTCCCGCGACCTGGCCGCGGCGCTGCCGGTGCGCCCGCTCGTGCGCGTCCCCGTCGATGCGCTGGCCCGCCGCATCCGGTCCCAGGTCCTCGACCTCGGGACGTCGCGGCGCGGTCCGCCGCTGCTGCCCGCGCGCGCCTGACCGACGGTCGGGCGTCGCGCCGTCGCGCCCCGTCCCGTCCCTGTCAGGAGAACCCGTGCAGGTCCCCCGTCCCACCGCGCTGCGCGCCCTCGCAGCCGCCGGGCTCGTCGCCGCTCTCGGGCTGCTTGCCGCGCCGGCCGCCTCGGCGCACAACGTGGTCGTGAGCACCGAGCCCGCTGCGAGCAGCACCGTCACGACCCTGCCCACGCAGGTCGTGCTCCACTTCGAGGAGCCCCCCGTCGCAGGTGGCACAGCGATCGTGGTCAAGGACCCCGAGGGCACGGCGGTCACATCGGGCGCCGCCGTCCTCACGGGCTCCGACGCCAGCGTCGCCCTGCTGCCGCTCTCCCTGCCCGGGCCCTACGTGGTCGACTACCGGAGCGCGTCCGACGACGGCCACACCATCACCGGCTCGTTCACCTTCACGGTGCCCCAGGGCGCGCTGCCCTCGACGTCGCCCACGCCGTCCGCCACCACGTCTCCGACGAGGTCCTCGGCACCGACCACGACGGCCACGCCGGCAGCCGACAGCGGCGGCAGCGCCTGGCCGCTCCTGCTCGGCGTGCTCGGGGTCGTGGTGGTCGTCGGGATCGTGGTGGCCCTGCTGAGGCGACGGTCGGCATGACCGCACCGGCCGTCGCGCCGGAGGCGCCCCTCGTCCGCGAGGTGCGCCCGGCCCCGCTGATCCTCGGCTCGGTCGCGATCGCGCTCGTGGTCATGGCGCTGTGCCTGTGGACCGGTGACGGCCGGCCGGTCGCCCCGGCCGAGGGCCTGCCCGACGCCGGTCCGGGCACGCAGTGGGGGCTGCCCGTCGCGCGCACCCTCGCCGACCTCGCGGGCGTCCTGACCGTGGGCCTGCTGCTCGCAGGCGGGCTGCTGGTGCCGGCGCGCGACGGCGTGCTCCGCGGGCCCCGCCTGCGCTGGACCCGGGCCGCCCGCTGGTCCGCCCTGGCATGGGCCATCGTGGTCCTCGTCGAGGTCGTCCTGACCCTGTCGAACGTGCTCGCCCAGCCGGTGCCCGACGTGCTCGACCCTGCGCTGCTGTGGAGCTTCGTCCACGACATCGAGCTCGGTCGCGCGCTGCTCGTGCAGGCCGTGCTCGCGCTCGCCGTGGGAGTGTCGGCGTACGCCGTCCGCACCACCACGGGCGCGGCGCTTGCCTGCCTGCTCGCGCTCGCGGCGCTGCTGCCGCCGACGCTCTCGAGCCACTCGGGCACCTCGCCCGACCACACCGTCGCGGTGTCGTCCCTCGCCATCCACGTCCTCTCGGTCAGCCTCTGGTGCGGCGGTCTCGCGGCCCTCGTGCTGCTCGGCACGACCGACCGACGGCCGCTGGCCGTGGCGGTCGAGCGGTTCAGCCCGCTCGCGCTCTGGACCGCGGTGGCCGTCGGGGCCAGCGGCGTGCTGTCGGCGTGGGTGCGGATGTCGAGCCCTGCCGAGCTGGTCACGACGTCGTACGGCCGGCTCGTCCTCCTGAAGGTGCTGCTGCTCGCGGTGGTGTCCGCGTTCGGCCTCTGGCACCGCCGCGCGACCGTGCCGCGCCTGGCCTCCGACGCGACGCGGCTGATCTTCGTCCGCGTGGCCGCGGTCGAGGTGCTCGTGATGGCCGCGACGATCGGCGTCGCGGTCGCGCTGTCGCGGACGCCGCCGCCGGTGAGCGGCGAGATCCCCGTGTCGTCGCTGACGCCGGCGCAGTCGATCATCGGCTTCCCGATGCCGCCCGAGCCCACGGTCGCCGACCTGCTGTGGGGCCAGGCGCGCGCGGACGCGCTGTGGCTGCTCGTCTGCGCCACCATGGTCGCGCTGTACGTCGCCGGCGTACGGGCCGCGCACCGCGCCGGTCGCCCGTGGCCGGTGGGCCGCACGCTGTCGTGGTTGGTCGGCGTCGCGCTCCTCGCGCTCTGCACGCTCTCCGGCGTCGCGACGTACGGCCACGTCCTGTTCAGCGTGCACATGACCCAGCACATGGTGCTGAGCATGGTGACGCCGATCTTCCTGGTGCTCGCCGCGCCGATCACCCTCGCGCTCGACGTCCTTCCGCGCGACGCGGCGCGCGTGGGCCCGCGCGAGTGGCTGGAGCGGTTCGTGGCGTCGCGGTTCGTGAAGTTCCTGACCCACCCGCTGACGGCGTCCGCGCTGTTCCTCGGGGGGTTCTACCTGATCTACCTGACCCCGGTGTTCCCGCTGCTCATGGGCAGCCACTGGGGGCACATCGTCATGAACGCCGGGTTCCTGCTCGTGGGTGTCGTCTTCTACTGGGTGATGATCGGCATCGACCCGGGTCCCACGCGGCCGCCCTTCCTCGCGCGCTTCGTGATCATGGTGATCGTCATGGCGCTGCACTCCTTCTTCGCCGTCGTGATGATGTCGACGACGTCGGTGGTCGCGGAGGCGTTCTACGAGTCGCTGCGGCGCCCGTACTTCCTCGACCTGCTCGCCGACCAGCACGTCGGCGCGATGATCGGGTGGGGCTCCGGCGACATCCCGATGATCATCGTCATGGGTGCCATGTTCGTGCAGTGGGTGCGGGCCGACGAGCGCGAGGCCCGTGCGAGCGACCGGGCCCAGGAGCGCGCGGCGACGACGGGGCAGGGGACCGACGAGCTGGCGGACTACAACGCCTACCTCGCGGAGCTGGCGAGGCGCAGCCGCGGGCGCGAGTGACGCGCCCGGATCCTCACTCCTTGTCGAGGAGCAGGACCGTGACGAAGCCCCAGACGACGAGCGCGGCCGTGATGATGAGGACCGGCGCGGTCCAGCCCTTGGCCATGAGGGAGAAGATCCCGCCGAAGATCGCTGCGCAGACCACGACGATGATTCCGGCTGCCAGCGGGTGGACGGAGTGCCCCTCGTGCTCGCTCATGGGAGCAGGGTAGCGAACGTCCGGAGGGCCCCCGATCAGGCGGGCTCGGAGCCGGGGGGCCAGGCCACCATCGCCCGGGCCAGGTCGCGCAGCTCGGCCTCGGGGTCGTCGGTGATCCCGGTGTGGATCGGCGAGGTCTGCACCACGGTGCTGCGCGGCGCCACCAGCCAGCGGAACCGGTCGCCCGGGGTACGGCGCCCGCTGCCGCCGGCCTCGGGGGATCCCTCGCAGACCGCCACGACCGCGTCGAGGTGCAGGCGTACGGCATCGACGTCGAGGTCGGGGGCGAGCGCGACGGCGCGCGCCAGGTCGCCGGTGACCCACACCCCGAGGTAGTCCAGGCTGCGGCAGTAGACGACGACGCCGACGTTCACCTGCTCGCCGCGCTCGACCCGCGGCACCACGCGGACGACGGCCCACTCATACGTGTGCGGCACGGGCCACCTCCACGGGGTCGAGCCACACCGCGGGCTGCCCCAGCCGGGCCAGCAGCACCTCGGCGTACGCCGCGCGCACCTCGTCGGGCGTCTCGAAGCCGGGCTCGCCCAGAAGCCACTCGTCGGGCACGCTCGCGAGGGCCTCGGCCAGAGCGTGCGGCACGAGCGGCGCGAGCGCCTCGTGAGCGGCTCGCAGGTCGCCCGCCACGCCCAGCAGCACGTGGTCGGCCGCGGCGGGATAGGGCTTGGCGGCCGCCGTGGCACGTGAGGACCAGTCGTGGTGGAAGTACAGCGCCGCGCCGTGGTCGATGAGCCACGGGTCGCCGTGCCAGCGCAGCAGGTTGGGGTTGCGCCACGAGCGGTCGACGTTCTGCAGGAACGCGTCGAGCCAGACGACGCGCGCGGCGAGCTGCGGGTCGACGCCGTCGGGCCGCTCGATCCCGAGCGAGCCGGGCAGGAAGTCCATCCCGAGGTTGGTGCCGTGGCTGGCGCGCAGCAGGTCCTGGACCTCCTCGTCGGGCTCGGCGCTCGCGAGCGAGGAGTCGAGGGCCACCACGACGAGCTCGGGCACCGGGAGCCCGAGGCGTCGAGCGGTCTCGCCCACGACCACCTCGGCGACGAGCGCCTTGCGACCCTGGCCGGCCCCGCGGAACTTGACGACGTACATGCCGAGATCGTCGGCCTCCACGAGCCCCGGGAGCGATCCACCCTCGCGCAGCGCGAGCACGTAGCGCAGCGCACGCACCTCGCGCAGCGCCGGGGTCGGATCGGCGTCGGTCACGGGAGGAACCTAGCGGGGGCAGGAATACGTCGTCGCCGACTGTCGGTTGTCCCCGGCAGACTCACTCAGGCAACCCTCACCTGCTCTCGAGAGGCCCGACCCCATGTCCTCCACCTCAGGCTCCTCGGAGTCGGTGGCGCTCGACGCGCCGCCCGCCGACTGGCCGTTGTCGTCCGCCGGCATCCCGCTCGACCCGATGCGCTGGCGCGCGCTGGCGGTCATCGCCATTGCCCAGCTGATGATCATCCTCGACGCGTCGATCGTGAACCTGGCGCTGCCGTCGGCCAAGGCCGCGCTCGGCATCTCCGACGCGGACCAGCAGTGGGTGGTCACCGGCTACGCGCTCGCGTTCGGCGGCCTGCTGCTGCTCGGCGGACGCATCGCCGACTACATCGGTCGCAAGCGGGCGTTCATCATCGGCCTGATCGGCTTCGCGGCCGCCTCGGCGTTCGGCGGTGCGGCGGCCTCGCCCGGCATGCTCTTCGCCGCGCGCGGGCTGCAGGGCGCGTTCGCGGCGCTCCTCGCCCCCGCGGCGCTCTCGCTCATCACGGTCACGTTCCACGAGCCCAAGGAACGCGCCCGCGCGTTCGGCGTCTACGGCGCGATCGCGGGCGGCGGCGCGGCGATCGGCCTGCTGCTCGGCGGCGTGCTCACCGAGTACCTCTCCTGGCGCTGGTGCTTCCTGGTCAACATCCCCATCGCGATCGTCGCGGTGCTGCTCGCGGTGCCGTTCGTCCGCGAGAGCCGCGCATCGGGCACCGCGAACTACGACGTCCTCGGCGCGATCACGGTCACGGTCGGCCTGATCGCGCTCGTCTACGGCTTCACGAAGGCGGCGCCGCACTCGTTCACCGAGACCGCCCACTGGACCGAGCCGTCGACCCTCGTGTGGTTCGCGCTCGCGCTCGTCATGCTGGTGAGCTTCTTCGTCATCGAGAACCGCGTGCCCAACCCGCTCGTGCCCATGCGCGTCCTGCTCGAGCGCAACCGTGGTGCGAGCTACCTCGTGTCGCTCATCGTCGGCGTCGGCATGTTCGCGATGTTCCTGTTCCTGGGCCTGTGGCTGCAGGTGGTCAAGGGCTACACGCCCATCGTGGCGGGCTTCGCGTTCCTTCCGTTCAGCATCGGCATCATCCTCGGCGCCGGGATCGCGAGCCAGCTGCTGCCCCGCGTGGGGCCCAAGCCGCTCATGGTGCCGGGTCAGATCGCCGGCGCTGTCGGGCTGCTGTGGCTGTCCCGCCTGGAGTACGACTCGCCCTATCTCACCCACGTGCTGCCGGCGATGCTGCTCATGAGCATCGGGATGGCGTTCAACTTCATCCCGGTGTCGACCACCGCGCTGCACGGCATCGGCAAGCAGGACGCCGGCGTCGGCTCCGCTCTGCTCAACACCTCCGGCCAGGTCGGCGGTGCGGTCGGGACGGCGCTGCTCAACACGGTCGCGGTCGCCTCGACGACCGCCTTCATCGCCGCCAACGGTCTGGCCGGGTCCACGGCCATGAACCAGGCGCTGACCGCCGGCTACACCCGCGCCTTCGCGGTAGGTGCGGTATTCATGGTCATCGCCGCGGTCGTGTCGTTCTTCATGTTCACCATCGGCAAGGACGCCGCGGCCGAGGACGACGAGCCGGTCGTGCACCTGGCCTGACCAGGTCCGGCCCGCGGTGCGTCAGGCGACGCCCGCGGGCCGGAACTGCACGCTGACGCGCGGTCCGACGGCACCCGCCGTCTTGGGCACGGCGTGCTCCCAGGTGCGCTGGCACGAGCCGCCCATGACGACGAGGTCGCCGTGACCGAGCGAGAAGTGCTGGCTCGGGCCGCCGCCGCGCGGGCGCAGCGCCAGGGTGCGCGGCGAGCCGAACGACACGATCGCGACGAGGGTGTCCTCGGTCGCCGAGCGCCCGATGGTGTCGCCGTGCCACGCGACCGAGTCGCGGCCGTCGCGGTAGAGGCACATCCCCGCCGTGACGAACGGCTCGCCGAGCTCGGGCCGGTAGTACGCCGACAGCGCGGCACGCGCGTCGGCGAGCAGCGGGTGGGGGAGCGGCGCGTCGCCGTCGTACCAGGAGATCAGGCGCGGCACGTCGACCACGCGGTCGTACATCCGGCGCCGCTCCGCGACCCACGGGACGTCGTGCAGGAGGACGTCGAGCACGGCGTCGGACCCCTGGACCCAGCCCGGGCGGTGGTCGACCCAGGCGCCGTGCGCCAGCACCGTCCGCTCGACGCGACCGCTGAGCGCGCCGAGCCGGACGTCGTCGGAGAGGTCGAGCAGCGATCCCTGCAGCGCCACGGTCGGCGCGGTGGACCGGTGCGACGAGACGCGCGTGCGCGAGACCGACGGCGGCTCGGGCCAGCCGGTGCGCTGCGCGGAGACGGCGCTCATGCATCGAGGCTAGCACGCGAGTCGTACGTGTGTACGAGAGCCTTTCTCGGCGCGTTCCGCCCGCGCGCCGCCGGTCCCGACCGCCACACTGGCCCGCGTGACGATGACGCTCGCGGTCGACTGCGGAGGGACGGGGCTCAAGGCCTCGGTGCTCGACGCCGCCGGCACCCTGCACGCGAAGCCGCTCCGCGTGCCGACGCCGTACCCGATGCCGACAGCGCGCTTCCTCGATGCGGTCGCCGACCTCGCGGACCGGCTGCCGGCGGCGGACCGGGCGACCGTGGGCATCCCGGGGATGATCCGGCACGGCGTCGTCATCGTCACTCCGCACTACGTGACCGAGAGCGGCCCGCGGTCGCGCCGTCTCGAGCACCTCGTCGAGGAGTGGAACGGCTTCGACGCCCGCGCCGCGCTCGAGCGGCGGCTCGGGATGCCGACGCGGGTGCTCAACGACGCCGAGGTGCACGGCGCGGGCGTGGTCACCGGCATCGGGCTCGAGCTCGTCCTGACGCTGGGCACGGGCTTGGGCTGCGCGCTGTTCGACGGCGGTCTGCTCGCGCCGCACCTCGAGCTCTCGCAGGCACCGGTGCGCTGGGGGCTGTCGTACGACACCTACATCGGCGACAAGGAGCGCAAGCGGCTCGGACCTGCCTTCTGGTCGCGACGGGTGCGGCGCGTCGTCGAGGCGCTGCGCCCGGTCTTCGTGTGGGACCGGCTCTACCTCGGGGGCGGCAACGCCCGCGTGATCACGCCCGAGGTGCTCGCCGGCCTCGGCGACGACGTCGTCGTCGTGCCGAACACGGCGGGGATCGTCGGAGGGGTCCGGGCGTGGACGCTCGGACGGACCGGGGAGCGGGCATGACCGAGCAGGCGACGCACGTGACCAGGCTCGAGGTGCCGCACGGCACGGTCGCGGAGCGCGAGGCGCGCGGCCGCGCTGCGCGCAAGGCTGCTCCGCGCTCGTCGCACGCCGAGTTCTCGCCCTCGCCCGCGCGGCGATCGCCGGTCGACGTGCTGATCGAGCAGGGGCAGACCCGGGTGCCCGAGCTGCTGCCGATCCGCTACGGCCGCATGGCGTCGTCGCCGTTCGCGTTCTTCCGCGGCGGTGCGGCGATCATGGCCATGGATCTCGCGGCGACACCGACGTCCGGGCTCACGGTGCAGCTCTGCGGCGACGCGCACCTGCTGAACTTCGGCAACTACAACTCGCCCGAGCGCCGGTTGATGTTCGACCTCAACGACTTCGACGAGACGCTGCCCGGCCCGTTCGAGTGGGACGTCAAGCGCTTCGCCGCGTCGATCGTCGTGGCGTGCCAGGACAACGGCTTCACCGAGCTCGACACGATCGGCGTCGTGCGCGACGCCGTCCTGCACTACCGGCAGTCGATGCAGGGCTTCGCGGCGTCGACCAACCTCTCGGTGTGGTACTCGCGCCTCGAGGTCGAGCAGATGCTGGCGCAGCTGAAGGCGCAGTCGTCCACGGTGCGCGAGGGCGGGATCAGGGAGGTGGAGCGGCGTACGACGAAGTTCGCGTCGCGCGACAACCTGCAGGCCTTCTCGCGCCTCACGGAGGTGGTCGACGGCCGGCCGCGCTTCCGCTCGGAGCCGCCGCTTGTCGTTCCGATCGTGGAGCTCGCGGGGGAGGCCGGCGAGGCCTGGGTGCAGCGCGAGGCGACCCGCATCCTCGACGAGTACCGGCACAGCCTCGAGGACGACCGCAAGCT
>DASSQW010000396.1:0-11855 GCA_035702165.1 Candidatus Nanopelagicales bacterium
GTCGTCTGGGCGTTCTTCTTCGCGCGCGAGGGCGCGGGGCGCTTCGAGCCGGTCGAGCGCGACGGCGTCGACGGCGTCGCGGCCGCGGGAGCAGCAGCGCGCTTCGCCGTCGTCGAGGTGGCGGCTGCCTTCACCGGCTTCCCGGCGCGGGCGGAGGCGATCCGGTCGGCCTTGAGCTCGGCGGCGCTGCGCCGGGCTGCGGCGGCGAGCGCGGTGCTGACCGCTGCGAGGGCGACCTCGTAGACCTCGGCGCGATCGCGGGCGCGCTGGTTCTGCGCGTGCGCCTTGCCGCGACCGCCGACGTCCTTCACGCGGGACGACGCACCGCGGCGGTACTGCCCCGATGCCTTGTTGCGGGCCCGACGGATCTTGTCGTGCAGGTCGGCGAGCGCGTCCTCGTCCATCGCGGCGAGCGATGCCTTGTCGGTCTGCGCGACGAGCAGCCGCTCGGTGTCGGTGAGGACGGCGAGCATGCCCTTGTCCATGAGGTGGCTCCCGGGGGGTGAGGGGTGGGGCCGCCAGCCTGCCGTACCGCGGCCACCGGCGCACCAGCGCGCTGCCGCTTCGCCGCCGCACCCCCACGACGTCACTGGCGATCTGCAGTGCTCCGGGACCGTGCACCCGGCGTACCGCCTGCAGAACGGCAGTGACGTCGAGGTCGGGAGGATCGGGCGCTCAGTGGGTGCCGGGCATCGGGGTCGTCAGGGCCAGCTGGACCATCGGGCCGACCATCGCCACGACCTCGTCCTCGCTCGCCGAGGCGAGCGGCTCGACCTGCAGGACGTAGCGAGAGGTCGCCACCCCCAGGAGGTACGACGTCGCCAGCACGACCCGCATGCGCGCGTCGGGGACCCCGAGGAACGCGACGACGCGGTCGACCATCTCGGTCTCGAAGAACTCGCGCAGCGCGGTGGTGGCCTTGCTCGCGCCGGCGCCGTCCTTGACCATCTCGGCGAGCTGGTCGCGGGTCTCGGGGTCGTCGAGCATCCGGAGCGTCACGCGCACCATGCGGTCGCCGAGACCGTCGATGCCCGGTGCCAGCAGCTGCGCGATCGACATCGCGGGGTCGAAGGGCAGGCGCATCGCGGCGGCGAACAGCGCCTCGCGGTTGGCGTAGTAGCGGCGTACGACGTCGGGCGCGACGCCGGCGGTCGCGGCCACCCCCTTGATGGTCGTGTTCAGGTAGCCGCGCCGGGCGTAGGCGGCGCGCGCGGCGTCGAGCACCGCGCGGGTGACGTCGTCGGACGTGGCCATCAGACCTCCTCCGCGACCGCGGCAGGGTCGTCGGCGACCTCGGTGCCCGCGAGGTGGCCGCGCGCGAAGGCGAGCGCGTGGCGCAGGTCGCGCTCGCGCTCGGCGCGATCGGCCGCCTTGCGGGTGGTGATCTCCACGACCACCTGGCCGTCGAAGCCGGTCTGCCCGAGCCCCTGCAGCAGCTCGGCGCACGGCTGGCCGCCGCGACCGGGCACGAGGTGCTCGTCGAGCGAGGAGCCCGTGCCGTCGGCGAGGTGCACGTGGACGAGGCGGTCGCCGAGGTCGCTCGCCATCTCCAGCGCGTCGGACCGGGACACCGACGTGTGCGACAGGTCGAGGGTGGTGTGCCGGTAGTCGTCGTCGCGCACGTCCCAGCTCGGCTGGTACGCCGCGAACTCCCGCGACGCCGCCTTCCACGGGTACATGTTCTCGACCGCGAACCGCACGTCGGTCTCGCTGGCCATCCGCTCGATGCCGGCGACGAACTCGCGGGCGTAGTCGCGCTGCCAGCGGAACGGCGGGTGCACCACGACCGTCGAGGCGCCGAGCAGCTCGGCAGCGTCCTGCGCGCGGCGCAGCTTCGGCCACGGCTCGCTGCCCCAGACCCGCTGGCTGATGAGCAGGCAGGGCGCGTGGATCGACGTGATGGCGATGCCGTAGTGGTCGCGCAGCCGCAGCAAGGCGTCCGGGTCCTGGCTGACGGCGTCGGTGCCGACCATCACCTCGAGGCCGTCGTAGCCGAGCCGGGCGGCCATCTCGAACGACGCGGCGGTCGACTCCGGGTAGGTCGACGCCGTCGAGAGGGTGACGAGCGGGCTCACAGGATCATCCTGCGCCGACGGCAGCCGCGGCGCGCGCCGGTAGGGGCTCCTCGTCCATCTTCCCGTGCCCTGAGAGCGCGTGCGCGATGCTCACGGCCGCGGCGCCGAGGATCCCGACCCCCAGCGCGACGAGGCCCGCACGGTCGGGGTGCCAGGTGAGGTCGAACAGGCGGGAGATCCACGGGATGTACAGGACGCCGAGGAAGCCGACGATGCTGCCGCCGACGATGAGGCCGCGCAGCAGGTTCATCGGCCGCGCGACCTGCACCAGCACCCACCACTGCACGACGAAGAGGGTCACCACGGCGGCCTGACGCGCCTCGCCGACGTCGTCGCCGAGCTGCAGGACGTAGCCGTACGTCGCGTAGGCGCAGATCGCGGTGATCACACCGGCGGGCACGGCGAACTTCAGGACCCGCCGGAAGAACCCGGCGCGGAAGCGCTGGTGGTTGGGGAGCAGCGCGAGGAAGAAGGCGGGGATGCCGATCGTGAGCGCGGTGACGACGGTGAGGTGCCGGTTCAGGAACGGGAACGGGAGCACGAGCAGCACGGTCGCGATCGAGACGACCATCGCGTAGAAGCTCTTGGTGAGGAACAGGTCGGAGACGCGTTCCACGTTGCCGAGCACGCGCCGTCCCTCGGCGACCACCGACGGCATGACCGAGAACCGGTCGTCGAGCAGCACGATCTGCGCGACCGATCGCGTGGCTCCGGCGCCCGACCCCATCGCGATGCCGAGGTCGGCGTCCTTGAGCGCGAGGACGTCGTTGACGCCGTCGCCGGTCATCGCGACGACGTGGCCGCGGCTCTGCAGCGCACCGACCATCGCGCGCTTCTGCGCCGGCGTGACGCGACCGAACACCGACGACTCGTCCAGGGCGGCCGCGAGCGCCCCGACCTCCTCGGGAAGGTCTCGGGCGTCGCGCGGCGCATCGGCACCCGGGATCCCGGCGTCGGCTGCGATCGCGCCCACGGTGACCGCGTTGTCGCCGCTGATGACCACGATGCGCACGTCCTGGTCGAGGAAGTACGCGACGGTGTCCGCTGCGTCGGAGCGCAGGGTCTGGTTGATGACGACCAGGGCGGTGGGAGCGAGCGCGCCGGGGCCGGACTCGGCATCGGGCTCCCCCTCGCAGCCGGCGAGCAGCAGCACGCGGGCGCCGGCGCCCGCGAGGTCGTCGGCGCGGCCGCGCACGTCGTGACCGTCGGGCAGGAGCATCTCGGGGGCGCCCATCACCCACGCGCCTCGATCGTCGAAGGTCACCGCCGACCACTTGCGAGCGCTGGAGAACGGGACGGTGGACGCGACCGTCCACCCGTCGGAGGCCGGGTAGCGCGCAGCGACCGCCGCGAGCGTGGGGTTGGGGTCGGGCTCGCTGGCGCCCATCGCGCCGAGCAGCTGCTCGAGGTCGACCGTGTCGTCGAGGGCGACGACGTCCTGCACGGCCATGCCCGGCTCGGTGAGGGTGCCGGTCTTGTCGACGCAGACGACGTCGACGCGCGCGAGCACCTCGACCGCGGGCATGTCCTGCACGAGCGCCTGGCGCTGCGCGAGACGGATGACCGACACCGCCATCGCGACGCTGGTCAGCAGGACCAGGCCCTCCGGCACCATCGTGATGACGCCGGGCACGGTCCCCGCGATCGAGGCGCGGAGGTCGTGGTCGGTCGCGTTCCACTGCGACACGAACAGCAGGATCCCGACCGGGATCATCGCGAACGAGACGAACTTGATGAAGCGCTGGATCGAGTCGCGCAGCTCGGATCGCGTGAGGCTGAACTTGCTGGCTTCGTCGGCCAGCTTCGCGGCGTAGGACTCCTGCCCGATGCGGGTGGCCCGGACGACGCCGGAGCCGGCGACGACGAAGGAGCCGGAGAGCACCTCGTCGGACTCGTGCTTCTCGACCGGATCGGCCTCGCCCGTGAGCAGCGACTCGTCGAGCTCGAGGCCGCCTCCCCGGACGACGACCGAGTCCACGAGCATCTGGTCGCCGGTGCCGACCACGATGAGGTCGTCGAGCACGACCTCGTCGGGGGGCACCACCTGCTCGGCGCCCTCGCGCAGGACGGTCGCCTGCTGCTGGTGCACGAGCGAGAGCTTCGACAGGGTCCGTGCGGCGCGGTACTCCTGCACGATGCCGATCGCGGTGTTGACGACGATCACGAGGCCGAACAGCGAGTCGATGAGCGGCGCGCTCACGAGCATGAGCACCCACAGGCCGCCGATGAGGGCGTTGAAGTAGGTGAAGGTGTTGGCGCGGACGATGTCGCCGAGCGAGCGCGCGTTGCGGTCCTTGACCGTGTTGACCTGGCCCGCCGCAACCCGCTGCGCCACCTGGGCCGAGGTCAGTCCGGTCGCCAGGTCGACGTCGGAGCCGGGAGGAGTCATCGGTCGATCCGGTCCAGCCGCTCGAGGATGACGCCCTCGCGCAGCGCCCACGGACCGATCTCGAGCGACTCGACGTCGAGGAGGTCCATCGCCGCCTCCGCGACCAGTGCGCCCGCGAGCAGCTGAAGAGCGCGGCCGCTGCTGACGCCGGGGAGCTCGCAGCGCTCCTTCGCGCTCATCGACGCGAGCTTCGGCACCCACAGTCGCAGGTCCTCGCGCGAGAGCATCCGTCGGACGAACATCCCCTCGCTCGAGGGTGCCGCGCCCGCGATGCGCGCGAGCGACCGGAAGGTCTTGCTCGTCGCCACGACGTGACGGGGTACGCCAGCGCGGCCGATCCGTCCCGCGACGTCGGCGATCTGCGCGCGGGCGTGCTTGCGCAGCGCCTTGACATCGTCGGGGCGGGCCGGGTCCTTGGACAGGAACGCGCGGGTCAGCCGGCCGGCGCCGAGGGGCAGCGAGACCGCGACGTCGGGCGCCTCGTCGGAGCCCACGGCGATCTCGAGCGAGCCGCCGCCGATGTCGAGCACGAGCAGCCGGCCCGACGACCAGCCGTACCAGCGGCGCACGGCGAGGAAGGTCAGCCGGGCCTCGTCGTCGCCGGAGAGGACGACGAGGTCGATGCCGGTGCGCTGGCGCACCTCGTGCAGCACCTCCTCGCCGTTCACGGCCTCGCGGATCGCGGAGGTGGCGAAGGCCATCATCTCGGTGACGCCGAAGTCCTCGGCGACGTCCTGCGCGGAGAGCACGAAGCTCACCAGCGCGTCGACGCCGGAGCGCGAGATCGTCTCGCCGTCGCGGATGTGCTCGGCCAGCCGCATCTCGGTCTTGTGCGAGTGCGCGGGGATCGGGGCTGCGCCGTGGTGGGCGTCGACCACCAGGAGGTGGACGGTGTTCGATCCCACATCGAGGACTCCGAGGCGCACGTCTCGATGCTAGGTGGTCGCGCCGCGACGCCGCAGCGAGCCTCGTGAGCGGCCCCCAGCGGCCGTGCGAGCCGGGCAGCGGATCACGTGACACGGGACGAGGGCGTGAACAGCCAGGGGGTCATGCGGCTCAGGAGCGCGGCGAGCTCGGCGCGCAGGCGGCCACGCCAGGGGCTGGCGTCCACGTCCTCTCCGGGAAGCGGGTCCTCGGACACGGCGACGTAGAGGGTGGCGAGGGTCGCGAAGACGTTGGTCAGCCAGGCAGGAGGCCGCCCCACCTGCGACCCGTCGGCCGCGGCGAGCTCGAAGGCGGTGAGAGCCTCCTCGAACGGCGCGGCGAACGCGCGGACGCCGTCCTGGCCGGCGCCGTGCGCGGCCGACAGCGCCTGGACGGCCGCGTGCGCCACCCGGGCGTTCTCCTGATCGCGCCACACGGGGCCAGGCATCGACGTCCGCCGCGCGAGGAGCCCGAGCACCTCGTCTCCGGCGGCGACACCCGTCGCGGCCGCGGCCGACAGGTAGTCGGCGCCGTGGGCGACGGCATGCAGCCACCCGAGGCTCTCGTCGTAACCGCGTGCGTCCTCCTCGGAGAGGTACCAGTGCGACACCGCGTCGAACGCGGCTCGATCCCGGTCGCCGGCCAGCGCCAGCCACTGCAGGACGAGCGGTGCGAAGGTCCGCGCCTGGATCTCGTCGGAGCCGAGGTGCGCGAGCGCCGACGCGCGGATCTCGTCGTGGTCGGCGGCGAAGCGCCCCGACGCGAGGCCCTCGAGCAGCGCGTCCAGATCGTGCAGCACAGCCCCATCCTCGCTGACGGTCGCGAACCCGCCGAGCGGGGCTCCGCGCCGCGGCGCGCCCAACTGCGCCCTTCGCCCGAAGGCGTCGGGCGAGGCCGCCGCCGCTCGACGTACCGCCGGGGCGGCGGAGCGCGTCTCCCCCTAGGCTGACGACGTGGCTGCACCGCGCAAGAACAAGAAGTCCGCGCCCATCGACGTCGCCCTCACAGCGCGGCCGCCGGAGGTGCCGCTGGACTTCCCGCGCGCGTACGTCGAGTTCGCCGACCCGGCAGACGCGGCGCAGGTGTACCGCTGCGACCTCACCTGGCTCACGAGCCGGTGGACCTGCATCTTCGGCCGCGGCTGCCACGGCATCGACGCGCAGAAGCCCGACCTCGGCTGCTGCGTCCTCGGCGCGCACTACTCGGACAAGGCCGACGAGAAGCGCGCGAAGAAGTACGCCGACATGCTCACCGACGACATCTGGCAGTTCGCCGAGACCGGTCGCAAGAAGGGCATCAGCGAGAAGGACGAGGAGGGCGCGCGCAAGACGCGGGTCGTCCAGGGCGCGTGCATCTTCCAGAACCGCCCCGGCTTCGAAGGTGGCGAGGGCTGCGCGTTCCACCACCTCGCGGCGCGCCTGGGCAAGGAGCCGCTCGAGCTCAAGCCCGACGTCTGCTGGCAGCTCCCGGTACGCCGTACCTTCGAGCACGTCGAGCGCCCCGACGGCACGCAGATCCTGCTGATCTCGGTGGGCGAGTACGACCGCCGCGGCTGGGGCGCCGGCGGCCACGACCTCGACTGGTACTGCAGCGGCTCGACCGAGGCGCACGTCGCCGTCGAGCCCGTCTACGTCACCGAGCGCTCGACACTGATCGCGCTCATGGGGCAGGCGGCGTACGACGTCCTCGCGGAGCACTGCGAGGCACGGGTCGCCGCGCTCACCGCGGCACGCGCCGTCGCCGCCAAGGAGCGCACCCCCGCCGCCCGCGACGCCCAGCTCCGCGCCTTCGCCCCCCACCCCGCCGACCCCGCCTGATCGCTGTCCCCGGGCTGCTTCGCACTGAAGGTGCCCCTGGTTGCAAAGAGGGCAACATCTCTTCCCCGAACGATGCGTCTCTCTCGTTCACAGCAGCGAACGTCCCCTCCCGCGTCCCCAGGCCCGGGGTGACGGTCCGACCGGCCGCAGACCGTCGTGGTCAGTCTTGCGCCATGCCCAGACCAGCCCGATGGTCACGCGACGCCGTGATCGACGCCGCATCCCGTCAGCACGGACTGCTCACCGCCGCGCAGCTCGCCGAGCTCGGCGTTGCGCGATCGACTCTGAGCCGCTCCCACGACCTGGGTGGCATGTTCAGCCGAGTGCTTCCCGGCGTCCACGCAGTCCAGGCCGGGCGTGAGCTGACGTATCTGCAACGCGACCAGGCAGCCCTCCTGTACGCCGGCCCCCTCTCGGTGATCACGAGTCGAGCCGCCCTGGCGGGCCGGCGTCTCGCGGCGGCCGAGACCCCTGTGCTCGACGGCGACGGCGTACGCGTCCTCATTCCGCACACCACCCGACGGGTCTCCGCCGGCTTCGTCGTGGTCGAGCGGACCCGCTTCATGCCGGCTCACCACGAGCGGGACGGCCTGCGGTACTCGCCCGTCGCCCGTGCAGTGCTGGACGCCTCCCGCCGGTGCAGGGACGAGGGTGCCGTCCGCGCCCTCGTCTTCGAGGCGGTGCAACGCGGCCTCACCTCGCCCGAGGCCTTGGACCGCGAACGGCGTAGCGGCCAGATGCGGGGCAGCAGATTCACCCGGCTTGCGCTCGAGGAGGTGTGGGCCGGCATCCGGTCCGTGCCGGAGGGCGATCTGCGACGGGCGTTCCAGGACCAGGGGCTGGATGACCTCGAGTACAACCCGCGGCTCTTCCTCCTCGACCAGACCTTCCTCGCGGCCCCCGATGTCTACGACCCGACGACGGGCGTGTGCCTGGAGGTCGACAGCCGGGAGCACCACTTCTCCGTGGCAAGCTGGGAGAGCACGATGGAGCGACACCGCCGGATGACGGCGGCGGGGCTCGCCGTCCTGCACTCGCCACCGAGCCAGATCTCACGGAATCCCGACGCGATCGTCGGGGAGTTCATGAAGGCCGTCATCGCACGTGCCGGACACCCTGCGCCGCACGTGCGGGTGGTGTCATCGACCTATCGCCCTGGCCGCTGAGCGTTCGCCCGAGTGGGTCCCGGATGTTGCGCTCTTAGCAACCAGGGTGCCCTTCAGTCCGAACCGTGGGGATGCTAGGTCGAGGGCGTCGGGGGTGGGCCGTAGGGTCCGGTCCCATGGCGAAGACGCGGGCCTCCTTCCGGTGCACCGAGTGCGGTGCGACCTCGCCGAAGTGGGTCGGACGGTGCTCCGAGTGCCAGGCCTGGGGCACCGTGGCCGAGGTCGGCGCCACCGCGGCGTCGAGCGGCCTCCGCGCCTCCACCGCGGGCGTGGCGCCCACGCGGCGGGCCCGTCCGGTGTCCGAGATCGCCGATCAGCACGTCACCCGCGCGACCACCGGCCTGGGCGAGTTCGACCGCGTCCTGGGCGGCGGCCTCGTGCCCGGTCAGGTGGTGCTCGTCGCGGGCGAGCCCGGGGTCGGCAAGTCCACGCTGCTTCTCGAGGTCGGCCACCGCTACGCCGAGAAGGGCAGCGGAACGGTCCTCTACGTCTCCGGCGAGGAGTCGGTCGAGCAGATCGGCGTGCGGGCCCGGCGCATCGGCGCCGACTCGGAGTCCCTGCTGCTGGCCGACGAGAACGACCTTGCGACGCTGCTCGGCCACATCGAGGAGCACGACCCCTCCCTCGTCGTCGTCGACTCGGTGCAGACCATCGCGTCGGCCGACGTCGACGGCCGTGCGGGCGGGATGACCCAGGTCGTCGAGATCACCTCCGTGCTCAGCCGGGTCGCGAAGTCGCGGCGGATGCCGATGCTGCTCATCGGCCAGTCGACCAAGGACAGCAGCATCGCCGGCCCGCGGGCGATGGAGCACCTCGTCGACACCGTGCTCACCTTCGAGGGAGACCGGCACACCTCGCTGCGCCTGCTGCGGGCGGTGAAGAACCGCTACGGCCCGGCCGACGAGATCGTCTGCTTCGAGCAGGCCGACGACGGCCTCCGTGAGGTCGCCGACGCCTCCGACCTCTGGCGGGAGCACCGCGAGCGGCCGGTGCCGGGCACCTGCGTCACCGTCACGATGGAGGGACGCCGGCCGATGCTGGCCGAGGTGCAGTCCCTGGTCACCGAGGCGACCAACCCCAACCCGCGCCGCGGCGTCAGCGGTCTCGACACCTCGCGCGTCAACATGCTCGTCGCCGTCACCGAGCGGTGCAGCCGACGGCGGATCTCCGACCGCGACGTCTTCGTCGCGACGGTGGCCGGCGCGAAGCTGTCCGACCCGGCCGTCGACCTCGCGGTGTGCCTCGCGATCGCGTCCGCCGCGATGGGAACGCCGGTCGCTCCCGACGTCCTCGTCATCGGCGAGGTGGCGCTCTCCGGCGACATCCGGCCGGTGCCGTTCCTGCACCAGCGCGTCGCCGAGGCCACGCGCCTGGGCTACTCGCGCATCGTCGTGCCCCGTGGCTCGAAGGCGCTGCTCCCGCGCAGCGGCTCGGGGATCGAGGGGCCGCGCGTCACCGAGGTCCACCACCTCGAGGACGCGCTCAACCAGCTGCGCCACCTGGCCGCCGTCACCCGATGACCTGACGACGCCGGGGCGCGCGTCCGCGGGCCGTCGTACGTCGATGCCGCGGCCGGTTCCAGGCCGGACGCACGAGGCGGGGGCGCCCGCGGCGTACCCCTAGGATGACCATCACGGGGGCGCCACCCGCGGTGTCCCCACCCTGATGAGGGGCATCGCCGTGCCGAGCGAGAAGACCGACGTCGACGCCGCGCTGCGCGCCGCGATCGCGGCCGTCGCACCCGGCACCGTGCTGCGCGACGGGCTCGAGCGCATCCTGCGCGGACGCACCGGCGGTCTCGTCGTCCTCGGTCACGACCGCACCGTCGAGGCGATGGCCTCGGGCGGCTTCGCGATCGACGCCGAGTTCTCCGCGCAGCGGCTGCGCGAGCTCGCGAAGATGGACGGCGCCGTGATCTGCGACGCCGACGGCACCCGGCTGCTGCGCGCAGCCGTCCAGCTGCTTCCCGACCCCTCGATCCCGACCGACGAGCAGGGCACGCGTCACCGCACCGCCGACCGCGTCGCGAAGCAGACCGGCTTCCCGGTCGTCAGCGTGAGCAAGTCGATGAACACCATCGCGCTCTACCTCGTCGGGCGTCGTCACGTCCTCGAGGACTCCGGCGCGATCCTGGCCCGCGCCAACCAGGCCCTGGCGACCCTCGAGCGCTACAAGATGCGTCTCGACGAGGTGAGCGGCACGCTCTCCGCGCTCGAGATCGAGGACCTCGTCACGGTCCGCGACGTCGCGTCGGTCGCGCAGCGCCTCGAGATGGTGCGGCGGATCGCCTCCGAGATCGTCGGCTACCTCGTGGAGCTCGGCACCGACGGCCGTCTGCTCTCGCTGCAGCTCGACGAGCTGGTCGCGGGCGTGGAGACCGACCGCATCCTCGTGATCCGCGACTACCAGCCCAGCAGCGGCAAGAAGTCGGTGCGCGGCCTCGAGCACGCCCTCAGCGACCTGGACGCTCTGTCGGCCACCGACCTGCTCGACCTCGGCTCCGTGGCGCGGGCCATCGGCTTCGGGGCGGCCGACGACCTCCTCGACTCCGCCGTCAGCCCGCGCGGCTTCCGGCTGCTCGCCCGCGTGCCGCGGCTGCCCGAGATCGTCAACGAGCGCCTCGTCGGCCACTTCGGCGGGCTGCAGAAGCTGCTCGCGGCATCGATCGACGACCTGCAGGCGGTCGAGGGCGTCGGCGAGGCCCGCGCCCGCAGCGTCCGCGAGGGTCTGTCGCGCCTGGCCGAGTCGAGCATTCTCGAGCGCTACGTCTGACCGCGGGCTCCCGCCGCGCGGGACTCGGTGCGGGTCGGCGTACGACGGCTTGTGAGGATGGCGCCATGAGCGCCCTGTTCGAGCCCCTGACCCTGCGCGGCACCACGTTCGCGCACCGCGCGTGGGTGAGCCCGATGTGCCAGTACTCCGCCGTCGACGGCCTGCCGCAGGACTGGCACCGCGCGCACTACGGCTCGTTCGCGATCGGTCGCGCGGGGCTGGTGATCAGCGAGGCGGTCGCGGTCGTGCCCGAGGGCCGGATCACGCCGGAGGACGCCGGGCTGTGGTCCGAGGCGCACGTGCAGGCGTGGGCTCCGATCGTGGCGTTCTCGCACAGCCAGGGCGTGCCCTTCGCGTTCCAGCTCGCGCACGCGGGGCGCAAGGCATCGACGTACGCACCCTGGCGCGGCTCCGACTCCGTACCGCTGGCCGCAGGCGGCTGGCCGACCCTCGCGCCGTCGGCGACCGCGTTCGGCGGGTACGCCGCCCCCGCGGCGATGACGCGCGACGACATCGCGCGCACGCAGCAGGCGTTCGTCGCGGCGGCGGGGCACGCGCTCGCGGCCGGAGCCGATGCGATCGAGCTGCACTTCGCGCACGGCTACCTCGCCCACGAGTTCCTCTCGCCGCTGTCGAACCAGCGCGACGACGAGTACGGCGGCAGCCTCGAGAACCGGATGCGCTTCGCCCTCGAGACCGTCGAGTCGGTGCG
>DASSQW010000397.1:0-2711 GCA_035702165.1 Candidatus Nanopelagicales bacterium
TGGATGATCGAGGCGCACTCGGCGTTCTTCAGCATGTCGCTGACCGAGGCCTTCTGGACGTTGAGGATCTTGCCGCGGATCGGCAGCAGCGCCTGGAACTCCGAGGAGCGCGCCTCCTTGGCGGTGCCCATCGCCGAGTCCCCCTCGACGATGAACAGCTCGGACCGCTCGACGTCGGTCGTGCGGCAGTCACGCAGCTTGCTCGGCAGCGTCGAGCTCTCGAGGGCGTTCTTGCGACGCTGGGTCTCCTTGTGCAGCCGCGCGCTGATGCGCGACTTCATCTCCGAGACGACCTTCTCGAGCAGCAGCGCAGCCTGCGCCTTGTCGCCGCGCTTCGAGGAGGTGAGCCGGGCCGTCAGCTCCTGCTCGACGACCTTGGCGACGATGGCGCGCACGGCGTTGGTGCCGAGCACCTCCTTGGTCTGGCCCTCGAACTGAGGCTCGGCGAGGCGCACGGTGACGACCGCTGTGAGGCCGGCGAGGATGTCGTCCTTCTCCGGCTTGTCGCCGCCGACCTTGAGCCGGCGGGCGTTGAGCTCGAGCTGGCGGCGGAAGACCTTGACGATCGCCTGCTCGAAGCCCGCGACGTGCGTGCCGCCCTTCGGGGTCGTGATGATGTTGACGAAGGACTGCAGCCGGGTGTCGTAGCCCGTGCCCCAGCGCAGGGCGATGTCGACACCGCACTCGCGCTCGAGCTCGGTCGGGGTCATGTGCCCGTTGACGTCGAGGACCGGCACCGTCTCGGTGAAGGTGCCCGACCCCTCGAGCCGCCAGACGTCGGTGACGGCGGTGTCGGGGGCGAGGAACTCGACGAAGTCGGTGATGCCGCCGTCGTGCTGGAAGACCTCCTCGACCGGACCCTCGGCGCCCGGGGTGCCCGCCAGGCGGCGCTCGTCGCGGATGACGAGACGCAGTCCGGGGACGAGGAAGGAGGTCTGCCGGGCGCGGCCGGCGATGGCGTCGTAGTCGAGCTCGGCATCCTTGAGGAAGATCTGCCTGTCCGGCCAGAAGCGCACGCGCGACCCGGTGACGCCGCGCTTCGCCTTGCCGACGACGGGCAGCGCGCTCTTCTTCTCGTACGGGGTGAACTCGGAGTCGGGCGAGTGCACCGGCGTGCGATCGGTGAAGGTGCCGGGCTCGCCCCGGCGGAAGCTCATGCCGTAGGTCTTGCCGGCGCGGTCGACCTCGACGTCGAGGCGGGCCGACAGGGCGTTGACGACCGAGGCGCCCACGCCGTGGAGGCCACCCGTCGCGGCATACGACGCGCCGCCGAACTTGCCACCGGCGTGCAGCTTCGTGAAGACGACCTCGACCCCGGACAGGCCGGTGCGCGGCTCGATGTCGACGGGGATGCCGCGCCCGTTGTCGCGCACCTCGATGGAGCCGTCGCCGCTGAGGATGACCTGGATGTCGGAGCACACCCCGGCGAGCGCCTCGTCGACGGCGTTGTCGATGATCTCCCACAGGCAGTGCATGAGGCCGCGCTGGTCGGTGGAGCCGATGTACATGCCCGGGCGCTTGCGCACCGCCTCGAGGCCCTCGAGGACCTGGAGGTGACGGGCGGTGTAGTCGCCGGTGCCGTTGGGCGCGGGGCGGGAGGCGGAGGCCACAGTCGTCGATCTCTCTCGTTTCGGTCTGACGGCCGGGTCGCCGGCCGCACCCGAAGCCTAACGACCGCCGGTGACGACGCCCGTCTGCCACGCGCACGGTGGCGACGGGGCTCTGTCGTCAGGGTGGACAGGACGTAACGATCCGGGCATGACGGGGTCTCACAGATCGAGCCTGCCGATGGGGAAGGTTCGAACGTGATTCACTGTTGGAACATCCGCGAGATCGGATCGGGGGCCGCAAGGCGCTCACGGGCTCGCGGGTAACTGGCAGGGTCACCCTTCGGGGAGGCCCTCGACGGGTAGAGAGAAGGCGAGCACAAGATGACGACAGCACTGGCACCCGAGTTGACTGCGGCAGACCGCTGCGACCGGTGTGGCGCCCAGGCCTACATCCGCGCCCGCCTTGTGACCGGCGGTGAGCTGCTGTTCTGCGCCCACCACGGTCGTGAGCACCTGCCGGCGCTGATGGACAAGGCCGTCGACGTCCTCGACGAGACCGAGCGTCTTCAGGAGACGCGCATCTCGTCCATGGACGAGCGCTGAGCGGATCGAGGTACGACCCCGGCAAGGACGCCCACGCCTGTCCTGACGCGCTGAGCGCACGGCGGTGATCACCGGATCGAACGTTCTGGTGGGCCTCGCCATGCTCGTCGGCACCGTCGGGATCGTCGTTCCTGTCCTTCCGGGGCTCTTCCTCGTCTGGGCGGCCACCCTCCTCTGGGCGATCGAGGTCCACTCCACCGCCGGGTGGGTGGTCTTCGCGATCGCCACGCTGCTGTATGCCGGGGGGCTCGTCGCGCAGTACCTGCTGCCCGGTCGCCGGATGAAGCGGGCGGGTGTCGACTCGAGGTTCGTCGCGGTGGCGCTCGTCGTGGCCGTCGTCGGGTTCTTCGTGATCCCGGTCATCGGCGCGGCGATCGGCTTCGTGGCGACGATCTTCCTGCTCGAGCTCGCGAAGCACCGCAGCGGCGGGGCGGCCTGGCGCGCGACCGTGCACGCCATCAAGGCCGTCGGGCTCAACATCGGGCTCGAGCTGATGACGGCGTTCGCCATCATCACGACGTGGGCCGTGGCGGTCTACCTCACGCGCCCCTGACGCGG